>JBLMYD010000034.1:0-16327 GCA_050258095.1 Chloroflexota bacterium
CGATCCCGTGCCGGTCCATGGCGGCGCGCAGGAAGCGGCCGTCCTCGTCGTCGGGCTGGCGACCGAAGATCCCCGTGCGCAGACCGAGGACGGCCGCCCAGCCGAGGTGGTTCAACACCACGCCGCCCACGAGCCGCGTCGCCGGGCCGCCGCCGGGGAGCGGCTCCAGGATGCACTTCTCGTCGGCGCCGAGAATGCGGGGCGCACGATGGAAGCGGTCCACCACCATGCTGCCGATCCCGGCCACGTCGAGGCGTCCCGCCGCGCCCTGGGTCGTCACGCGAAGGACCTCGGCCGCGGCGCATCGGCGGGCGCGCGGGTGACCCACGGCGCGCCGATCCGCTCACGTGCGAGCTCGCGCACCCGCGCGAAGGCCTCGTCGAAGCGCAGCAGCTCCTGGGCGGGAAGCCGCGGCGTCCCGGCCGCCACCGCGTCGCTCGCGATCACGCCCTGGAGCCGGAGCGCTCGCTTCAGACACGCGATCGTGGCGCGGCCCCCACCCGTGCGCGTGGCGACGCGGAAGGCCTCGAGCACGCCTCGCACCTGCTCGATCCGCTCCGGGTCGCCGGCGCGTGCCACCTGCCAGCCGCGCGCCCATTCGCGGGGAAGCGCGTTGGCCGGGCCGGCGACCACGCCGATCGGGATCGCTCCGCCGGTCCACCAGCGCAGCCAGCGCTCGCGCAGTCCCGACCACGCACCGGTCGGCGGACGGAAGATCTCGAAGATCAGGAGCGCGTTTCCCACGTAGATCCCGAACTCCCCGCGCTCGCGGAACTGGCGCGCCGCGCGGGTGTAGTTGCCGAGGACCTTGCGGGGCGCCGAGACCTTGATTCCGCGCACGAAGTCCAGGCGCGAGAGCGCCTTCACCTGTCGCGTGCGGATGTGCGGGATCTTCGGGTCCACCGCGATCTCGGCGTTGTCGTAGAGAAAGAGCGGAACGCGGCGCGGCCGCGCATCGAGCAGATCCGCCACCTCCCGCATCACGAAGCGCACGGGATCGCCGACCCCCGCGATCGAGAGCGGCGCCAACACCACGGCGTCCACGCCAGGCGTGGCGAGCGCGAGATCGAGATTCTCGAGCGTCTCGCCGGGCGTCGGGGCGGTGATGCCGGCCCACACCTCGACGGGTCGGCCCGCCGCGGGATCGAGCCCGGCATTGGCCTTCGCCGCCTCCTCGCCACAGACCTGGATCACACGCTGGCGGACCGCGTTCCCGACCCGGTCCCACTCGCCGGTGGTGCCTGCGGCGAAGAGGATGTCGGCCCCCCAGCCCTCCTGGATCACGTGGCGGACGACCGCGCGCTGGTCGTCCTCGACCAGAGCGCCGGCCTCGTCCAGCACCGGCACCACGGGCACCGAGAGGCCGGGCCGCGGGCGGATCTCCTCCACCGTGCGCATGCCACCCCCGCGGCGGAGCCTAGCGCGAGGAGGCTCTGCTCGGCTGCGCCGCCCCAGGCCGGCGGTCCCGCCCGCCGCTAGGACCGGGCCCCGGCCAGGGTGGAGCGCCCGGCGTAGCGGGCCCGCGCGCCGAGCTCCTCCTCGATCCGCAGCAGGCGGTTGTACTTGGCGACGCGGTCGGAGCGCGAGGGAGCGCCTGTCTTGATCTGCCCGGCCCCGGTGGCAACCGCGAGGTCGGCGATCGTCGTGTCCTCGGTCTCGCCCGAGCGATGCGAGATGACCGTCGTGTAGCCGGCCTCCCGCGCGGTGCGGATCGCCTCCAGCGTCTCGGTCAGGGTTCCGATCTGGTTGACCTTGACCAGGATCGAGTTGCCGACGCCGAGCTCGATCCCGCGCCGCAGGCGCTCGGGGTTGGTGACGAAGAGGTCGTCGCCGACCAGCTGCACGCGCTCGCCGAGCTTCTCGGTCAGCAGCTTCCAGCCGTCCCAGTCCTCTTCGTCCATGCCGTCCTCGAGCGAGACGATCGGGTAACGGTCGCAGGCGCTCTCCCAGTAGTCCACCATCTCGGCGGGCGAGAGCGAGCGACCCTCGTGCTCGAGCACGTAGGAGCCGCCCTCGAAGACCTCGCTCGTCGCCGGGTCGAGGGCGATGAAGACGTCCCGACCGGGCTCGTAGCCGGCCGCCTCGACCCCGGCCAGCACCGCCTGCAGGGCGGCCTCGTTGGACTCGAGGTTGGGCGCGAACCCACCCTCGTCGCCGACCGAGGTCGAGTGACCGGCCGCCGCCAGGCTCTTCTTCAGCGCGTGGAAGACTTCGGCGCCGACCCGCAAGCACTCGGAGAAGCTCGCGGCGCCAGCGGGCACGACCATGAACTCCTGGAAGTCGACCGAGTTGTCGGCGTGGGCGCCGCCGTTGAGCACGTTCATCATCGGCACCGGCAGCAGGCGGGGCTCGGCGGTCCCGTAGAGCCCTCCCAGGTAGCGGAAGAGCGGCTCGCCCGCCAGCATCGCCGCCGCCTTGGCGGCCGCCAGCGAGACGCCGAGGATCGCGTTTGCCCCGAGCCGGCCCTTGTTGGGCGTCCCGTCGAGCTCGATCATCCGCGCGTCGAGGGCGGCCTGGTCGGCGGCGTCCATGCCGCGCAGGGCGCCGGCGATCTCGCCGTTGACGTTGGCGACCGCCCGCGAAACCCCCTTGCCGGCCCAGGCGTCACCTCCGTCGCGCAGCTCGACCGCCTCGAACTCTCCGGTCGAGGCGCCCGAGGGGACGGCCGCCAGGCCGCGGGCGCCGGACTCGAGCGCGACTTCGACCTCGACGGTCGGGTTGCCGCGCGAGTCGAGAACCTGGCGGGCGTGGATTGCGGTGATCGCGCTCACGGAGGAGCGCAGTCTAGTCGCGCCGCCGGAGCCCGGGCTACCCGCCGGGAACGACGCCGGGAGGCAGTTGGGCGCCTTCGGGAAGCGTCGGTTCTTCACCCGCCGGCCGCGGCCGCTGGGCGAGTTTCTGGCCTTCGGGCGCGAGCACGGTCACCGAGCCGGACTTGGCCGGCTTGGTCTGGATCACCGGCGCCGGGCAGGCTTCCGGCGCTTTTTTGGGATTGGCTTCGTAGCAGGCCGGGTCGGCTTCGGCGGGATGGGCTTCGCCCGGGTAGTTGGCGCAGCGTTTGACCTTGAAGCCGTCGGCACAGAAGGTGCGCGACCTCCAGGTCGCGTTGTAGTTGCGTAGGAAGCGCGTGAAGGCGCTCTGCGAAGCCTGCTGTTCCAGCTGCGAGCTGATCTGCGATTTGACTTCTTCCAGCGAGGAGGTTTTCGCGGGGGTGATCGTCGACACTTCGAAGACGACCCAGCCACGCGATTCCTTCAGCGGACCGCCGAGGTCGCCCTGCTTGGTTTCGAACACGGCCGCGCTCAGCGGTTCCGGCAGCTGCGCTTCGGAGACGCCGGACTGCAGGCCGCCTTTGCCCTTGGTGGCCGGGTCGGTCGAGAACTTCTTCGCCACCTTTTCCCAGCTTTTCGCCGAGTGGTCCTTCTCGAGCTGGGCCTTGGCTTCTTCCACCTTGCCCTTGTCTTTGTTGACGACGATGCGGATGTCGCGGCTTTCCGGCGTCGTGAACTGAGTGGCCTTGGCCGCTTCGTAGTAGTTCTCGATTTCCCGCTTGCTCGGCACGGGCGCTTCTTCTTTGAGCTGTTCCTGGATCTTTTTGCTGAGGACCCGGACCTTCACCCGCCGGTCGACGTCCTTCTCCGTGTAGTGGCTTTCTTCGAGGAATTCTTCGTACTGCTTCTCCGTTTTGAAGGCCTGTTTCTTCAGCTTGTCCAGTTCCTGTTCGACTTCCTTCGACGTGACCGTAAAGCCCATTTCCGCCGCCTGGCCCTGGATCCAGATCGTGTCGAAGAGTTCGCCGAGCGCGGCTTCCTTCAGTTCGTCGTATTTTTCGTCGCCCGGTTTGGGGACCGGTTTGATCTGGCCCTGGGCGGCCGCGATTTCGATCGCGTGTTCGAGTTCGCCCTTGCTGACGGTGCCGTCCGGCACGTCTTCGACGACCGCGACGTCGCCCGACGGCACGCTCGGATGGCCGATTCCCTGGGCCACGGCGAAGATGACGAAGAGGAGCACGAGCAGCGCGGCGAAGCCGAGCAGGGCGAGGCGCCTCACCTCGACCGACTTCCCTCTCTGCCCCTGAGTCGCAGCCACCGACCCGGCAGCATAATTCAAACGCTGGCGGCAACGCCGTGGCCGTCGCCCGCGGCGCGCGCGTCGCGGATCGCCGCGGCCATCGCCAGGACGGCGGCGAGGCGCGCCTCCGGCTCGTCGGGCACCCGCACGGCGGCGGTTTTCTCCCGCCATTCGTAGACGGCGCCCTCGACCCGCTCGGCCAGGACGCCCGCCCCCTCGGAGTCGAGCTCGACTCCGGTGACGCTGAGGCGCCCGCCGCGGAGCTCGACGCTCTCGGCGCCGGCGAGGCCGAGCTCGATCCGTGCCCGCTGCAGCCGCAGGAGGTTCTCGACCGGAGCCGGCGGCGGACCGAAGCGGTCGGCCAGCTCGTCGCCGATCGCGCGCAGCTCGCCCGGCTCGCGGGCGGCGGCGATGCGCCGGTGGACGTCGATCTTCGCCGCCTCGAAGGGGATGTAGGCCGCCGGCAGGTAGGCGTCGACCGAGACGTCGAGGCGGACCGGCTCGGGCGCCTCCTCCTCCCCTTCGCCGGCCGCCGCGCCGACCGCGCCGACCGCCTCGTCGATCATCTGGCAGTAGAGCTCGAAGCCGACCGCGGCGACGTGGCCCGACTGCTCCTCGCCGAGCAGGTCGCCGGCGCCGCGGATGTCGAGGTCGCGCATCGCGATCTTGAAGCCCGAGCCGAGCTCGGTGTGGTCGGCGAGGGTCGAGAGCCGCGCCGCCGCCTCCTCGCTCAGCGCCTCGGCCGAGGGGTAGAGCAGGTAGGCGAAGGCGCGCTCGCGAGAGCGGCCGACGCGGCCGCGGATCTGGTAGGCCTGGGCGAGGCCGAGCTGGTCGGCGCGCTCGGCGATCAGCGTGTTGGCGCTGGGGATGTCGAGGCCGGACTCGATGATCGTCGTCGTCACCAGGCAGTCGGCTTCGCCGCGGAGGAAGCCGAGCATCGTCTCCTCGAGCCGCTTCTCGTCCATCTGGCCGTGCGCTTCGGCGAAGCGGGCCTGCGGCACGAGGCCGCGCAGGCGCTCGACCGTCTCCGGCAGCGAGTCGATCCGGTTGTGCAGGAAGAAGGCCTGGCCGCCGCGCTCGAGCTCGCGGTGGATCGCCTTGGCGACGAGGTCCTCGTCGTAGGGGCCGACGTAGGTGCGGACCGGGCGGCGGCCCTCGGGCGGCGTCTCGATCGTCGAGATGTCGCGCAGGCCGGCGAGGCTCATCTGCAGGGTGCGCGGGATCGGCGTCGCCGAGAGCGCCAGCACGTCGACCTTGAGCTTGAGCTGGCGCAGCAGCTCCTTCTGCTTGACGCCGAAGCGCTGCTCCTCGTCGACGACGACGAGGCCGAGGTCCCTGGCGCGCACGTCGCGCGAGAGCAGGCGGTGGGTGCCGATCAGGACGTCGACCTTGCCGGCCTCGAAGTCGGCGAGGACCGCCTTCACCTCGGCCGGCTTGCGCAGGCGCGAGACGCCCTCGACGACGAAGGGCAGGTCAGCGAGGCGCTCGCGGAAGGTGCCGAGGTGCTGCTGGGCGAGGATCGTCGTCGGCACCAGCATCATCACCTGCTTGCCGTCGGCGGCGGCCTTGACCGCGGCGCGCAGGGCGACCTCGGTCTTGCCGAAGCCAACGTCGCCGCAGACGAGGCGGTCCATCGGCTGCTCGGCCTCCATGTCGCCCTTGACCGCCTCGATCGCCTCCACCTGGTCGGCGGTCTCGCGGTAGGGAAAGGCCGCCTCCATCGTCATCTGCCACTCGCCGTCGGCGGCGAAGGCGTGCCCCTTGCGGGTGCGCCGCTCGGCGTAGAGGTTGAGCAGCTCGCCCGCGAGGGCGCCCGCGGCGCGGCGCGCCCGGGCCTTCATGTTCTGCCAGCGCTTGCCGCCGAGCGCCGAGAGGGTCGGCGAGCCGCCGGCGCCGACGTAGCGGCTCAGCTTGGCGAGCTGGTCGACCGGGACGTAGACGCGGTCCTCGCCCTTGTATTCGAGGTAGAGGTAGTCACGGGTGATGCCGCCGACCTCGCGCGTCTCGAAGCCGGCGAAGCGGGCGACGCCGTGGTCCTCGTGGACGACGTGGTCGCCGACGCGCAGGTCGCTGAAGGCGAGCCGGCCGCGGGCGGCGCCGGGCGCGCGAGCTTCCGCGCCCCGGCGCCGGTGGACGAGGCGGCGGAAGGGGTAGACGGCGAGGCGCAGCTCGGGGCTGACGAAGCCCTCGCGCAGGCGCGCCTCGGCGAAGGTGAGGGCGGGGTCGGGCGAGAGGCGACCGCCGTCGAGCAGGGCCGCGTCGAGGCGGTCGAGGCCGTAGCGGGCGCGCTCGGCCTCGCCGCGGTCGTCGAAGGCGACGACCGTGCGGTAGCCGGAGCGCACCTGCTTCTCCAGCTCGGCCTCGGCCTCCTTGACGCTGCGCGCGGGCGACTCGGCGCGGGCGGCGCGGAAGGCATCTTCGCCGCCGACGGGCCGATTTCCGTCGCTATGCGTCGGTTTTAGGCCCGTCGGCTCCGGGTCGGCGGCGCCGGGGGCGACGAAGGCGAGCGCGGCGCGCTCGGCGAGGGGGGCGGCGACGTCGACGTAGACGTGGCGCGCCTCGGCGTCGTGCATCGCCGTCGTCGCGTCGTCCCAGTGGTCGCGCAGGGCGGGCTCGATCTCCTCGGCGGCGGCGAGGACGACGGCGGCGGCGTCGGGGACGAGGTCGAGCGGCGGGCCGAAGCGGTCGAGCGGCGGGTCCTCGCGGTGCTCGGCGGCGAGTTCCGCAGCCGGCGCCAGCTCGACCCGCTCGGCGTCGCCCAGCGAGCGCTGGGTGAAGGTCGAGAACCAGCGCATCGACTCGACCTCGTCGCCGAAGAGCTCGATCCGGGCGGCGCGCTCCTCGGTGGCGCCGAAGACGTCGAGGATGCCGCCGCGGACGGCGAACTGGGCGCGCTCGCTGACCTGCTCGACGCGCTCGTAGCCGGCGGCGGCGAGGTCGTCGGCGACGAGGTCGAGGAGGATCTCCTCGCCGGTCGCGATCGTGAAGCCGGCGGGTCGCAGGGACGCGTCCGGCACGGCCTCAGCCAGCGCCGTGGCGCCGGCGACGACGATCGCGTCCTCCTCCCTGCCCAGGGCGTCGAGCGCGTCGATTCGCAGGCCCGTCAGGTGCGGCGGCGGCGAGATGTGCGAGGCGAAGCCGGTGCCGCGCGAGGGATAGAGGCGAACGCGGCGCGGCGCCAGATAGGCGCGCAGATCGGCGGCGAGGTCGCGGGCGGAGCGGTCGTCGGCAGCGACCAGGAGCGCCGGGCGGCCGGCGAGGCCGCGGTCGTCCTCGAGCATCGCCGCCAGCAGCAGCGGGCGCAGCATCGCCGAAGCGGCGACCTCGACCCTGGCGCCGCCCTCGACGGCCGCGCGCACCTCGCCGGTGAGCGCGTGCACGCGCTCGTTCTCGGCGGCTATCTCGATCAGGGGTCTAAGGCTCATCGGGCGGGACCCGCCATAATCGCAGCCGGTCTGAAGCTGCGAAGCACACCCGTGGGAGTCATCGTCGAGGACCCGGCGCGCGGGCGCTGGGTGGCGCTGCCGGGCGAGGAGGACCTCCTTGCCGTGCTCGCCGACCCGGAGGCGCCGGGCAGGGTCGCGGCGCGAATCGGGGAGGCGGCGGACGACGCGGGCGCGGCTGTCGATCCGGCGACCGCGGGCCTGCCCTTCGCGCCGCGCTCGATGCGCGCCTTCAGCCTCTGGCCCTCGCACTACGAGGGCTCGGCGCGGATGCTGGTCAGGCGCTTCTTCCCGGCGCCGGTGCGCCGCGCCGCCGCCGCGTACGAGCGGGTGACGCGCCGCACCTTCCCGCCCTTCAAGCCCAACCGGCGCTTCTACGAGGTCCCCGCCTTCTACCTCGGCAACCATGCGGCGATGCTGGCCGACGGCGAGGAGATGCCCTGGCCCTCGCACACCGACTATCTCGACTTCGAGCTGGAGCTGGCCTTCGTCCTCGCCAGGCCGCTCGCCGACCCGACGCCGGAGGAGGCGCGCGAGGCGATCGGCGGCTGGCTCGTGCTCAACGACTGGAGCGCCCGCGACGTGCAGGCCGAGGAGGCGCGCCACGGCGTCTTCGGCCCGGCGGTCAAGTGCAAGACCTTCGCCAACTCACTCGGCCCCGACGTGCTCAGCGCCGACGCGCTGCCCGACTGGACCGCAGCGACCGGGCGGGTGCGGGTCGACGGCGAGCTCTGGTGCGAGGGCGGGACCGCGAGCCCGGCTCACGACGTCGGCGCGATGCTCGCCCACGCCGCGGCCGGCGAGCGGCTCGAGCCCGGCGACCTGATCTCGACCGGGACGATGCCCGGCTGCTGCGGGCTGGAGCTCGACCGCTGGGTGCGGCCCGGGCAGACAATCGAGCTGGAGATCGACGGGATCGGCACGGTGGCGAACTGGATCGGGGCGCGGCCATGAGAAAGCTGCTCGCCGCCGGCTCGGCGCTGGGCCTGCTCGCCCACAACGCCTTCGAGACGCAGGCCGGCGTCGGGCTCGTCTTCGAGCCCTACCTCGGGCGGCGCCGCGCCGTCGCGATGTGGAGCGCCTACTTCCCGCTGATGCTCGGCGCCGCGCTGCGCAGGGGCAGGTGGGCGCGGCGGCTCTCCGCCTTCAGCGCCGGGATCGGCGTCGCCGGCGTCGCCGTCCACTTCAAGGCCTGGCCCTGGTCGCTGCACGGCGGACTGCCGATGCTCGACGAAGCCGAGGGACTGAGCGAGGACCAGATCCCCGCCTACAACGCCGTGCTCTGGTTCTGGCTCCTCACCAGCGCGCTCAGCCTGCCGGCGGCCAACCGGCCCGGCCTGCGCCGCTACGCCGCCTTCGGCCTGCTCAACTTCCCGATCCTGCTCGCCTCGGCGAAACACCACTTCGAGTGGGCACGCGAGCAGGCCGCGCTCGAGCCCGAGCGCTGGAGCCCGCAACTAACCGCCGATGGGCCTAAAACAGACGCATAGCGACGGAAATCGTCCCGTCGGCGGGGTACTGGCGCTGACGTTCGACAACCTTGGGGAGGCGGCGGAGCTCGAGATGGGGGCGATACCCGCCGGCGCGACGCTGGGCGGGCACCGCACGGCGACCGAGGTGGTGCCGGCGCTGCTCGACCGACTGGACGAGCGGGGGATCGCGGCGACCTTCTTCGTCGAGGGACTCAACGCCGAGCTCTACCCGGACCTGCTGCGCGAGGTCGCGGATCGGGGCCACGAGGTCGCCTACCACGCCTGGCGTCACGAGCAGTGGAACGGGCTGAGCGCCGCCGGCCAGGCGGAGAACCTGGCGCGGGGCGTCGCAGCCTTCGAGCGGATCGGGATCGGGATCGCCGGTTTGCGCCCGCCCGGCGGCCGTCTCGGCGAAGGAGGCGTCGAAGTCCTGCGCGAGGCCGGCCTGCGCTACTGCTCGCCGGCCGGGACGGGCGCCGGGGTCGAAGACGGCGTTGCGCTGCTGCCCTTCCAGTGGCGCCACCTCGACGCGAGCTGCGTCTTGCCGCCGCTCGCCGCCGCCCGCGAACAGATGACCGGCTCGCCCGACCCGGTCGAGCCGGCGACCTTCGTCGCCTGGCTGCGAGCAGAGATCGATCGCCTGGCCGGAGACGGCGGCTACGTGGCGATCGTCCTCCACCCCTTCATGCTCGAGTGGCTCGGCGAGGAGCAGCTCGGGGCGCTGCTCGACCGGGTCGCCGACGCGGCCGCCGGAGAGCTTCGGGTGGCCCGCTGCCGCGACGTCGCCGACGAGGTGCTGTCCGACCCCGAGCGATTCGCGGGCGGGACCTCGCTCGACATGACGAGCTGGGCCGGCTAGCCCCGTTCCTGGTATCTCTCCGGAATGTCCGCGCTTGGAGATGTGGCGGCGGCGATCCTGCCGCCGGAGGCCGGAGGGCCGGATCCCGAGCGGATCGCGGGCGTCGCCCGGCGGATGATCGCGCGCATGCCGACCTCCTCGCAGATCGGCCTGGCGGCGATGCTGACCGGCCTCGAGGCCTTCTCGGTTGCGCGCAGCGGTCGGCGCTTCCGCGCCCTGCCGGTTGAGCGCCGCGAAGCGCTGCTCGGCGAGGTCGTCAGGCTGGGCGGCTCGCCGGCGCTCGACACGGTGAAGGCGATCGTGATGCTCGCCCACGGCGCCGATGCCTTCGCGGAGGAGATCGCGACCGTGGGGTCGCGCCACGAGCCGTCGCGTCCCGACCAGGAGCTGGATGTCGTGCCCGCCGTCGAGTGGCCCGAGATCGCCGCCTGCGACGCGATCGTGATCGGCTCCGGCGCCGGCGGAGCGTTCGCCGCCCGGGCCCTGGCGCGAGCCGGACTGGAGACCGTGATCGTCGAGGAGGGCGAGCGCTGGACCGTGGAGCGCCTGCGCGCGTCGCACCCGCTCGACCGCTTCGCCGGGATCTATCGCGACGGCGGCACGACGATGGCGCTCGGCAACCCGCCCATTGCCCTGCCGTTGGGGCGGGCCGTCGGCGGCACGACCGTGATCAACTCGGGCACCTGCTACCGGCCGCCGGCCGGGGTCGCCGACGCCTGGCACGAGAAGCACGGCCTCGCCCTCGCAAACCCGGAGCTGCTCGGCGCCCGCGTCGCCGACGTCGAAGCGACGCTCGCGGTCGCGCCGGCGCCGATGGAGGTGCTGGGACGGAACGGCGAGCTCTCGCTGGCCGGCGCCGCCGCGCTCGGCTGGCAGGCGGCGCCGCTGCGCCGCAACGCGCCCGGCTGCCGCGGCGCCTGCCAGTGCGCGATCGGCTGCCCCAACAACGCCAAGGGCGGCGTCCACCTGAACGCGCTCCCCCAGGCCTGCGAGGCGGGCGCGCGGATCGTCTCCGGCCTGCGCGCGCGGCGCGTCCTGGTCGAGGACGGCCGGGCCGTCGGCGTCGAGGCGCGGCGGGCGGGCGACGGCACGGTGCGGATCTCCGCTCCGCTAGTAGTCGTCGCCGCGGGCGCGATCGCGACGCCGCCGCTGCTGCGCCGCAGCGGCCTCGGCGGCCATCCGCGCCTCGGTCGCAACCTCTCGATCCACCCGGCGACGGGGGTGACGGCGAACTTCGAGGAGGAGGTGATCCCCTGGCGCGGGGTGATGCAGAGCGTCGGCATCGAGGAGCTGCACGAGCGCGAGGGGATCCTGCTCGAGGCAACCTCCAACCCGCCCGGCATGGGCGCGATCACAGCCCCCGGCTACGGTACGCACCTGCAGGCACGGCTCGACCGCGCCCCCAACACGGCGCTGCTCGGGGCGATGATCGCCGACGCCCCTTCGGGACGCGTGATCGGGGCGCGCTCTCCCTTCGTCCTCTACCGACTCGCGGGCGAGGACGAGCACCGCCTCGCCACCGCGGTCGGGGCGATGGCGCGGGTGATGCTCGCTGCCGGCGCCAGGGACGTCGAGCTCGGCGGCGGCGCCCCGGCGGTGCGCTCGCCGGCGGAGATCGACGCCGCCGTCGAGCGGCTCGACGTTCGCCGCCTGCGCCTCGCCGCCTTCCACCCGAGCGGCACGGCGGCCGCGGGCGCCGATCCGGCCCGCCACCCGGTCGATCCGGAGGGCCGCCTGCGCGGCGTCGAGGGCGTCCGGATCGCCGACGGCTCGATCCTGCCCAGCTGCCCTGGCGTCAACCCCCAGATCTCGATCATGGCCCTGGCGATGGGCGTCGGCGAGGCTGCGGCGAGCATCGCGTAGCCGGGTGCAACGTTTTGGGGGCGAAATAGGCACCCAACGCGTTGCACCCTCTCAAGAGCGGTAGGGGAGCCCGGGGCCGCTGCGCTGCCACTCGACCTGGCCCTCGCCCTCGCGCGCAGAGCGGCCCTCGACGTCGTCCCATCCATGCAGCATGCGCTTCAGGTTGGCGACGGCCGCGGGCGGGTGCGAGGCCACCTCGGCGGCCAGCTCGATCGTCGCTTCCTCGGCCGCCGCGGCCGGGGCGACCCGATTGACGAGCCCGAGGCGGAGCGCCTCGTCGGCGCCCACCGTGCGCGAGGAGAGCAGCAGGTACTTGGCCGTCGCCAGGCCGCAGAGCGTGACCAGGCGCGCCGGGCCGACCGGGACGTCGAGCGCGGCCCCCGGGAAGCGCAGGCGCAGGTTGGCGCCGGCGACGCGCATGTCGCAGGCGATCGCGATCTCGGCGCCGCCGCCGACGACGTCGCCGTGGCAACAGGCGACGGTCGGCTTGGGGAAACCGACGACGCCGTCGTAGAGGTCGGCGAAGAGCTGCATGCGGCGCACCTTGCCCTCCTCGTCGAGCTGCTCCTTGACGTCGGCGCCGGCGGAGAGGCCCATGTGGTCGGAGGAGCCGATCGCCAGCACGCGCACCGCGTCGTCGGCGCGGGCGACCGCGAGGCGCTCGATCAGCTCGACCAGCATCTGCGTATCGATCGCGTTGCGGGCCTCGGGACGGGCAAGGCGCAACACGGCGACGCCGCGCTCGTCGACCTCGTATGTCGTGCGCTCGGCGCTCACTCGGCCGGGGACGCTATTCGCTCGACCAGGCCTTCGGCCTCGTCGGCGGCGCGGGAGACGAGCGCCTCGACCTCGGCGCGCGGCTCGCGGAAGCGCGAGAGCACGTAGGAGGCGACGACGTCGGGGTCGGTCGAGTCGGGGCGGCCGACCCCCACCCGCACGCGCCAGAACTCGGCGTCGCCGAAGCCCCGCTTGAGGCTCTTCAGGCCGTTGTGGCCGGCGAGGCCGCCGCCGAGGCGGCTGCGGACCTCGCCGAAGGGCAGGTCGATCTCGTCGTGGAGAGCGACGACCCGCTCGAGCGGCACGCGCAGCGAGCCACGCGCCGGACCGGCCGAGTCCCCCGAGGCGTTCATCTGCGTCTGCGGCAACAGGATCGCGACGCGCGGTCCGCCGGGGCCGGCGCGCCCTTCGGCGATCCGCCCGGCGAACTTCGACTTGGCCCGTGGCAGGTCCCAGCGCCGCGAGAGCTCGGCGGCGACCTCGAAGCCGACGTTGTGGCGCGTCGCCGCGTAGCGCTCGCCCGGGTTGCCGAGGCCGACGATCAGGATGCGGTCGCCGTCCGCCTCTCCCCTGCCGCGATCGGCCCGGCGGCGGAAGAGGGACAGCGGTTACTCCCCGCCGGAGTCGCCCGACTCGCCCTCGGCCTCGCCCTCGCCGGCCTCCTCGGCAGGCGCCTCGCCCTCCTCGCCGACCAGCTCGGCCTCCTCCTCGACGGTGGGCTCGGGGACCTCTTCGACGCGCGGCGGCGAGAGGGTGGCGATCGTCACCTCGTCGGGTTCCTCGGCGACGAGCGTGACGCCCTCGGGCACGACCACCGCCGAGAGCTGCAGGGTGTCGTTGACCTCCATCGCCGAGACGTCGGCGACGAGGCGGTCGGGGATCTCGGCCGGCAGCGCTTCGACGGTGACCTCGCGGGTGACGTGCTCGAGCACGCCGCCGCCCTTGACGCCGGGCGCCGAGTCGGCGCCCTCCAGCTCGACCGCGACCTGCGACTGGATCTTCTCGTCGAGGCGCACCTCCTGCAGGTCGATGTGCTGCAGGTTGCCCCGCACCGGGTGGTGCTGCTGCTCCTTGACGACGACGGGGACGGCTTTGCTGCCCTCGATCTCGAGGTCGAAGAGGGCGACGCCTTCGGCCAGCACGCCGCGCACGTCGCGTTCGGCCACCTGGAAGGGACGCGCCTCGGAGCCGCCGCTGTAGACGACGCCGGGCACGAGGCCGTCGTGGCGCAGGCGCCGCGCTTTGCGCGAGCCGAACTCGCTGCGCGGCGCGGCCTTGAGCTTTTCGCGGGTCTGGGCCATGCGGACGAAAGAGGATAGAGAAACGCACGAAACAAGCACCGGCGGGGGGTTTTGGGAACCTTGGGGGGTGAGCGACGAGAAGATCCCCAAGGGGCGGCTGCGGCGGTCGGCGAAGCTGGGCTCGATCGTCGGCATGCAGGGCGCCCGTTACGCGGGCACCAAGGCGACCAACGTCGCCCGCTCCGAGGAGGAGGGCAGGGAGCGGCTGGAGCAGCGTCACATCGAGACCGCGATGAAGATGGTCGGCGCGCTCGGCCAGATGAAGGGCGCGGCGATGAAGCTTGGCCAGTTCGCCTCCTTCATCGACACCGAGTTCATCCCCGACGAGTACCGCGAGATCTACCAGGAGCAGCTGGCGAAGCTGCGCACCGACGCGCCGGCGATGCCCTGGGAGAAGGTCGAGCGGGTGCTCGTCGAGGAGTACGACGGCGAGCCTCTGTCCGAGCTCTTCGCCGAGCTCGAGCACGAGGCGTTCGCCGCCGCCTCGATCGGCCAGGTGCACCGGGCCGAGCTGCTCGACGGGCGCACCGTCGCGGTGAAGATCCAGTACCCGGGGATCGCCGAGGCGCTCGACGCCGACCTGCGCAACGCGGGCACGATCGTGCGCCTGGCGCGGGCGCTGGCGCCGGGCCTCGACGCGAGCGAGATCGCCAAGGAGCTGCGCGAGCGGGTGATGGAGGAGCTCGACTACGAGTACGAGGCGCAGAACCAGCGCAGCTTCGCCCGCGCCTACCGCGACCACCCCTTCATCTACGTGCCGGAAGTGGTGACGCGCCTCTCGCGGCGCCGGGTGCTGGTCACCGAGCTGGTCGAGGGGCTGGGCTTCGAGCAGGTCAAGGAGCTGCCGCAGGACGAGCGCAGTCGCTTCGGCGAGATCGTCTTCCGCGGCAGCTTCGGCTCGATCTACCACCTGCAGCACTTCAACGCCGACCCCCACCCCGGCAACTACTTCCTGATGGCCGACGGCCGCGTCGCCTTCCTCGACTTCGGGATGACGAAGAAGCTCGACCACGAGCAGATCGTGCTCGAGCAGCGCGCCCTCGACGCGGCCTTCCACGAAGACCCCGAGCTGCTGCGCAAGGCGCTGCACGACCTCGGCTTCGTCAAGAACCCCTCGAAGCTGGACGCCGAGCGGCTGCTGGAGCACACAATGGCGGTCGGCGGCTGGTACATCGAGGACCGCGAGATCGAGATCAGCGCCAAACGGGTGATGAAGATCATCGAGTCGACGAACGACCCCCGCTCGGAGTACTACGACCTGATGCGGCGCGAGTCGCTGCCGGCCGACGAGCTGATGGGACGGCGGATGGAAATCGGCGTCGTCGCCGTGCTCGGACAGCTGCGCGCCAAGCGCAACTGGCACCGGATCATGCGCGAGTGGATCTACGCCGACCCGCCCGCGACCGAGCTGGGCGAGCAGGAGTGGGAGTACTTCGAGGGGAGAGGCGTCCTGCAGACCCCGATCGTCGAGCGATCGCTGGAAGGGGGGTCCTGAGCGGGCACTCCGCCGAACTGACGTCCCCCTTGAGGGGGAGAACTTTGCTCCGGTGCGCCTTATGTGGGCATGGTCCACATACGGCGCACCGGAAGCCCAGGTCATGCGATTGCCGCATTGGCGGCTCGGCAACATGGTGTGGTCTCCAGGAGCCAGCTGCGCGCGCTCGGACTCAGCGATGACGCAATAACCGCGCGCACCGCATCCGGATACCTCCAACCGCTTTTCCACGGCACCTTCGCCGTGGGACACCGCGCGATTGGAAGGAAGGGACACATGTTCGCTGCCGCACTTGCCTGCGAGCGGGGAACCGTCCTCTCGCACGGAAGCGCCGCCGAGCTGCTCGGCCTCTGGGACAAGCGACTGCCCGTGATGCACGTCATTCCGCCGGATTGGTCGGGACGAAAGATCGACGGCATCCGCTGGCACCGGGTTCGCCTGCCGGCCCGGGACGAGATCGAGATCCGGGACGGAATTCCGTGTACCACGGTTTCCCGGACCCTCGTGGACATGGCCGGGAGCACTGGATGGGGCTCGATGCGACGCCTGGTCGAGCAGGCGGCGATCCTCCGGGAACTCGACGTCGAAGAGATCGACCGCATCCTCAGCCTGGGACGGCGACGCGGAGCGCCACGGTTGCGGACGATCTTGGCTCCCTGGAGAGAGACGCGAGAACGACGGCCGGTCGTGCGGAGTCGGCTCGAGGCACGCCTGCTGCCACGCCTGATCGAGGAAGGGCTGCCGGTTCCCCGCACCAACGTGAAGCTGTCCGTCGACGGTCACCGCATCGAGGTCGACCTGCTCTGGGACAAACAGCGTCTGATCGTTGAGACCGACGGCGAAGAAACACACAACACCCGAGCGGCTTTCCAGCGCGATCGCAAGCGCGACCAGATCCTCACCGCGGCCGGCTACCGCACCGCCCGCATCACCTGGAGGCAGATCGTGGACGAACCGGACGCGGTGGTCGGCCGCATCGCCCACATGCTCAAAGCGACACGCTGATCCCTTCCGGTGCGCCTTATGGACCCGTGAGGTCCATAAGG
>JBLMYD010000035.1:0-5078 GCA_050258095.1 Chloroflexota bacterium
CGCTCCACGCCCCCCTCATTGCCCGACTGGAGGCGGCGATGACGACTGAGGAGACCAGGGCCGCAGCCGAGGCGAAGAAGGTCGCCGACGCCGCCAAGGAGGCGGAGGCTCCCGAGGCGCCCGACAAGGTCGAGGCCGGCGAGCAGACCGGCATGCGGCCGCTGGTGGAGGACCTCCACAAGCGTCGTGAGAAGGCGAAGCTCGGAGGCGGCGAGGAGAAGATCGCGCTGCAGCACGAGCGCGGCAAGCTCACCGCGCGCGAGCGGATCGACCTGCTCGTCGACCCGGGAACGTTCGTGGAGATCGGCATCCACGGCGGGCCGCACTTCTCGCAGCGGGCGATGGACGGCAAGGAGGCGCCCGCCGACGGCGTCATCACCGGCTGGGGCGACGTCGACGGCCGCGCATGCTGCATCGCCGCCTACGACTTCACGGTGATGGCCGGCTCGATGGGGATGACCGGCGAGCTCAAGGTCACCCGCCTGCGCGAGATGGCGCTCTCCAAGCGGACGCCGTTCATCTGGCTGCTCGACTCGGCCGGCGCCCGCATCCAGGAGGCGGCCGGATCTCTCTTCGCCGGCTCCGGCCACCTCTTCCGCGAGGAGGTCGAGATGTCGGGCGTGATCCCGATGGTCGCGGCGATGATGGGGCCCTGCGCCGCCGGCACCGCCTACATCCCGGCGCTCGCCGACTTCGTGCCGATGGTCTCCGGCCAGGGCGCGATGGCGCTCGCCGGCCCGCACCTGACCAAGGCCGTCACCGGCGAGGACATCTCGATGGAGGAGCTGGGCGGGGCCAAGGTCCACTGCCGCAAGTCGGGCGTGGGGGACCTCGAGGTGAAGGACGACGAGGAGTGCATCGCCGCGGTCAAGTCATACCTCTCGTTCTTCCCGGCCAACTGCGAGGAGAAGCCGCCCGTGCGTGAGGTCTCCGACCCGGTCGAGCGCGCCTCGGAGAAGCTGATGGAGATCGTCCCCGACTCCTCGCGCCAGCCCTACGACATGTACGACGTGATCCGCGAGATCGTCGACGACGGCGAGTACTTCGACCTGAAGCCGAAGTTCGCGCGCACGCTGATCACCTGCTTCGCCCGCTTCGGCGGTCAGCCGGCGGGGATCGTCGCCAACCAGCCCAAGCACCTGGCCGGCATCCTCGACAACGACTCGGCCGACAAGGCGGCGCGCTTCATCAACCTCTGCGACGCCTTCAACATTCCGCTCGTCTTTCTCCAGGACGTGCCCGGCTTCATGGTCGGCTCGAAGGTCGAGCACGAGGGGATCATCCGCCACGGCGCCAAGATGCTCTACGCGGTCAGCCGCGCGACGGTGCCGAAGGTGACCGTCGTCGTCCGCAAGGCCTACGGCGCCGGCTACTACGTGATGTGCGGCAAGGCCTACGAGCCGGACCTGATCGTCGCCTGGCCCGGCGCCGAGATCTCGGTGATGGGGGCCGAGGGCGCGGTCAACATCATCGGCCGCTCGATGATCGAGGCCGCCGACGATCCCGAGGCGACCCGCGAGGCGATGCTGAACGCGGTGCGCGAGCAGATCGACCCCTACATCGCCGCCGGCAACGCGGTGATCGACGACATCATCGACCCGCGCGAGACGCGGCCGACGATCGTCGAAGCGCTGCGCATGGCGCGCAACAAGCACGTCGAGAAGCCCAAAAAGCGACACGGGGTGATGCCGGTATGACGTTCCGGTGCGCCTTTTGGACCCATGAGGTGCATAAAGCGCACCGGAAGGAGGGGGCGAAATGAGTCAGTTCGGCGATCCGGTCATCATCAGCTGCTCGATCAGCGGCGTGATCGCCAACCGCGACCAGTGCCCGGCGATCCCCTACACGCCCGAGGAGTACGCGGCCGAGGCGCGGCGCGCGGTCGACGAGGGCGCCTCGCAGATCCACATCCACGCTCGCAAGCCGGACGGCACGCCCTCCTACGAGATCGAGGACTTCAAGGCGATCACCGAGGCAATCCTCGCCGAGGTCGGCGACGTGGTGATCAACTACTCGACCGGGGCGATCGGCATCCCGATCGAGAAGCGGATCGAGTACCTGCGGGCGCTGCGGCCCGACGTCGCCGCGCTCAACATGAGCTCGATGAACTACGCGAAGTACTCGCCCAAACGCAAGGACTTCGTCTTCAAGGCCGTCTTCGAGAACAGCTTCGACACGATCATCGAGTTCCTGACGGCGATGCGCGACCTCGGGATCAAGCCCGAGCACGAGTGCTTCGACGCCGGCCACGTCGCCAACCTCGACCCGCTGATCGACATGGGGCTGCTCGAGCCGCCGCTGCAGATCTCGCTGGTGATGGGAGTCAACGGCGGCATCCGGCCCACTCCGCGCAACGTCGCCTTCATGTCCGAGCAGATCCCGAGCGGCGCCGAGGGTCCCAACCAGTGGCAGGTGATCGGCATCTCGCGCGACCAGTGGAAGCTGCTCGGCTCGGCGCTGGTGCTGGGCGGCAACGTCCGCGCCGGGGTCGAGGACAACCTCTACCTGCCGAACGGCGAGATGGCGCGCTCCAACGGCGACCTGATCGGCAAGGCGCGCCAGATGGCCGAAGACGTGGGGAGGCAAGTTGCCAGCGTTGCCGAGGCTCGAGAGCTGCTGGGAGTGCCGAAGCGTGAGCGATCCGCGGCGTAGCGGCGAGGAGCCCAGGGAGCCGGTGCCCTCCTGCGGGAATGTCGCGAAGCGGCGATATGCAATCCGATGTCTTCCCGCCATAGGCGGGCACCGTCTCTTGGAGCGTCGCCCGAAGGGCGCGCGACTCAATTCGACCAGGGGGTGACCGCATGCCCGCCCTTCCGCTCCACGACATCAAGGTCCTCGACCTCACCCGCCTGCTGCCGGGTGGGTTCTGCTCTTTGCTGCTCGCCGACCTCGGCGCCGAGGTGCTCAAGGTCGAGGACACGGGGATGGGCGACTACATCCGCTGGGCGCCGCCCTACTACGGGAGCGACGAGCAGCAGGAGCTGGGCACGCGCTCGGCGCTCTACCTGGCGCTCAACCGCGGCAAGCGCTCGATCCGCCTCGACCTGAAGAGCGAGAAGGGACGCGAGGCATTGCTGCGCCTGGTCGAACGCTACGACGTCGTCCTCGACGGCTTCCGCCCGAGCGTGCTCGACCGGCTCGGCGTCGGCTACGAGCGGATGCGCGACGCCAACCCCGGCGTCGTCTACTGCGCGATCACCGGCTACGGCCAGGATGGCCCCTACACGCAGCGCGCCGGTCACGACATGAACTACCTCGGCCTGGTCGGCGTGCTCGGCCTGACCGGGGCGAGGGGCGGACCGCCCGTCCAGTCCGGCGGCCAGATCGCCGACATCGGCGGCGGCGCCCTGATGGCCGCCTTCGGCGTGCTCGCCGCCCTGCACGAGCGCCGCCACTCGGGCGAAGGGCAGATGGTCGACGTCTCGATGGCCGACGGCGCCCTCTCCTGGCTGGCGCTCGTCGCCGGCCGCTACTTCTGCGACGGCGAGGTGCCGCAGCGCGGCGAGCAGCAGCTCGCCGGCGGCCTGCTCTGCTACCTGCCCTATGAGGCGGCCGACGGCTGGGTCACCTGCGGCGCGCTCGAGCCGAAGTTCTGGGCCGCCTTCTGCAACGGGGTCGAGCGCCCCGACCTGATCGAGGCCCAGTTCGAGGCGCCCGGCTCCTCAGCCTGGGAAAAGGTTGCCGAGGTCTTTCGCTCCCGTACGCGGGCCGAGTGGAAGGCGTTCAACGACGAGCACGACTGCTGCATCGAGCCGGTCCTCGACCTCGGCGAGGCGCTCGAGTCCGAGCTGGTGCGCGCCCGCGAGATGGTCGTCGAGGTCGAGCAGCCCGAGCTGGGCGCGGTCCGCCAGCTCGGCTCCCCGGTGAAGCTGAGTCGCACGCCCGCCGACCCGACCCGCCCGGCGCCCGCCTTCGGCGAGCACACCGACGAGGTGCTGCGCGAGATCGGCTACTCCGACGAGGAGGTCGCGGCGATGAAGGAGGCGGGCGCCGCCGCCGGTCCCAGCGCCGACGCTTCGAGCACCTTTCGCGCATGAGCGGCAACGGCGATCTGTTGCGCATCGGCGAGCTGGCCGAGGCCTCGGGCGTGCCCGTGCCGACGATCAAGCACTACCTGCGCGAGGGCCTGCTGCCCGAACCGGTGAAGACGAGCCGCAACATGGCCTACTACCCGCCCGAGTTCGTCGACCGGATCAGGCTGATCAAGCAGCTGCAGGAGGAGCGCTTCATGCCGCTGAAGGCGATCAGGTCGGTGCTCGACGAGGACCCCGAGCGGGCTCGCGCCCTGCTCGAGATCGAGGACAGCATCCTCGACCGAGCCCTCGCCGGCGAGCGCACCCGCACCAGCGCCGCCGAGGTGCGCGAGCGCTACGGCGTCCCCAAGGACGTCCTCGACCGCCTCGAGGAGCTGGAGATCCTCAGCCCCAACAGCCGCGGCTATCTGCCCTCCGACGTGCGGATCATCGAGGCGATCAGCCGCTTCCGCGCCGGCGGCTACGACGAGCAGATCGGCTTCACCGTCTACGACACCCTGCGCTACAAGACCGCCCTGGAAGCGCTCGTCCGCGAGGAGGTCGAGATGGTGACCGACCGCCTCGCCGGCGAGGTCCCTCCCGAGCGCATCGTCGAGATGCTCGAGGCCGGCGCCCAGCCCCTGCAGGACCTGATCGCCGCAATGCACACCAAGCTGATGGTGGCCGAGCTCGAGCGGCACCGGGCGAGGCGAGGGTAAGCCAGATCGATAATATTTTTTTATCTGATATAACCTCGCGCAATGCAACCGGGCTTAGAGAGACGGAAGGTCCGGACGGGAATGCGAGTCGGGCTGGCGACGATCACGCTGACTGTCGCGATCCTCGCGCTTGGGACCGGCACCGCCTCCGCATCCCTCCTCTGCACCACCGTCTCCTGCACGAAAACCTATGAAGCCAACACGGCGCTGGCAGCTTCGCTCAAGGAAGGCACCAAGGCGACGCTCTTATCCACCACCGGCACAGTCGAATGCAAAAGCTCGGCGATCGCTGGCAAAACCAAGTCCGGTGCGGGTAGGCCGCTGCCGCTGGAAGTCAGCGAACTGT
>JBLMYD010000036.1:0-5665 GCA_050258095.1 Chloroflexota bacterium
ACCTTCTCGTCGGGGAAGTCCTCGATCTCCCGCGGCTGGATGAAGAGGCCCGAGGGCGCCTCGGCGATCCCCAGGTTGGAGGCGATGTTGAAGTTCTTGCGCATCGAGCGCCCGACCAGCGCCACCTTGCGGTCGAGCCGCGCGGCGGCGTCGATCACCTGCTGGACGCGGTGGATGTTGGAGGCGAACGAGGTGACGATGATCCGCCCCTTGCAGCGGGAGAACTCCTCCAGCAGCGCCGGGCCGACCGCCGACTCCGAGGGGGCGACGCCGGGCCGGTCGGCGTTGGTCGAATCGCCGCAGAGGACGGTCAGCCCTTCTTCGCCGAGCCGGGCCAGGCGCGAGACGTCGGCCGGGCGCCCGTCGACCGGCGTCTGGTCGAACTTGTAGTCGCCGGTCATCAGCACCGAGCCGATCTCCGTCGTCAGCAGCACGCCGCGCGCGTCGGGGATCGAGTGCGAGAGGTGGACCGTCTCGATCTCGAACGGGCCCGCCTTGACCCTCTCCCCCGCCGCCAGGTCTTCCAGCGGCGCGTCGCTCAGCTTGTGCTCGTCGAGCTTGGAGCGCACCATGCCGATCGTCAGCAGCCCGCCGTAGATCACCGGCGGGGAGCCGATTTCGCGCAGCACGTAGGGCAGCGCGCCGACGTGGTCCTCGTGCCCGTGGGTGAGGACGATCGCCTCGATGTCGTCGACCCGCTCGCGCAGGTAGGAGAAGTCGGGCAGGACGAGGTCGATGCCGAGCATCTCGGCCGTCGGGAACATCAGGCCGGTGTCGACGACGACGATGCGGCCGTCGTACTCGACGACGGTCATGTTCTTGCCGATCTCGCCCAGGCCGCCGAGCGGCAGGACACGAAGCTTGTTTCCAGGCACTACGGCTTCACCGCTTGCAGGCCGATGCTCTCCAGGCCGGCTCTGATCGTCGCTCGCTGCTCCTCGTCGGCGGGCACGAGCGGCAGCCGCAGCGTGTCGGTCGGGATCAACCCGGCCATCGCCAGCGCCGCCTTGACCGGGATCGGGTTGGTCGTCACCGCCAGGGACTCGTAGAGCGAGCGCAGGCCGGCGTCGATCTCACGCGCGCGATCGAGGTCGCCGGCCTGCGCCGCGTCCCACATCTCGCGCATCTGGGGGCCGGCGAGGTGCGAGGCGACGAGGATGCCGCCGTCGCCGCCCACTTCCAGCGTGCGGAGGAAGATGTCGTCGTTGCCGGCGAGCAGGCCCAGGCCCTCGATCGGCTGCAGCTCGTCGTTGTTGGCCTGCTTGACGGCGACGACGTTGTCGATCTTCGCCAGCTCGGCGAGCAGCGAGGGCGGGATGTTGACCACGACCCGCGAGGGGATGTTGTAGGCGACGATCGGCAGGCTCGGCACCGCTGCGGCGACCGCTTCGAAGTGGGCGAGGATGCCGGCCGGGTTGGGCTTGTTGTAGTAGGGCGTGACGACGAGCGCCGCGTCGGCCCCCGCCTCGGCCGCCATCTTCGTCAGCTCGCAGGAGTGCCGGGTGTCGTTGGTGCCGGTGCCGCAGACGAGCAGGACCTCGTCGCCGATCTCCGCCCGCACCGCCCTGAGCAGATCGGCGGCCTCGGGATCGGTGATCGTCGGCACCTCGCCGGTCGTGCCCGAGATCACCAGGCCGTGCGAGCCGTGCTCGAGCAGGTATGCCGCCAGGCGGCGCCCGGCCTGCTCGTCGACGCTCCCTCCCTCGTCGAAGGGAGTGACCATCGCCGTGATCACGCCGCGAATCTCCTTCATCAGGTCAGCGTATCGCGACGCGATCAGAGCAGCTTCTCGAGCCCGACCGTGAAACGGTCCGGCAGATCGGCGACTTTTCGCACGGCCAGCAGCACGCCCGGCATGAAGGAGCGGCGGTCGATCGAGTCGTGGCGGAGGCTCAGCGTCTGGCCCTCGCCGCCGAAGATGACCTCCTGGTGGGCGACGAGGCCGGGCAGGCGCACGGAGTGGATCGGCCGGTGCACGTTGCCGCCCGCGGCCTCGATCAGCTCCGCCGTGCGCTTCGCCGTCCCCGAGGGCGCGTCGAGCTTGCGGTCGTGGTGCAGCTCGACGATCTCGCACTCGGGCATGTGGGGCGCGATCGCCTGCGAGACCTGCATCAGCAGCACCGCGCCGATCGCGAAGTTCGGGGCGACGAAGCAGTTCGCCGCGGAGGCCTCGGCGGCGGCGCGCAGCGCGTCGAGGTCGAAGCCCGTGGTGCCGACGACGGCGTGGACGCCCGCCGCGAGGCAGGCCGTCGCGTTGGCGAGGGCGGTGTCGGGGGTGGTGAAGTCGACGACGACGTCGACGCCGGCGAGCACCTCGGTCAGCTCGACGCCGAGGGCGGGGTCCGCGCGCCCGGCGAGCTCGGTGTCCTCAGCGCCCTCGACCGCCTCGCACACCGCCTGGCCCATGCGGCCGGCGGCTCCGGCTACCCCAACCCTGATCACGCGGCCACCAGCATCTCAGACACGGAGCCGATCGCCTCGCGGAAGCGGGCCTCGTCGCGGCCGACGCAGGCGGCCGAGAGGCGCTCGGGCCGGTAGAGCTCGTCGGCGAGCGCGGCCAGGTCGTCGATCGTCACCGCGTCGACCTTGGCCAGCATCTCGTCGAGGCTGTCGATCGGCAGGCCGAAGAGGGTCGCCCGCGAGATCCGCGACATGCGCGCCGCCGTCGACTCCGAGGAGAGGACGAGGCGCCCCTTGACGCTCTCCTTGGCGCGGCTCAGCTCCTCCGCGCTGACCGGCGCGCTGCGCAGGCGCTCGAGCTCGGCCCCGATCACCCCGCAGGCCTCGGCGACGTTGTCCTCGCGCGTGCCGACGTAGCCGGCGACGAGGCCGGAATCCAGGTACTGCTCGTTGTAGGAGCCGACCGCGTAGGCGAGGCCGCGCTTCTCGCGCACCTCGACGAAGAGGCGGGAGGAGCTGGAGCCGCCGAAGATCGAGTCGAGCACCGCCAGCGCGTAGCGGCGCTCGTCGGCGCGGGCGATGCCGGGAGCGCCGAAGCAGATGTGGTACTGCTCGGTGTCCTTCTCGTAGAAGCGCAGCCGGGCCAGCTCGTCCGGTCGCTCGTCGGGGAGCTCCGCGGCCTCGCCCCGCGCGGGCGCCACGAGGCGCTCGGCCAGCGCCGCGACCCGGGCGTGGTCGAGGTTGCCGGCGGCGCCGACGACGACGTTGGCGCCGGTGTAGCGGGAGCTGCGGTAGGACTCGATCGCCGGGATCGGGACCGAGCTGATCACCGCCGCCTCGCCGAGGACCCGGCGGCCGAGCGGGTGCTCGCCGAAGACCGCCTCGGCGAGGATGTCGTGGACGCGATCCTGCGGTTCGTCCTCGTACATCGCGATCTCCTCGAGCACGACCTCGCGCTCGGAGTCGACTTCGGGGTAGGTCGGCGCGAGCAGCATTTCCGCCAGCAGCTCGAAGACCTCCTCGGTGTGCTCGTCGAGGAAGCGGGCGTGGATGTGCGTCGTCTCCTTGCCGGTGGCGGCGTTGACGGCGGCGCCGAGGCCGTCGAGGCGTTCGGCGATCTCGATCGCCGACCAGCGCTCGGTGCCCTTGAAGAGCAGGTGCTCGAGGAAGTGCGAGAGGCCCGCCTGGGCCGGCGTCTCGTCGCGCGAGCCGGCCCGCACCCAGAGGCCGAGCGCGACGGATCGCACCGAGGGCACCTCCTCGGTCACCACTTTTACGCCCGAATCGAGCGTGGTTGTTTCAGCTGGGCTCATGGGAGGCCTATCCCGGTGGGGGTGAAGCGTCTTGTACTTTTTCGCGGGCGCATCCTCGGGCGCCAGCCCAAGCCCACCCCTCGAAAAAGTTAAGCGGGACCCCCACCGGGATAGGCCCCACTACCCCCGCCGCTCGCGGTCGCGCCGGGGACGACGCTCGCGACCGCGGCGCTCGCGGTCGCCGCCGTTGCGGCGCGGCCCGTCGCCGGAGCCGACCGCGACCAGTTCCTCGGCCGACTTGCCCTCGATCGAGGGGTCGTCGGAGAGGCGCAGGCCGATGCGGCCGCGCTCGCGGTCGACCTCGACCACGGTGACGTCGATTTCGTCGCCGGCGCTGAGCACGTCGTCGACCGAGTCGACCCTCTCCCCCGGCTTCACGTTGGAGATGTGCAGCAGGCCGTCGGTGCCCTTGACCAGCTCGACGAAGGCGCCGAAGGTCGTCGTCTTGACCACCTTCGCGGTTTCGTAGCGGTCGCCGATTTCGGCCTCCTTGGTCATCGACTGGATGCGGCCGACGCAGGCTTCGACCAGTTCACCGGTCGGCGCGTAGATGCGCACCGTGCCGTCGTCCTCGACGTCGATCTCGGCTTCGAACTCCTCGCAGAGGGCGCGGATCGTTTCGCCGCCCTTGCCGATCACGGCGCCGATCTTCTCGGGGTCGATCTTGATCGCTTCGATCCGCGGCGCGTGCGCGGAGAGCTGCTCGCGCGGCCCCTCGATCGCCTCCGCCATCTTGCCGAGGATGAACTGGCGCCCCTCGTTGGCCTGGGCGAGCGCGTCGCGCAGGATGTCGAAGGTGACGCCGGTGATCTTGATGTCCATCTGCAGGGCGGTGATCCCGTCGGCGGTGCCGGCGACCTTGAAGTCCATGTCGCCGAGGTGGTCCTCGACGCCGGCGATGTCGGTGAGGACGATGTAGTCGTCGCCCTCCTTGATCAGGCCCATCGCGACGCCGGCGACCGGGGCTGAGACCGGCACGCCCGCCGCCTGCAGCGCCATCGAGGAGGCGCAGACCGAGCCCATCGAGGAGGAGCCGTTGGACTCGAGCGTCTCGGAGACGACCCGGATCACGTAGGGGAATGCCTCTTCGTCGGGGATCGACGGCGCCAGCGCCCGCTCGGCGAGAGCCCCGTGGCCGATGTCACGGCGCTTGGGGCCGCGCATGAAGCCGGCCTCGCCGACCGAGAAGGGCGGGAAGTTGTAGTGGTGCCAGAAGCGCTTGGTCGTCGCCAGGCCGAGCGTGTCGAGGCGCATGTCCATGCGCGTCGTGCCGAGAGCGACGTTGGAGAGGATCTGGGTCTCGCCGCGGGTGAAGAGCGCCGAGCCGTGCACGCGCGGGGAGATGTCGACCTCGCACTCGATCGGGCGGATCTCGTCCTGGGCGCGGCCGTCGGGGCGCTTCTTGTCGACGGCGATCGCCTTGCGGATCGTGTCCTTCTCGATCTGGTCGAAGGCGGCGCCGACCTCGGCCTTGCGAGCGGCGTCGGCCTCGGCGTCGTCGCTCTCCGGCGCGTACTTGGCGACGACCTCCTCCTTGACCTTTTCGATCGCCTCGTAGCGCTCGAGCTTGCCCTCGGTGGCGATCGCGTCGACCAGGGCCTTGCCGTGGGAGTCGCGGATCTCGCCGAGCAGGCCCTCGTCGATGCTGGGGGGCTCGACCTCGACCTTCTCCTTGCCGGCCTTCTCCGCCAGCTCCTCCATCGCCGCGCAGAGCTTCTTGATCTCCGAGTGGGCGATGTCGAGCGCGTCGAGGATCTCGGCCTCGGTGACGCCGTCGGCGCCGGCCTCGACCATCAGGATCGCCTCGTCGGTGCCGGCGACGATCAGGTCCAGCTCGAGCTCCTCGAGCGTCTCCTCGGGCGGGTTGACGACGAAGTCGCCCTCCAGCTTGCCGACGCGGACGGCGCCGACGTGGGCGGCGACCGGGACCGGCGAGATCGCCAGCGCCGCGG
>JBLMYD010000037.1:0-12460 GCA_050258095.1 Chloroflexota bacterium
AGGGCTCGGTCGAGCTGGCGCCGCTGATCGGCCTCGCCGACGGCATCGTCGACCTCGTCGCCACCGGCCGCACGCTGGAGGAGAACGACCTCGAGGTGCGCGAGGAGATCGTCGAGTGCACCGCCCGCTTCGTTGCCAACCGCGTCGCGCACAAGCTGCGGGCGACCGAGGTGGACGAGCTGACCGCGAAGCTGCGGGAGAAGGTGGCGCCGTGAGGGTGCGGCGATTCGAGTGGGAGGGAGCCACCGCGACCGCGCGGGCCGTTCGCGCCTGGACGGCGGAGTCGGCGCCCGACGTGGACGTAACGCCGATCGAGCGCGAAGTGCGCGAGGAAGGCGACGCGGCGCTGCGTCGCTTGACCGAGCGCTTCGACGCGACCGAGCAGCCGCTCGACTCGCTGCGGGTCGAACGGACGGAGGCCGACGAGGCTCTGGCCGGCATCGACGCCGGCCTGCGCGAGTCGCTGGAGCTGGCCGCCGCCAACGTCCGCGCCGTCGCCGAGGCCCAGATCGACAAGGTGCAACGCGAAGTTGGGCTATCTGACGGCCAACGCGTTGCACTGCGGGAGGTGCCGGTCGCGGCGGCCGGAATCTACGCGCCCGGCGGCGGGGCCGCCTACCCGTCGAGCGTGCTGATGTGCGCGATCCCGGCGCGGGTGGCGGGGGTCGGCTCGCTGGCGCTGGCGACGCCGCCCGGCCCGGGCGGCTGCATCGACCCGCTGGTGCTCGCGGCCGCGGCGCTCTGCGACGTCGACGAGATCCACCCGCTCGGCGGCGCGCAGGCGATCTTCGCGCTCGCCTACGGGACCGAGACCGTGCGCGCGGTCGACGTCATCGCCGGACCCGGGAACCCCTGGGTGACGGCGGCGAAGCGAGCCGTCTACGGGCAGGTCGGGATCGACTCGGTGGCCGGGCCGTCGGAGCTGATGCTCGTCGCCGGAGGCGACACGGACCCCGAGTGGGCGGCGCTCGACCTCTGCGCGCAGGCGGAGCACGGCGGTGGCGGCGCGCTCGTCGCGTTCGCCGTCGAGGAGGCCGTGCTGGAGGGGGTCGGCGCGGCGGCCGAGCGGGCTGCGGCCGAGCGGCCGGGGGTCGCGGACGCGCCCCTGGCGCTCGTCCAGGCTCCCGACTCGGGCGACGCGATCGACCTGGCCAACGCCTTTGCGCCCGAGCACCTGCAGCTGCTCGACGAGGGCGCGGCGCAGTTGGCAGACCGCGTCACGACCGCCGGCTGCGTCTTCGTCGGCCCCTACGGCGCCACCGCCTTCGGCGACTACGTCGCCGGCTCCAACCACGTGCTGCCGACCGGCGGCGCCGGTCGCTTCTCTGGCCCGCTGGGGCCGCACGTCTTCCGCCGCAAGATCGCCACCGTGGAGGTCACGGCCGAGGCCGCGTCGAAGCTGGCACCGCACGTCGACCGCATCGCCCGGGCGGAGGGATTCCCCGTCCACGGCGAGTCGGCGATGATTAGGACCGGAAAAGGCGCCTGAGATGAGTCGCACTTCGACAAGAGAGCGCAGCACCGCCGAGACGCAGATCAAGCTCTCGCTCGACCTCGACGGGGGAGGGGCGAGCGCGTCCACGGGGGTCGGCTTCCTCGACCACATGCTCGATCTGCTCGCCCGTCACGGCCGGCTCGGCCTGCGGGTCGAGGCGAGCGGCGACCTCGAGACCGGCGCCCACCACACGGTCGAGGACGTCGGCATCGTGCTCGGGCAGGCGCTCGACGAGGCGCTCGGCGACCGGGGCGGCATTCGCCGCTACGGCTCGGCCGTCGTGCCGATGGACGAGTCTCTGGCCGAGTGCGCGATCGACATCTCCGGCCGGCCCTTCTGCGTCTTCGACGCCGAGCTGCCGGTCGCCTCGATCGCCGGCTTCGACACCGAGCTCGCCGAGGAGTTCTTCCGCGCCGTCGCCAACAGCGCCAAGCTGACCCTGCACGTCTCGGTCCGCTACGGCAGCAACGCGCACCACATGATCGAGGCCTGCTTCAAGGCCTTCGCCCGCGCCTTGCGGGTCGCCGTCTCGATCGACCCCGACGAGAGCGGCGTGCCCTCGACCAAGGGGACGTTGAGCGAATGAGCGCTGCCCGTATCTGCATCCTCGACTACGGGATGGGCAACCTGCGCTCGGTCGAGAAGGCGCTTGAGCACGTCGGCGCGACGGCGACGATCGCCAGCGACGCGGCGACCGTGCGCGCCGCCGACGGACTGATCCTGCCCGGCGTCGGCGCCTTCCCGAAGGCGATGGCGGGCGTGCGCGAGCTGGGTCTCGACGAGCTGATCGGCGAGCGTCGCGAGGCCGGCGTGCCGATCCTCGGCATCTGCCTCGGCCTGCAGCTGCTCTTCGACTCGACCACCGAGCTCGGCGGGGCCGAGGGCCTGGGCCTGCTCTCGGGTCCGGTCGAAGCGCTCGACGCGCCCGGCCTCAAGGTCCCGCACATCGGCTGGTCCCCCGTGCGCTGGGAGCGCGAGTCGCCGCTGGTTGAGGGGATCGAGTCTGAGACGCCCTTCTACCACGTGCACTCGTTCGCGCCGCGGCCGCAGTTCGACGAGCTGGTCGGCACGGCCGTCTACGGCGCCCGCTTCGCCTCCGTCGCGGCGCGCGACAACGTCTTCGGCGTCCAGTTCCACCCGGAGAAGTCGAGCGCGGCCGGGCTGCGGCTGCTCTCCAACTTCGCCGGGATCTGCGCCGCCGTGCCGGCGTAGGCGCTCGTGATCCTCTATCCCGCGATCGACGTCCGCGGCGGCCAGGCCGTGCGCCTGACGCAGGGCGACTACGAACGCGAGACCGCCTACGACGCCGACCCGGTCGACGCGGCGCGGCGCTGGGCCGGGGAAGGGGCCGAGTTCCTGCACGTCGTCGACCTCGACGGCGCCAAGGCGGGCGAGCCGCGCAACCTCGACGCGATCGAGCGAATCGCCGCCGCGGTCGAGTGCCCGATCCAGGTCGGCGGCGGCCTGCGCGACGCCGAGTCGGTCGCCGCCGTGCTCGACGCCGGCGCCGAGCGGGTCGTGATCGGCACCGCTGCCCTGCGCGATCCCGAGTTCCTGGACCGAGCCCTGGTCGAGCACGGCGACCGCGTGGTCGTCTCGGTCGATTCGCGGCATGGCAAGGTCGCACTCGAGGGATGGCTTGAGGTCAGTGGTGACGACTCGATCGCCGTCGTTGCCAAACTGACGAAGAAAGGCGTTGTTCGATTCCTTTGTACGGCGATCCAGTTCGATGGAACACTGGAAGGCGTTGCGCTTGGAGAGCTTGAATTCATCGCCAACGCAACCGATGCCAAGGTGCTTGCCTCTGGTGGTGTCGGAACGCTTGACCATCTCCGCGTCGTTGCACGTGAGATGCCTTCCAACGTCGAGGGCGTGATCGTTGGGCGAGCTCTTTACGAGCGCCGCTTCACCGTCGCCGAGGGCATCGAAGCGCTGCGGGGGTAGAGGTCAGGGTGCCCTCCCCCGGAGGCCGTCGCGCAGCAGATCGTCCATCGAGATTCGATAGGTGGCCACGAAGCCTCCGGCTGGAGGGCACCCTGACCTCTACGTCGCCTCAGCGCCTCACCGGGATGCCCGCGGCGGCCATTTGCTCCTTGGCTTGATGGATGCTGTACGTGCCGTAATGGAAGATCGAGGCGCAGAGGACGGCGTCGGCGCCGCCGTCTGAGATCGCTTCGCTGAGGTGCTCCAAAGCTCCTGCTCCACCGGAGGCGATCACCGGGACGGAGACGGCGTCGGCAACCGCTTTCGTCAGCTCGATGTCGTAGCCGTCGTTGGTACCGTCGCGGTCCATGCTGGTGAGCAGGACCTCTCCGGCGCCCAGCTCGACGGCCTCGCGTGCCCAGGCGACGGCCTCGCGGCCCTCGATGCGCTTTCGGCCGCCGTTGACGTAGACGCCCCAGCCGCCGTCCTCACGTTTGGCGTCGATCGCAATCACGACGCACTGAGCGCCGAAGTGGTCGGCAAGCTCTGTCAGCAGCTCCGGCCGGGCGAGGGCTGAGGAGTTGACGGAGACCTTGTCGGCGCCGGCGTCGAGCACCGCCTGCGCGTCCTCGACCGAGCGGATGCCACCGCCGATCGTGAACGGGATGAAGACGTTGTCGGCCGTGCGCCGCGCCAGCTCGACGATCGTGTCGCGCTTCTCGTGCGAGGCGGTGATGTCGAGGAAGACGAGCTCGTCGGCACCCTCGGCGTCGTAGCGCTCGGCCAGCGCAACCGGGTCGCCCGCGTCGCGCAAGCCGACGAAGTTCGTCCCCTTGACGACGCGCCCGGCATCGACATCGAGACAGGGAATGACCCGCTTCAGGACCATGCGCTAAGCGTAGAGGCGAGGGTGACCGGGGTGCCCTCAGCCGGAGGCTTCGTAGTCACCTGTCGAATCTCGATTGACGATCTGCTGCGCGACGGCCTCCGGGGAGGGCACCCCGGTCACCCTCCCCCGAGGGCAGCCGCGAGCCCGGAGACGCCGGCGGAGCCGAGAATCTCGAACCGTTTGAGCTCATAAGGAGAGCCGCGGTCGGCGTAGCCTGGGATCTCGGTCGTCGCGCCGGTGTAGCCGGCCGCTTTTACGGCGGCGATCACGGTGGCGTCGAACTGCCCGGCGGGGTAGCAGAAGTTCTTCACCGGCACGTGGTACTCGCGGCGCAGGATCTGGCGTGAGCCGGCGACTTCTTCTTCGAGCGCGGCTGCGCCGAGCGTTGTCAGGTCGGAGTGGTTGATCGTGTGCGAGGCCAGCTCCCAGCCGGCGTCGATCATCGCTTCGACATTGCTCGTGTAGAGGTCGGACCCTTCGGCCTTGAGGTTGAGGACGCCGGGCCAGCCGTGCTTGCGCAGCTCGGGCAGCGCGTAGGTGAACTGCGGCCGGTAGCCGTCGTCGAAGGAGATCACGACCGGCTTGGCCGGCAGCGTGCCGCCGCGGTACCAGGCGTCCTCGACCGCTTCCAGCGTCACGGCTTCGTAGCCGTGTTCGTCGAGCCAGTCCATCTGGCGGTGGAAGTCGGGCCGGGTGACGTACAGCTCGGGGTAGGGGGCGCCTGCCGGGGCCGCGCCGAGCACGTGGTACTCGAGGATCGGCACCGGGCCGGCGTAGGGCTTCCAGTCGGGCTGGGGCGTCGCGTTGCGGACCTTTGCGGCGCCCTTTTCCGCGGCCGGCGCCGTGCCGCTGCGCGGCGGCTGTCGTTCCCCGCCGGACGAGCCGCCGCAGCTCGCGACGAAGACCGCACAGGCCACGACGGCGACCGCCAGAGCGGCGATCGCCGCTGCTCGTCTCCCAGGCACGCGATCATGGTAGGCGCAGATGGCGGCGGCGAAGGACCACAGCGAGAGCATCGCCGAGGCGCTCCAACACATGCACCCCGAGCTCGACGCCGTGCGCGAGGCCGGCGGCGACCCCGTCTACCTCGTCGGCGGCGCCGTCCGCGACCTGCTGCTGGGGCGCGGGCGCGCCGACATCGACCTCGTAATCGAGGGCGAGGCCGCGGCGCTGGCCGAACGCCTCGGGGCCGACGTCGTCTCGCACGAGCGCTTCGCCACGGCCAAGGTCCGCCTCGACGGGCACGAGGTCGACGTCGCCAGCGCCCGCTCGGAGAGCTACCCGCACCCCGGAGCGCTGCCTGCGGTCGAGCCGGGCGCGACGCTGGAGGAGGACCTCGGCCGCCGCGACTTCACGATCAACGCGATGGCGATCGCCCTCGACGGGACGGCGCGGCTGATCGACCCCTACGGAGGACAGGCCGACCTCGCCGCCAAGCAGCTGCGCGTCCTCCATCCCCGCTCCTTCGCGGACGACCCGACGCGGGCGATCCGCGCGGCTCGCTACGCGGCGCGCTTCGGCTTCGAGCTGGAGCCCGGGACCGAGAAGCTCCTGAGGAAGACCGACCTGGACACGGTCTCTGCCGGGCGCCGCGACGCCGAGCTGCTGCGGTTGGCTGCGGAACCGAGCGCGCCCGACGCGTACCGCCTGCTCGCGGAGTGGGGGCTGATCGAGCTGCGCGAGGGCGGCGTCGAGCTGGCCAGGCGGGTCGGCGAGCTGCTCGAGGAGCCGCTCTGGCAGCTGCGCGCCGAGCGCGACCGCGTCGTGCACGCTGCCGCCACCGGCGAGCCGGGGGGCGAGTTGGAACTTGCCGCCGCCGATCCCTCCCGGCCCTCCGAGGCGGTCGCGCTGGTGACCGCGTACGGGGCGGTCGAGACGGTTCTCGCTCGCGCTCACGGGGCGGAGTGGCTCGACGACTACCTGGAGAAGTGGAGCCAGGTCGAGCTCGAGATCGACGGCAACGACCTGATCGCCGCCGGCGTCACCGAGGGGGTGGCCCTCGGCCGCGGCCTGGCCGAGGCGAAGCGGCGCAAGCTCGACGGCGAGATCGAGGGACGCGAGCAGGAGCTGGCCGTTGCGCTCGAGGTCGCCAGGGGGAACGATGCAGTGGCGTGAGGCCGAGGGAAGGCGCTGGCTCGAGGCGCGCCTGCCGGGGGCGACGGCGGCCTTCACGACGCGCAGCTTCGGCTCCGCGAAGGAGGACCTCGGGTCCCTTGCGGTCCTCGGGGTCGACCCCGAGACGATCGTCAGCTCCCGCCAGGTGCACGGCGCAGACCTCGCCCTCCACGACCGCGGCGACGTCCCGGAGGAGGCCGACGGGCAGGTGATCGGCTCGCCCGGGAAGGTCGGTCTCGTCTTCGGCGCCGACTGCCTGCCGATCGCCCTCGCCGGCCCCGGCGGCGCGGCGATCCTGCACGGTGGCCGCCGCGGCCTCGAACGGGAGATCGCCGTCCGCGGCGCCGCCGCGGTCGAGGCGGCCGCCGCGGCGATCGGCCCCGGCATCGGGCCCTGCTGCTACGAAGTCGACCTCTGGCAGGAGGCGCGCCGGCAGCTCGCCGAGGCGGGTGTCGAGGAGATCGAGTCCGCCGATCTCTGCACCTGCTGCAACGCGGAGCTCTTCTTCTCGCACCGTCGCGACGGCGACCCGAGGCGCCAGGCGGGGCTCGTCTGGCTGGACCGAGCGATCTGAGATGCCCGGCCTGATCCACGGGCTCGACCCGGTGCGGATCGCGGAGAACCTGGAGCGGGCGCGCGAGATCGCCGGGCCCGGCGTCGAGCTGCTCGCCGCGACCAAGTACGTCCCCGTCGAGGAGATGGGGGCGCTGGCCGAGGCGGGCGTCGCCCTGGTCGGCGAGAACCGCCAGCAGGACCTCGCCGCCAAGCACGAGCGCTGGGGCGACGCCTTCGAGTGGGACTTCATCGGCAACCTGCAGAGCCGCAAGGTCAAGCAGCTGCTGCCGGTCTGCCGGCTGATCCACTCGGTCGCGACCGACTCGGCCCTGGGGCAGCTCGCCCGCCACGCCGATCCCGGCACCGAGGTCCTGGTCGAGGTCAACGTCGCCGGCGAGGAGGGCAAGGGCGGGGTGGCCCCGGAGCGCCTCGGCGAGTTCATCGAGCGCTGCCCGGTACGGGTCGGCGGGCTGATGACGATGCCGCCCTTCAGCCAGGAGGCCGAGGCTTCCCGGCCCTACTTCGCCCGCCTGGCGGAGCTCGCCGCCGAGCATGGCCTGGCGCGCCTCTCGATGGGAACCTCGCAGGACTGGCGGGTCGCGGTGGAGGAGGGGGCGACGATCGTGCGCCTCGGCACGGCGCTATATGTGTGATTTGTCGCTTTTCCCTGCATAATCCGTAAAGGAGTCGACGCCCGTGAGCCGAAACATCCCTTAACCATGGCCCTACGCGACACATGGCATAGAGCGCTGGTCTATTTCGGCCTCGCCGAGGACGAGGACTACGGCCCCGAGTACGAGGAAGAATTCGACGCCGAGACGGGCGTCGAAGAGCACCTCGAAGGCCGCGGCTCGGGACAGGTGCGGCGCCTGCCAAGCGCCCGCCGCTCGCGCCGCGACGAGATCGACGACATCTTCGCCGACGACGAGCCGATCTCGGCCTCGCGCACTCGCACGCTGCGCCCCGTCGGCAACGGCGATTCCGACGTCCAGGTCCACCTCGTCATCCCGCGCAACTTCAACGACGCCCAGCAGGTCGCCGACCAGTTCAAGCGCTCGGTGCCGGTGATCCTCAACTTGCAGACGACCGATCACGAGCTCTCGAAGCGGATGATCGACTTCTGCTCGGGCCTCACCTACGCGCTCGACGGCGGCATGCAGCGGATCGCCGAGAAGATCTTCCTGCTGACGCCGCGCAACGTCGAGGTCTCCGCCGAGGAGAAGGCGCGGCTGCTCGACAAAGGGTTCTTCAACCAGTCCTAGCAGCAGGCGGATCGGCGGGCGGGTCCTGTCGCGGTGGCTTTCCCCTGCCACCGCGCCACTCGCCCGAGGATCGCTGGTGCTTCACGGATAGGCTCCGATTGTGGTTATCGGATTCTGTGGATCGGGGAACATGGCTGCGGCTATGGCGCGGGGGTTGCGCGACGACGTGGATGGGATGCTGTTCACCGATTCTGGGTCTGGGAGGGCGACGGCTCTAGCTGAGGAGCTGGGGGCTGAGGCGGTCGACACCAATCGTGAGCTGGCCGACCGCGCCGACGCCGTCGTCCTTGCCGTCAAGCCGGCGAAGCTGGAGGCGGTTGCCGCCGAGATGCGGGCCGCCAGGGTCGTCGTCTCGTTGCTCGGGGCGACCTCTCTGGAGGCGGTGCGCGAGGCGTTTCCCAGCTCCGAGGTCGTGCGCGTGATGCCGAACCTGGGTGTCGAGGTGCGACGCGGGGTGCTCTGCATGGCCGGCGTGCCGGACGCGGAGCTGCGCTCGCTGCTCGACGGATTGGGCCACCTGGTCGAGCTGCCGGACGGCGAGTTCGACGCGGCGACCGCGGTGATGGGCTGCGCGCCGGCCTACCTGGCGCTGGCGATGGAGGCGATCGCCGACGCTGGCGTCGCCGACGGGCTCGAGCCGAGGCTTGCCCACGAGCTGGTGCTGGAGACCGCGCTGGGGACGGCCGAGCTGCTGCGCGACCGCACCCCGGCGCAGGTGCGCCAGGCCGTCGCCTCGCCCGGCGGCAGCACCGAGGCCGGCCTGGAGGCGCTCGACCGCCTCGGGGCCCGGCAGGCATTCGAGGCCGCCGTCGAGGCCTCGCTGGCGAGGATGCGAGGCTGAGCCGATGGCCCTGCTCGCGATCACCCGTTACGACGTCGCCGATTACGTCAGCGCGCTCTTCCTCGTCTACATCGTCCTCGTCCTCCTCAACGTGCTGATCTCCTGGATCCCGCGCATGCCCTACAACCGCGCCCTGCGCGCGACGCTCGACTTCGTCAAAGAGACGACCGACCCCTTCCTCAACCTCTTCAGGCGCGTGCTGCCGCCGGTCGGCGGCGGCGGTTTCGCCCTCGACCTGAGCCCGATGATCGCGATCATCCTCCTCTACGTCCTGCGCGCGGTCGTCGTCGGCCTGATCAGAGGGTGAGCGGCGCATCGGCACGCGCCTGGCGCTTCGCGGGCGCGCTCTGCGGCCTCGTCGTCGTCCTCGACCAGGCGGCGAAGGCCCTGGTCGAACGCAACCTCGTGCCGGACGAGGACGTCGCGGTGCTCGGGCCGCTCGAACTGACGCTGACCCACAACACGGGTGTCGCCTTCGGGCTGGCCGGCGGCGGCGGGGCGAGGCTGGTCCTGCTCACGGCGCTGGCGCTCGCCGTCGTCGCCTACGTCTTCTCGCGCGACCCGACCCGACCCGGGATGTGGGTCGCGACCGGGCTGCTGGCCGGCGGCGCGCTCGGCAACCTCGCCGACCGCGTGCGGGCGGACGCCGTCACCGACTACGTCAAGGTGGGGAGCTGGCCCGCCTTCAACCTCGCCGACGTCGCCGTCACCGCCGGGGTCGTCATCCTCGCCCTCTCCTTCCTGCGCGAGAGAGGTGCGTCATGACCTTCCGGTGCGCTTTTTGGACCTCAGAGGTACATAAGGCGCACCGGAAGGGGGCGGGAGTGCGGTGAGCGAAGAGCTGCACCTTGTCCACGTCGACGACGAGCTCGCCGTCATCGACAAGCCGGCCGGCCTGGTCGTCCACGCCGCCCCCTCGCACCGCGGCCCGACGCTGGTCGACGAGCTCGGCGACCTGCTCGGCGGCGGCTCGGACCCCGAGCGGCCGGGAATCGTCCACCGCCTCGACAAGGGGACGAGCGGCCTGCTCGTCGTCGCCCGCACCGACGAGGCCCACGCGGCGCTGCAGGCACAGGTGCAGCGCCGCGAGGTCGAGCGGGTCTACCTGGCGCTGGCCGGCGGGCGGGTCGCCTCGCGGACGGGGACGATCGACGCCCCGATCGGCCGCGCCGCGCGCCGGCGCCACCGCATGGCCGTCTCGGGGGCCGCGTCGCGCCAGGCTCGCACGCACTTCACCGTGCGCGAGCTGCTCGCGGCCGAGACGTACCTGGAGGTGCGCCTGGAGACCGGTCGCACCCACCAGATCCGCGCCCACTTCGCGGCGATCGGCCACCCGCTCGTCGGCGACCCGACCTACGGCGGCGAGCGCAAGTACGGCCTCGAGCGCCAGTTCCTCCACGCCCACCGACTCTCCTTCGCGCACCCGCTGAGCGGCGAGCGCCTCTCGTTCGCCTCCGAGCTGCCCGGCGATCTCGCCGCCGCGCTGGCCGCGGCCCGCGCCGCCTGAGCGCGCATTCCCCTCTAGAATCGGCCGCTCGGAAATTCGACCCCCGTCGTACCGACCCGGATCCTGACCGGCATCGCGCCGGGCCCCGGGGCCCAGGGCGGCGGGGCAGCAACGCGACACAAGGAGCTTTACGAATGCCAGAGGCAGGCCTCAAAGAGCTGCTGGAGGCCGGAGTCCACTTCGGCCACCAGACGCGCCGCTGGAACCCGAACATGCGCCGCTACATCTTCGGCGAGCTGAACGGGATCCACATCATCGACCTGGTCCAGACCGAGGAGCTGCTGGAGAACGCGCGCCGCTTTGCCGGCGAGCTGGCCAGCGGCGGCGGCACGATGCTCTTCGTCGGCACCAAGAAGCAGGCTCGCGGCCCGGTCGAGGAGTGGGCCAAGCGCTGCCAGATGCCCTTCGTCAACCAGCGCTGGCTGGGCGGCCTGCTGACCAACTTCAACACGATGTCGGCGCGGATCGCGCGCCTGCACGAGCTGACCGAGTGGCGCGACGAGGGCAAGCTCGACCTGCTGCCGACCAAGGAGCGGATGGGGATGCAGGCCGAGCTGGCCAAGCTCGAGTACAACCTCGGCGGCGTCCGCGACATGGAGCGGCTGCCGGACGCGGTCTTCGTCGTCGACCTGAAAAGCGAGGACATCGCGGTGCGCGAGGCGGCCCGCCTGCGGATCCCGATCATCGGCCTGGTCGACACCAACTGCGATCCGACCCCGATCGACTACGTGATTCCCGGCAACGACGACGCGATCCGCTCCTGCGCGCTGGTGATCGGCACGATCGGCGGCGCGGTCGAGGAGGGCGCGGGCGCCTGGCGGGTGCAGGAGGAGAAGCGGATCGCCGAGGAAATGGAGCGGCGCAAGCGCGAAGAGGAAGAGCGCAAGAAGCGCGAGGAGGAAGAGAAAGTGCGGCGGGAGGCCGAGGAAGCGGCCGAGGCGGCGCGCAAAGCCGCGGAGGCGCAAGCTCAGGCTCAGGCCGCGGCGGCTTCGGCCCAGGGACAGGGCGCACGCAGCGCTCCCACTCAGGCGCAGGCCGGTCGGGCCGCGGGTCCTGTCGCCGCAGGGGACCCACCACCCCCTGCGGGCGCTGGCGCGTCCTCGGGGGCGGTGCCCCCTACGGCGCCACCCGCGGCACAGGCGGCTGAGGCTAAGCAGACCGAGGCCGAGGCCGCGACGGCAAAGCCCGCTGCCGAGCAGGCTCCGGCCGCGGAGGAGAAAGCCTCGGAGGCGGTGCCCGCCGGAGAGAAAGCTTCGGAGGTCCCGGAGGCTGGGGAGAAGGGCTCTGACGCTGGGGGGGAGAGCTCGTGAGCGCGGTTACCGCTGCGGACGTCAAGGCCCTTCGGGACCGGACCGGGGCGGCGATGATGGATTGCAAGGCCGCGCTGGCCGAGTCCGAGGGGGATGTGGATCGCGCTATCGAGATCCTCAGGGTCAAGGGACAGGCGTCCGCTGCCAAGCGCGAAGGGCGGGGAACGAGCGAGGGGGTCGTCGCCTCCTACATCCACGCCAACGACAAGGTCGGCGCGATGGTCGAAGTCCAGTGCGAGACGGACTTCGTCGCCCGCAACGAGGACTTCCGGGCCTTCGCCTACGAGGTCGCCCTGCACGTCGCCGCGACCGCGCCGCAATACGTCTCGACCGAGGAGATCTCCGAGGAGGAGCGCGCCGCCGAGCGCAAGGTCTTCGAAGAGAAGGCCCGCGAAGAAGGCAAGCCCGACGACGTGGTCGAGAAGATCGTCGCGGGTCAGCTGAAGAAGTGGGGAAGCGAAGTCGCCCTGCTCGACCAGGCGCACGTCAACGCCGAGAAGCACGAGTCGAAGACGATCGAGGAGCTGCGCCAGGAGCTGGCGGCGAAGACGGGCGAGAACGTC
>JBLMYD010000038.1:0-69361 GCA_050258095.1 Chloroflexota bacterium
CCCATGCAGCCGGTGCCGGCGGCGGTGACCGCCTGGCGGTAGGTGCGGTCGACGACGTCGCCGACGGCGAAGACGCCCGCCAGGTTGGTCCTGGTCGAGCCCGGCCGGGTGAGGATGTAGCCGTCCTCGTCGGTCTCGACCTGGCCGGCGACCACCTCCGATTTGGGGATGTGGCCGATCGCGACGAAGGCTCCTTCGGTCGCGAAGTCCTCGGTCTCCCCCGTCTCGGGGTTGCGCAGCCGCACGTGGTCGAGGTTGCCGCCCTCGCCGCCGACGAACTCCTCGGCGACGAACGGGGTCTTGAGCACGATGTTGCCCTGCTCGCGCGCCCGCTCCTGCATGATCTGCGAGGCGCGGAACTCGTCGCGGCGGTTGACGATCGTCAGCTCGCTGGCGTACTTGGAGACGAAGATCGCGTCCTCCATCGCCGAGTCGCCGCCGCCGATCACGATCACCCGCTGGTCTTTGAAGAAGGCGCCGTCGCAGACGCCGCAGGTGGAGACGCCGCAGCCGCTGAGCTCGATCTCGCCGGGGATTCCGAGCCGGCGCGGCTCGGCCCCCATCGCCAGGATCACGGTCTTGGCGACGTGCTCCTCGTCGCCGAGGAAGACCTTCTGCAGGCCGCCGTCGCTGAGCTCGACGCGGTCGACGTCGTCGGTGACGAAGCGCGTGCCGAAGCGCTCGGCCTGAGCGCGGAACTGGTTCATCATCTCCGGCCCCATGATCCCCTCGGGGTAGCCCGGGTAGTTCTCGACGTCGGTCGTGTTCTGCAGCTGCCCGCCCCACTGGAAGCCCTCGAAGACGAGCGGCTCGAGGTTGGCGCGCGCGGTGTAGAGGGCAGCCGTGTAGCCGGCCGGCCCACCGCCGACGACGATCGCGTTCTCGACTTTCCCGTTCTCCGTCATGTCCGTCTCGAGTCTATTGACGCCGCCAATACTTTACTTTTTATAGTAGCGCGGCGGTCAATCGGCAGGCCCTTCTCTTCCCACTCGCCGACCCGTTTGCGGAGCTGGAAGAAGGCGGCGACGCCGAAGGGGATCGGCATCCAGAAGGCGATCAGGCGGTAGATCAGGATCGCCGGGAAGACGGTGTCCTCGGGCAGGCCGAAGAGGACGAAGGCGCCGATCATGCCGGCGTCGACGGCGCCGACCCCGGCCGGCGCGAAGGGGATCAGGTTGGCGACCATGCCGAGGAAGAAGCCCTGGACGACGACGGCGAGCGGCACATGGACGCCGAAGGCGTGGAAGGAGGCCCAGAGGATGCCGATGTTCGCCGCCCAGAAGCCGGCGGCGCCGAGCACCGCCAGGCCGCCCTGCGAGGGATGGGCGAAGAGGCCGAGCGCGAAGCGAAAGCCTTCGGCGAAGGTGGCCGGGACCTTGCCGATGCTGCGGGCGATCGCTCGCCCGCGATCGCCGTGGACGAAACGGGCGATCCGCGGGCCGAGGTCGGGTGGGATCAGCGCCAGCACCAGGCCGAGCGCCAACACCACGCCGGCCACGGCGGCCGGGATGATCGTCAGCTCGACCGACGCGTTGCCGTGGAGCACGCCGGTGCGCAGCAGGATGCCGAAGAGGATCAGGGCGAGCGGGTAGAAGGCGTAGTGCAGGGTGAGGAAGGCGACCATGCGGCGCGCCACGTCGCGGCGTTCCATCCCCGCCTTGCGCAGCGCCCACCAGGTGAGCACGATCCCGCCCGCCCCCGCCGCCGAGAAGAGCAGCGTCGCCGCCAGGCCGGCCATGTTGATCTCGTAGGTCTCCGGCCAGGTCAGCCGCAGCGCATCGCCGCCGACCACCGCCTTGAAGAGGGCGATGTAGGTGGCGAAGGCGACGACGTTGAAGGCGATGGCGATGACGATCCAGACCGGATCGGCTTCGTCGAGCTTGCCGAGGGCGTCGCCGAGGCCGACCAGCCTCGGGAAGAGGAAGTAGATGCCGACCAGCAGGGCGACGACGACGACCGCCGTCTGAACCAGCCGCCGCGGCGTGAAGATCGGAAGTTCGGCGGTGTCGCCGCCGTTAACCGAGCCCTCGGGAGACACCCTGGGGACGCTACCCGGTGGCGAGGCGCTCGAGGCGCTGAAGCCCCCTGTTTACGGCCAGGACCGCCGGTTCGGCGAGGGGCTCGCCGCGGCGCACGAGCGCCACCAGGCCGGCGCCGGCGAGCAGGTCGGTCACGTAGTGCTCGCCCAGGTAGACGAGGGCGAAGCCCAGCGTCAGCGCGTAGCTCCAGCCGACGACGCCCTCGGCCCCGCCCGCCTCGGCGAGCGAGATCGCGGCCATCGTCGAGGTGGCGAAGTGCAGCGAGGGCATCGCCGCCCAGGGGTTGCCGCCGAGCGCTCCGTACATCGCCGGCCAGGCTTTGCCCCAGGTCCGCTCGCCGACGCCGATCATGATCCGCTGCACGCCCTCCTCCGTGTGGCCCTGCTCGGCGGCCCACCACGGCGGCGCCGTCGGCAGCGCGAAGTAGCCGGCGCAGCCGAGGTCGAAGACCGCCGCCTGCTGGCGGGCGGCGGTCGGGAAGCGCTCGGGGTGGCGCAGCAGGATCCAGACCAGGACCAGGTAGGGCTCGAGGAACCAGAGCCAGTGGACCCAGGTGAGGAAGCGGTTTAGCGCGCCGGTCCAGCGCCGGCCGGCGAGCGCCCGCTGCAGGCGGGCGTTGGGCAGGCGACCGAGGCCGAGCGCGCGGTCGACGGCGATCGGGTAGCGAACGCGGAGGCGGCTGCGGAGTCGCTCGGGGTCGTCGTAGGGGAGCTCGTGGACCATCGTGAAGGCCCACATCTGCATCGCGAAGATGGCGACGTCGCGCTTCCTCGTCCGCGGCCGCAGCACCGCCACGGCGAGCGGGCCGGCGGCGCAGGCGGCGACGGTGGCCGGCGCCGGGGCGCGCAGGCGCCGGCGCAGGAGCGGCACGGCGACCGCGGCGCCGATCGCGCCCATCGCTCCGGCTCGCACCGCGAGGCGAAGCGCCGGAGATGGCCGCGAGCGCTTCCTCATCAGGCGGGCGAGTATATGGCGGCCCGCCGATTGCGAGCAGCGCTGGACGGGCACAGCGCCACGCCGACCCGCGTGATTAGAATGGCCGCGCTTTGGCGCCAAGGACTCATCAAGAAACCCCGCGTGTGCGACTGGCGAGCGCCGGACCAAGCGGGGCAAGGACGCAGGGAGGCCGAATAGCAGCGCTATTTGGCCGACCGAGGACGCCGCAACGCGCCGGTTCGCCGCCGCCAGGCGTGCGCGGGGGGTGTCTTGATGAGTCCTAGCTCCCCTGGCACAGACCAGATCGACACCCTGCTCTGGATCGGCTTCGTCGCCGGGGCGATCCTGATCGTCGCGATCAACGGCGCCCTGATCTACGCCCTGCGCCGCTACCGCGGCGAGCGCGGGTCCGCGCCGCGGCCGGCGACGAGCGACCGCCGCACGCAGCTGCGCGTCGGCAGCACGCTCACCGTCTTCGCCGCCGCGATCCTCGCGCTCAGCCTGGTCTTCACCGACAGGGCGCGGGAAACGCCGCCGACGGGCGCCGCCGGCCTCGCCTCGGCGAGCTCGAAGCCGCTGCGGATCGAAACGACCGGCCAGCAGTGGCTCTGGCGCTACGACTATCCCAACGGCGCCTTCTCCTACTACGAGCTAGTCGTCCCGGTCGACACCACCGTCGAGCTCGACCTCGTCTCCACCGACGTGATCCACACCTGGGACGTCCCCGCCCTCGCCGGCCAGCGCGACGCCGTCCCGGGCAAGACCAACCACGTCGTCTTCCGCGCCGACGAAGAAGGCGTCTACGACGGCCAGACCGCGACCTTCTCGGGCCAGGCCTACGCCGCGATGCGAACCGCGGTCGACGTCGTCTCGCCGGAGGAATACGAAAGCTTCCTCAAACGACAGAAGTCCGACATCCAGGCCGCCCAGGACCGTGTCGTCGACCTGATCCAAAAAGGAGAAGTGCCGTGATCGCCGAGCGCCCGACCCACCCCCCGGCCGAGGTCGTCGTCGACGGCTACCCGAAGCGGCGGCCGCGCTGGATCGAGATCGTGACCAGCGCCGACCACAAGGACGTCGGCCGGGTGATGATCGGCGCCGCGCTCGGCTTCCTCTTCATCGCCCTGGTCGAGCTGCTGCTGATGCGCCTGCAGCTCGTGGTGCCGGAAAACACGCTGCTCACCCCGGTCGCCTTCAACCGCATGCTCTCCCTCTACGGGGCGACGGCGATCTTCCTCTTCGCGATCCCGCTCGCGCTCGGCCTCTTCTACTACCTGGTGCCGCTGCAGATCGGCGCCCGCGGGACGGCGCTGCCGCGGCTCGGCCAGCTCGGGCTCTGGCTCTACCTGGCGGGCGCGACCGTGCTCTACTCGGGCTTCCTCTTCACGCCGACGGAGGCGGGCGTCAACCCGCTCGCCCCGCTCTCCGAACTGGCCTTCCTGTCCAACAACGGCGTCGACGCCTGGGCGGCGTCGACCGGCCTGGCGACGCTCGGCTTCGTCCTGGTCTCGATCGACCTGGTCGCCACCCTGCGCCGCCTGCGCGCACCGGGCATGGCCTGGCGGCGCCTGCCCGTCTTCTCCTGGTCGGCGGCGATCTGCTCCTGGCTGATGCTGGTCATCGGCCCGGTGATGCTCGCCGCGATCACGATGCTGCTGATCGACCGCAACTTCGACGGCATCTTCTTCGCCGACGGCTCCGGCGGCGCGCCGCTGCTCTGGGAGCACCTGAGCTGGATCTTCTTCACCGGCGCCTACATGCTGATCCTGATCACGGCGCTCGGCGCGATCGCCGAGATCGTCCCGGTCTTCTCGGGTCGGCCGCTCGCCGGTCGCAACGTCGTGATCGCCTCGCTCGGCGCGATCGCCGCGATCGGCACCCTGGCCTGGATGCAGAACATGCTCACCGCGCCAATCGGGATCGGCTGGATGTACTACGCGATGGTGATGTCGCTGGCGCTGATCGTGCCCTTCGGCCTCGTCTTCTTCAACCTGATCGCGACGATGGTCGGCGGCGCCCTGCAGCTGCGCGCACCGCTGCTCTTCGCCGCCGGGGCGCTCTCGGCGATCTCGATCGGGCTCGCCGCCGAGGTCTCGCACTCGATGGTCGCGGTCGCCTGGCGCCTGCACAACACCGTCGACGCCGGCGCCGCCACCCACTTCGCCCTGGTCGGCGGCAGCGTCTTCGGCGGCTTCGCGGCGCTCCACTACTGGTATCCGAAGCTGACCGGCCGGACGATGGGCGAGACGCTGGCGCGCATCTCCTTCTGGACGATGGCGATCGGCACGCTGCTCGCCTTCGTGCCGCTGTTCCTCGCCGGCACCGACCACGGCCAGGTGGTCGACGCCTACAAGTTCTTCTCCGGCACGGGGGTCAGCACCGACAACCTGATCGCGACGATCGGCGCCTTCGTCCTCGCGCTCGGGATCCTGCTGACGCTCGCCAACGCGATCGTCAGCCGCAGCGGCGGCGCCCGGGCCGGACACGACCAGTGGGGCGGCGACTCGCTCGAGTGGTTCGCCCTCTCGCCGCCGGAGCCGCACAACTTCGACGTGCTGCCCGACGTGCGCAGCGCGCGGCCGATGCGCGACATCCGCGAGGCGATCGCCCACAGCACGGCCCGCGGCGGGCCCGAGCCCGCGCCGCGCGAGACGCAGCCGGTAGCCTGACGCGTCGATGTCCGGTGCCGAAACCGCTGTCGTCGTACAGCGCACTCCCGCCTTCGTCGCGACGCTGCGCGACTACCTGACGCTGACCAAGCCGAAGGTGCAGTCGCTGCTGCTGCTGACGACGATCACGACGATGTACGTCGCCGGCGACCCCTCCCCCGGCCTCGTCTTCCTCGTCTGCCTGGGCGGCGCGCTCTCGGCCGGCGGCGCCGGCGCGATCAACCATGCCGTCGATCGCGACATCGACCGGGTCATGGCCCGCACGGCGAGCCGGCCGGTCGCAGGCGGTCGCATCTCGCCGCAGGCCGCGATCGCCTTCGGCGTCGCCCTCGGCTGCGCCTCCTTCCTGCTGCTGGCGCTCGCCGTCAACCCGCTGGCGGCGGCCCTCTCGCTCTCCGGGCTGCTCGGCTACGTCTTCGTCTACACGCTCTGGCTGAAGCGCTCGACGCCGCAGAACATCGTCATCGGCGGGGCGGCCGGCGCCGTGCCGCCGCTGGTCGCCTGGGCGGCCGTCACCGGCGGCATCGGCGGCACCGCCCTCTTCCTCTTCGCGATCGTCTTCTTCTGGACGCCGCCGCACTTCTGGGCGCTCTCGCTGCTGATGAAGGACGAGTACGCCAAGGTCGGCGTGCCGATGCTGCCCGTCGTTCGCGGCGAGGACGAGACGCGCCGCCAGATCCTCCTCTACACGGTCCTGCTCTACGCGGTGACGCAGCTGCCGTTCTGCGCGGGCGGCTTCGGGGTCGAGTACCTGGTCGCCTCGATGGCGCTGGGCGGCGGCTTCATCTACTGCGCGGTGCGCCTGCTGCGCAGCCGCGACCGGCGCTGGGCCCTGCGCACCTACCTCTACTCGCTCGCCTACCTGGCGCTGCTCTTCGTCTCGATGCCGATCGACCGGGTCTTCTAGTAGAAATCGGCCCGTGGATCGCGAGACCGCACGAGCGAGCATGAGCGCCGGCCTTGTCGCCGGCGGCGTCGCTGTGGCGATCTTCGCGCTCTGCTTCGTCGTCGCGATGCTCTACATCGCCTCATAGCGTGAGCGAGCACCGTCACATCCCCGAGCCCGGCGAGCTGGTCTACCGGCCCCGCCCCTCGTGGGCGCCGGCGATCTTCGCCTTCGCGATCGCCCTCGCCGTCTGCGGCATCTTCATCAGCTTCATGGTGCCCGGCTGGATCTACTCGATCATCGGCGGCGTCGTCGCCCTCTTCGCCCTGCGCAGCATGGTCAAGGAGGCGAGCAGCTCCTACTTCAAGCTCCCGCGCACGCAGAAGGCGCGCGGCGCTGTGCTCCCGGTCGAACCGATTTCCCCGCCGCAGGGCTGAATCAGTCCGGCGTCATCCCGGAGGTGGCTCCGTCGGAGGTCCAGACGCGGACGATGTCGCGCATCGAGAGCACGCCGACGAGGTCCGGTCCCTCGTAGACGACGAGGTGGCGGATGCCGCGGCGCGACATCTCGGCGGCGGCGCGCTCGAGGCTCCAGTCCGGCGAGGCCGCGATCACGCTGTCGCTCATGTGGTCGCCGACCCGCTCGGCGTCGGGATCCTCGCCGGCGCCCAGCGAGAGCAGCACGTCGCGCTCGGTGACGATCCGCGGCCCGGGCGTCTCGTCGTCGCTGACCAGAGCCGCCCCGGTCCCCTTCTCGGCCATCATCCTCGCCGCCTCGCGCAGAGTGTGGCCCGGCCCCACGGTGAGGACCACCTCCGACATGCCATCCCGTACGAGCATCTGGCTTCTCCCCTCGGTCGCGAGCTAGTGTGAATCGCCTCAAGCCTACCCGACCACCGTGCCTGGACAAACCGCTTCCGCAGGGGCGGGCATATAGACTCCGGCGCGCTTCGCGCCGTATGCCAACGCTCTCGAAACTCATTCGTCCCGCGCTCGTCCTCGCCGCCCTCGCCGCGGTCGCGCTGCCCGCGTCCGGCTGCGGCACGAGCACGGCCGACACGACGCGCGGGCGGGCCCTCTTCGTCCAGAAGTGCGGCGTCTGCCACGCGCTTGCGCAAGCGGGGACGACGGCGCAGATCGGGCCCAACCTCGACGACGCCTTCGCTGCCGCCCGCGCCGCCGGCGAGGGCGGCAGCACGGTCGAAGGGATCGTCAAGGACCAGGTCGAGCATCCGCGGCCCAGCAACGCCAACCCGGCGGTCTCGATGCCGGCCGACGTCGTCACCGGGCAGGACCTCGAGGACGTCGCCGCCTACGTCGGCCTCTGGGCCGGCGTTCCCGGCGCGGCGCCGCCGAAGGTGCAGGGAGGCCCGGGCGCCCAGATCTTCGCCGGCAGCGGCTGCGGCGGCTGCCACACGCTGGCGGCGGCCGGCTCGGGAGGCACGGCCGGCCCGAACCTCGACGAAGTCCTGCCGGGCCAGACAGCGGCGATGGTCGAAGAGTCGATCGTCGATCCGAACGCCAAGATCGCCAAGGGCTACTCGGCCAACGTGATGCCGCCGAACTTCGGCCAGACCCTCTCCAAGACGGAAATCGAAGAGCTGGTCGAATTCCTGATCGAATCGACCGGCGGCGGCTGAAAAGGCGGCTGAGCGCCCCCGGCGGCCGCTCGCCGCTTGACATCATCCCCGGCGGCATGCGCGCCCGATACAGCATCTCACCGCGGCTCTACGCCACGGTCGCGCTGATCGCGCTGGTCGCCCTCGCGCTGATCGTGCTCACGGGGGCAGCCGTGCGCCTCACCGGCTCGGGCCTGGGCTGCCCGGACTGGCCCAAGTGCTACGGCCAGACCGTGCCGCCGCTCAACACCCACGCCGTGATCGAGTTCGCCAACCGAGTCTTCACCGGCTTCGTCGGCTTCGCCGTGATCGCGGCCAGCGTGCTCGCCTGGTTCCGCAAGCCGTTCCGCGGGCACCTGGCGCTGTTCGGCGCGCTGCTGCCGCTGGGAGTGATCGGCCAGGCGATCCTCGGCGGCCTCGTCGTCCGCCACCACCTCGCCCCGGGCCTGGTGATGAGCCACTTCATCCTCTCGATGCTGCTGCTCGACGCCGCCTTCGCGCTCGCCTGGTGCGCGCGCTACGAACCGACCGACCGCCGCCGCTCCGGCGACCGGCTCGGCGTCTGGGCCGTGCGAGCGCTGATCCCGTTCGGCCAGCTGACGATCCTGGCGGGGACGATCGCGACCGCCTCCGGGCCCCACGCCGGCGCCCACGCCGGCCAGCTGGTGCGCCGCTTCCGCTTCGAGGGCGCCGACACGCTCGAATGGGTCGTCCAGCGGCACGCGGCGATCGCGACCGTCTTCGGCCTCGCCGCGATAGCCGTCTGGCTCCTCCTGCGGCGCCCGGGCGGCGACGACCGCGCCACCAGGCCCCTGGCCGTGGTGATCGGCCTGCTCGCCCTGCAGGGCGTCGTCGGCGGCGTCCAGTGGTTCCTCGAACTGCCGACGGAGATCGTCTGGGCCCACGTCGCCCTGGCGACGATCACCTGGCTGGCGATGCTGTGGACGGTGGCGACGGCGGGGCGTTTGGAACCGAGAGTCAGCCCAGGTGCGTCACGAGTAGAGCGCCTGCCACTGCAAGAAGCGCAAGAGACAGGCGCGTGATCGTCGCGTGCAGGCCGATGACCATCCGCTGGGTCTCCCGGATTTCCTCGCCCACGGTTAGGAACCGTTCGTCGACCTTGTCGAAGCGCGCGTCCATGCGCCGCCCAAGGTCATCGACCTGGTTTTTCAGATCGTCAATCCGGTCGTCGGTCCAGCGCGATGTCATCAGCTCCATTCTGCCAGCCTAGAAGACAGAAAGTTTCGCGTGGCGCGCTATATCGCGCGGATCTGAAAAAAATTCGTCACGAAACAGCGCGCTCGGCGCTGAGGTCGACGACCACGTGGGTGACCGGCAGGTCGACACGTTCGCGTGCCTGCTCGACGACGCCCCGCTCGAGCCAGCGCGAGCGCTCCGGCGGGTGGGTGGAGATGACTATCTCGTCCGCCGAGAAGACGCGCAGAGCGTCCTCGATCGCCACGCCCGGATCGGAGTCGCCGATCTCGCCCTTCGCCTTCAGACCCAGCTCCCGGATCGCGATCAAGGAGAGCTCCATCCGCTGCCGCGCCAGCTCGATCGCTTCGTCGATGTCGGAGGTCCAGTGCGAGGTCCGCGACGCAGCGAGCGCCGGCGTGACGACGAGAATCTCGCTGTCGCGCCCGCTGCACCGCCTGCGGATCTCGTCGATCAGCGCCTCGCCGCCGACCGTCTCGTTGGCGACGACGAGGAGCCGGAACCTGCCGTCGCCGCCCTTCGAGACCGCAACCTCCTGCAGCAGCGATCCCCGCGCGCCCCGGTAGGCCATCTCGGCGCCGAAGCCGACCAGCGCCGCCGCCCAGACGACCCCGATCGCGGGCCTGGTCAGCAGCGTCAGTCCGATCACCGAGACCGCGCCGAGACCGATCACGACGACCCAGCGAAACGCATCCGCCTCCGACCTCAAGGGGTTGTGCATACCCCTGTTTTACTACCCGGCCGGGTCCCGGGTTCAGTCGGCGAGGGCGCAGGTCGGGCTTCGCCTCAGCGGCTCCACTTCTGCACGCGATCGTTGAGCGAGTCGGCGATCCAGAGATTGCCGCTGGAGTCGCTCGTGATGCCGGCGGGGAATTCGAATTCGAATTGTCCTTCGCCTTTGCCCCCTTCACCGAACTTGCCTTCGTAGGTGCCTTCTTCGCTGAACCACTGGACGCGGTTGTTGCGTTCGTCGACGATCCAGATCGTCCCCGCTTCGTCGACCGCGATCATGTCGGGATGCATGAACTGGCCGTCGAAGATGCCCGTGGTGCCGAATTCCTGAACGAATTCGCCGGATTCGTTGAACTCGATGACCGCCCCGGCCAGCCAGTCGCAGACCCAGACGTTGTTGCCGGGGCCGATGTCGATGCCGCTCGGGTTGATCATGTGCCCTTTTTCGCCTTCGGACGGCTTGACGACCCGAATCAGTTTCCCTTTCGGACTGAACTCCTGCAGACGGCCGTTGTAGGTGTCGGCGACCCAGATGTCGCCCTCGGCGTCGATCGCGATGCTTTCCGCGTCGAATAGCTGGCCTTCTTCGGTGCCCATTTCGCCGAACTGTTCAAAGCATTCTCCCGTTTCGTTGAACTGCGTAACGCGGTAATTGCCCGCGTCGTCGACCCAGATGTAGCCTTCGGCGTCGATCGCCACCGACTTCGGCCGGTTGATCTGGCATTTCCCTTCCCCCGATTCGCCGAATTCTCTGATGAATTTGCCTTCTTTGTCGAACTTCTGCAGGCGGTCGTTTTCCATGTCGACGACCCAGACGTTGCCTTCGGCGTCGATCGCGACGTCGGCGGGATGTTTGAATTTTCCTTCCCCTTCGCCTTCGGAGCCGAAATTGAGGGTGCTGCGCGGCAGCGACTTGAAGGTTTTGTCTTCCCCTTTGACGATTCCCCCTTCGCTTTCGGCGACGACTCGGAAGTGGTATTCGGTGGCTGTTTTCAGGCCGGTCGGAGTCTGGCTGACGGCTTTGGCTTCGGTGCCCGAGCCGACTGATTCGCCCGATGTCGGAATTTTGCTTCCGTAGGACGTGGTTTCACCGTATTCGAACCAGTAGGTTGTTGCGTAGCCTTTGGGGTTGACCAGGGCATTGAGGTTCGCCTGGGTTAATTTGATCGCCGTGGCGGCTTCGGTCGTGACTTTGGGCGGCGGCTTCGGTTTCCACTTCTGGACCCTGTCGTTGACCGTGTCGGCGACCCAGACGTTGCCTTCGGAATCGGCGCCGATGCCGCCCGGTTCCGCAAGCTCGCCGGAGTTGTTCCCGGGCGTGCCGAACTGGCCGACGTAGTTGCCTTCGGAGTCGAACCTCTGCACGCGATTGTTGCCCGCATCGGTTACCCAGAGCCAGCCTTCGGAGTCGATTGCCACCTGGGTGGGTTCTAAGAATTTGCCGTTGCCGTTGCCTTCCGAACCGACTTTGCGGATGAATTTGCCTTCCGAGGTGAACTCCTGCAGGCGATCATTGCCGGTGTCGGCTACCCAAACGTTGCCTTTGGAGTCCAGGGCGATGCCTTGAGAGTCATCGAGTTTCCCATCTTCGCTCCCCAAGCTTCCAAATTCACGGACGAATTCGCCTTTACTGGTGAACTCCTGAACTCGCGGAAATTCCGTGGTGGACTCAACTGTCCAAATATGGTTTGACGAGTCGATCGAGATGTCTCGCAGCGCCTTGAATTTTCCACTTTCCGAACCAAGGCTGCCAAACTTAAACAGGTATTCGCCTTTGGAATTGAACTCTTGAACTCGGTGGTTGCCCCGCGTGGCAACCCAAATATTTCCTTTTGAGTCCAACGCTATCCCTTCGGGTTCAATGAATTGGTCGTTTGCACTCCCTTCGCTGCCGAACTGAAGGATGAATTTGCCTTCGGAGTCGAACTTCTGGACCCGGTTATGGGCGAAGTCAGTGACCCAAACGTTGCCTTCTTCATCGGCGATCGCGTCGCTCGGTTCACTCAAGCGCCCAGCTCCCGAGCCTTCGCCACCGAGCTTACGGATGAATTCGCCTTTGCTGGTGAACTCCTGCATACGGTTGTTGAGGGTATCGGCAACCCAGACGTTGCCTTTGGAATCGACGCCAATCCCCTCCGGCTTTGAAAGCTGTCCGCTGTCATTGCCATGAGTGCCGAATTCCTGGAGAAGTTTGCCTTCGCCGTTGAACTGCTTCACGTTGTTGCCATTTGTGCTGGCGACCCAAATGTCACCGGTGGAGCCGATCGCGATGCCTTGGGGGTTGGAGACCCCACTGGCTTTGCGGATGAATTTGCCTTCTGCCGTGAACTCCTCCAAGCGGCTGTTGCCCGTGTCAGCAACCCAAATGTCGTTTTCTGTGTCTATGACGATACCCCTCGGATTTTCGAATTTCCCGTTTTCGGAGCCCTGGGTGCCGAATTTTTGGATGAAATTTCCTTCGGAATCGAACTCCTGCACCCGGTCGTTTAGGGTATCCGCAATCCAGACGTTTCCTTCGGAATCGACCGCGATATCCTCGGGTTTTTTGAGTTGCCCGTCTTCGGTGCCTTCGCTGCCGAATTTGCGGACGAATTCGCCTTTCGACGTGAACTCCTGAACTCGATAGTTATCGGTATCGGCAATCCAAACGTTGCCTTCCGGGTCGAGTGCGATGCCTTGAAGGTTGGAGAGCAACCCGTCCCCCGACCCTAAGGCTCCGAACTGCTGGATGAATTTCCCTTCCGCGTCGAACTCCTGAACCCGATTGTGACCGGAGTCGGCGACCCAGACGTTGCCTTCGGCATCTACGGCCGCTTCGCCCGGGATGGAGAGCTGTCCCGCGCCTATGTTGTCGCCGCCGAACTTGCGGACGAATTTGCCTTCCGAGTCGAGCTCCTGAACCCGGTCGTTGGAGGTATCGGCAATCCAGAGGTTGCCTTTGGAGTCGATGACAAGACCGCCCGGATCTGAAAGCTGGCCGTCTTCGTTGCCGGCGTTGCCGGCTTTGGCGACGAATTTGCCTTCCGAGTCGAACTCCTGCAGGCGGTTGTTGCCCGTATCGGCGACCCAAACGTTACCCGCGGAGTCGAGTGCGATGCCCTGTGGGCTTTGGAGTTGTCCGCCTTCGGTTCCTTCGCTGCCGAATTTGCGGACGAATTCGCCTTTGGGGTTGAACTCTTGAACCCGGTGACTGTTGGTGTCCGCAGCCCAAACGTTGCCTTCGGAGTCGATGGCCATGCCCTGGGGCTTTAAGAACTTACCGTCTTCGTCTCCCACTGTTCCAAACTTGAGGAGGAATTCCCCCGCTGAATTGAACTTCTGGATTCGATTGTTGTTGGTGTCGGCCACCCAGAAGTTGCCTTCGGAGTCGATGGCCATGCCCTGGGGCTTGCCGAAATGACCATTGGCAGTACCCGACGAGCCGAATTTCCCGACGAATTCGCCCGTCGCCGAGAACTCCTGAACGCGGTTATTGCCGCTGTCGACGACCCAGATGTTGCCTTTGGAGTCGACCGCGATCCCCTGGGGTTCGTCGAAGAGGCCGTCAGCGGTGCCGAAGGCACCGAGCTCGCGGACGAATTTGCCTTCGGAGTCGAACTCCTGGACCCGGTTGTGGCCGGTGTCGGAAACCCAGGAGTTGCCTTCGGAATCGAGAGCGACCCAGCCCGGTTCGACCAGGTGGCCGCCCGCGGTTCCTTCGCCGTCGATGCCCAGTTCGTATGTCGCCGTGGCGGCCTCAGCCAACGGAGCTGCGGCCAGAGCGCCCAGGAAGATGCAAGAGAGGGCAAGCGCAACGGTGTGCGCTTTCCGCGCACTGCGCCGCCCGCTTGCTAACGAACCCTCCATAGCGGTAGGTAGTCATACACCAGGAACGGTGTCCAGTCAAGAATACCTGAGTTTATTTAGAGCACGTAGACCGTCGTGAAGACGATGATCCACATGATGTCGACGAAGTGCCAGTAGATGCCCGGGACCTCGACGCCGAGGTGGTTCTTCGCCTCGGGGCCGAAGTGGCCGCGGAAGGCGCGGATGGTGGCAAAGCTGAGCAGGCAGAGGCCGACGAAGACGTGGGCGCCGTGCAGGCCGGTGAGGCCGTAGAAGATCGAGCCGAAGGCGAGGTCGCGGGCGCTGAAGCCAAGATGCGCGTACTCGTTGATCTGGATGAAGAGGAAGGTCGCGCCCAGCAGCCAGGTGAGCACTAGGCCGAGCTTCAGGCCCCTGCGGTTGCCACGACGGATCGACTCGAGCGCGTAGTGGACGGTGAAGCTCGAGGAGACGAGGATCGCCGTGTTGACGCCGGCCACCGCAACGGGCAGTTTGTACGGTTCGGGTGGCCAGGTCGGCGGGTGAACGACGACACGGAGGAAGAAGTAGGAGGCGAAGAAGGCGCCGAACAGCATCACCTCGGAGACGATGAAGAGAAGGATGCCGAGCGTCTGGCGGTCGATCCGCGAGCTCTGGTTGGCCTCGGGCGGCCCGTGGTGCTCCTCGTGGGCATGGCCGAGTGCGACGGTGGCGCTCTCCATCAGTGCCCTCCCCCCTCCTCGGCGACGGCCGCGGCGACCGCGGCTGCGGGACGGCCCACCTCGAGGTGGGTCACGGTCTTGTCGGTTATCTCGCGCACGCGGCCGATCAGGTCGTCCTCGAGCCAGCGCGAGCTCTCGCCGGCGAAGGTCGAGATCAGCACCTCGTCGATCCGGTAGTGCTCGATCGCATTGCGCACGGCGTTGAACGGTTCGGGGCTCATCGGCTGTCCGGTCGCATCGACGTCGGCGCGGTACAGCTCGGCCAGCGTCGAGGCGAGGTCGCGCACGATCTTCGCCTCGTCGACGTCCTCGGCGCGCGGGCAGATGATCGTGTAACGGTGCGGATGGCCGGCGGCCCGCTCCTTCAGCCGCTCGACCAGGTCGGGGGCGGCGATCGTCTTCGTCGCCACGACCAGCGTGTGGTTGACCTCCCAGCTGATCGCGTCCTCTTCGATCCGCACCGGGATGTGAGTGACGGCGACGTCCGGTTCGAAGCGGCCCTTCGCCCACTCGACCAGGTCCTTGCGGGTGAAGCCGAAGCGGGTCTCGTTGAGGCAGGAGAGCAGCACCTCGCCCGGTTCGTGGGCGCGCACCGCGTCGTCGAGGGCCAGCGACGGCTCGGGGTCCATCACCTCGCCGATCGAGTCGATCCCGTACTCGGAGAGGATCGACATCGTCACCTCGACCCGGGCCCGGGCGGCCTCGCGCAGCTCGCCAGCGTCGATCAGCTGACCGACCGCCGGCTGGTTCTGCGGTGCGGCGACGGCGACGAACGGCACCTCGGCGGCGCGCTCTTTGACCGCCGCCAGCAGCTTGCGCCCGCCCGCCACCTCGTTGAGGAAGACGAGCAGCGGCCGTCCCTCGGCACTCATGTGGACACCACCGAGGGCTCAGGCGCCTGCACCTCGGCCCCTTCGCCGGCCAGGATCGCGTGGCGGGCGCCGGGCACGCCGTACTCGTAGGGTCCGCCGACCACGCGCGGGATCTCGTCGAAGTTGAAGATCGGCGGCGGCGAGGAGACGAGCCACTCGATCGACTTGCCGCGCCAGGGGTTGCCTTCGGCCTTCGGCCCGAAGCGCCAGCTGACGATCATGTTGTAGAGGAAGACGAGCTGGACGGCGCCGAGCAGAAAGGCGAAACAGCTGATCAGCAGGTTCCAGTCGCCGAACTGGGAGGCGTAGTCCGCCACGCGCCGTGGCATCCCCTCCATCCCGATCCAGTGCATCGGTAGGAACGTTCCCCAGGTGCCGACCAGGGTCCCCCAGAAGTGGATGCGACCGAGCTTCTCGTCGTACATCCGCCCGGTCATCTTCGGGAACCAGTGGTAGATGCCGGCGAAGATCGTGAAGACGGAGCCGCCGAAGAGGACGAAGTGGATGTGGGCGACGATGAAGTACGTGTCGGAGACGTGGATGTCGATCGGCACCATGCCCAGCATCACGCCGCTGATCCCGCCGACGGTGAAGGTGACGATGAAGGCGAGCGCGAACAGCATCGCCGTCGAATAGGTGTGGATCTTGCCGAAATACAGGGTCCCCAGCCAGGAGAAGATCTTGATCCCGGTCGGCACCGCGATCAGCAGCGTGGTGATCATCATCGGCACGCGCAGCCAGCTGAACATGCCGGCGACGAACATGTGGTGCGCCCAGACCGAGTAGCTGAGGACGACGATCCCGATCAGCGCCAGCGCCATCAGGCGGTAGCCGAAGATCGGCTTGCGCGAGTGGATCGAGATGACCTCGCTGATGATCCCGAAGCCGGGCAGCATCATGATGTAGACGGCTGGGTGCGAGTAGAACCAGAAGATGTGCTGGTAGCTGATCACGTCGCCGCCGCCGGCGAACTGGAAGAAGTTGGTGTGCAGGGCGCGGTCGAGGAGGACCATGAACTGGGCGCCGGCGATGAAGGGCGTCGCGGCGACGACCAGCAGCGAGGTCGAGAGGTTGGCCCAGACCAGCAGCGGCATGCGCCAGAAGGTCATCCCGGGCGCACGCATGGTGATGATCGTGACGAGGAAGTTGAGCGCCGTCGCGATCGAGGAGGCGCCGGCGAACTGAACGCCGAGGTTGAAGAAGGACTGGCCTAGGGGCGCTCCCGTCGAGAGCGGCGCGTAACCGGTCCAGCCGGCGTCGAAGGCGCCGCCCGGCGCGAGGAAGCTGGCGACGAACATCAGGCCGGCGATCGGCAGCATCCAGAAGCTGAGCGCGTTTAGCCGCGGGAAGGCCATGTCCGGCGCGCCGATCATCAGCGGCAGCACGTAGTTGGCGATCCCGGCGAAGACCGGGACGATGAAGACGAAGATCATGATCGCCGCGTGGGCGGAGAAGAGGCCGTTGAAGGTGCCGGCGTCGACGATCTGGGTGCCCGGCTGGGCCAGCTCGGCCCGGATCAGCATCGCCATCAGCCCGCTGACGAAGAAGAAGAAGAAGTTCGTGCAGATGTACTGGATGCCGATCACCTTGTGATCGGTGTTGAAGCGGAAGTAGTCGCGCCAGCCCCTGGCGCCGTGCTGCGAGTGGTCCTCGGGAATCGTCGGCATCCCGGCCGCCCAGCGCAGCCAGTAGTCGAAGCAGCCGAAGCCGAGCAGGAAACCGAGCGGCCCGGTGATCATCGCCACGATCAGCTGCGGGTAGCCGGTCTGCTCGGTCTGGGTGGCGGGCAGGCCCGACGCCTTGCGCAGGACGACCACGAGAGCGAAGCCGAAGGCGAAGCCGCCCACGGCGCCGATCGCGCCGCGAATCCACCCCGGTTGCTTGATCGCAGCCACCATCAGCAGTCCTCCATTATGCCCCGCCGGCGCCGATCGGCACCGGGTTGGTTTCCGTGTCTTGGACGATCGATTCCTTGTAGGACTGCGGCACGCGTTCTTTCACGCCGGCAACCCATTTTTCGAAGTCGGCGGGCTTTTCGACGACGACCTTGGCGCGCATCGCGGCGTGGCCGAAGCCGCAGAGCTCGGTGCAGATCAGCTGGAAGGTGCCGAGCCGGTCCGGGGTGACGATCGCCGTCGTCGTGATCCCCGGCACGTTGTCCTTCTTGATCCGCCACTCGGGCACCCAGAAGGAGTGGATCACGTCCTGGGAGTGCATCTTGAACTCGATCTGGCGGTCGAGCGGCACGTGCATCTCCCCCTGGATCCAGCGACCGCCGTTTTCGGGGTAGCCGAAGCTCCAGGCGTACTGCTGGGAGAAGACGTCGACGATCAGCGGGTCCTTGGCCGGCTTTTCGATTTCGTTGAGCACGACCCAGCTGTAGCCGGCGCCGAAGAGGACGATGATCGTCGGGATCAGCGTCCAGGCCACCTCGAGCCGCGTGTTGCCGTGGATCGGCTCGCCGTCGGACTCGTCGCCCGGCTTGGCCCGGAACTTCCAGAGGGCGTAGAAGAGCATCACGACGACCAGGGAGAAGACGAAGGCCGAGAGGACGATCATCACGTTGAGCAGGTCGTCGATCTTCGGCGCCGCCGTCGAGGCCTCCTGGCCGTTCCAGTTGATCGAGAGCATGACCGCCGAGATCGCGGCTGCAAGCGCAACCGTGGCAGCGAGCATCTTCGCTATCGGCAGGCGACCCATCATCGGCGAGCGCGCATTCTATGCAAGCGGCAGACGGTCAAGCTCGCCCCGCGCGGCGGCGATCACCCCGCGCGCCACGCCCTCCCAGCTCCAGAGCCGCCGGGCCGTCTCCACGAGGCTCTGCCGAGCCGCCTCCCGCTCGGCCTCGGGCAGCGCGAGCCAGGCGTCGAGATGCTCCGCGATCGCCTCGACGGCGCCCTCCGCGACCGGGAACGAGGTGAGGCGACCGACCTCCGCAGGCAGCGCGGCCGCAAGCTGTCGCGACACCTCAAGCATCCCGGAGTGTCCCGCGGAGACGGGCAGCACGCCGCAGGCGGCCGCCTCCGCCGCAACCATCCCAAAGGCCTCGGGGAAGGTGCTCGGCATGACCAGCGCCTCGGCACCGGGCAGCAGCTCAGCCACCTCGTCGTGCTCGAGGCGCCCAATGAAGCGGACCGAGCCGACGATGCTGCGCGCTGCCTCCGCATACCCCACCGGGGGATTCGCCAGGAACGCCGAGAGGATTGGCAGCGGCCTCTCCGCCCCGCCCTCGAGTGCCCAACCCACCGCGGCTACCTCACGAGCTTTCGCGAGATCTCCCGCCTCCAACGCCGCAAGCAGCTTCCTCAGTCCGGCTTCGTACTCCCCGTAGCCGGCGATTTCCAGCCGCGCGTCCGGGTGCTTTGCCTTGACGAGGGGCCACGCGGCCAGGAGCAGATCGACGCCCTTCGAGACGATCAGCTTGCCGACGAAGACGATTCGGGACTGACCGCGTTGGCCCGCGGGGACGGGACGGAATCGCTCCGTGTCGACGCCGGGCGGGCCGAGGCGGGTCTTGTCCTTGAGCCCAGGGACGTCGGGCAGCGTCTCCCACAGGGACTCGGCCGTGTGGCGCGAGCCGACGAGGATGCCGTGGGCTGCTTCCATGCCCTCGCGCGCGTAGGGCGAGAAGCGTGGATTTGGCTTGACGGTGTACTCCAGGGCGGAGCCGTGGACCTTGGCGGCGAATGGGGCGATGTCGGCACGAGCCAGAATCGCTGGACCCATCACGAGGTGGTTGGCCAAGGCGAGGTCTATATCTCCAGCTCGCCCGACCACGTCACGTACCGCAGACACGTTGGCGTCGATGTAGCGGTCGAGCTCCTCCTCGCTTAGCTCAGGAAAGCTCTTAACCTCAAAGCCTTCATAGGGGTCCTTGACGTAGACCGGGAGTAGGCCGTGGATGTCGGGGTTGTGGATCTCGACGCCCTCGATCCGGGTCTGGCGGTCCTGACAGACGAGATGGACCTCGTGGCCCAGGTGGGCGAGCGCGCGGGCGAGGTTGGCGTTGTAGATGTTGCTGCCGGTGCCGCGCAGCATGTAGCCGTGGAAGAGGAGGACGCGCATCGAGACCGCGCAAGCTATTAGTCTTCCCCGCCGTGAACTCGAAGCAGCTCTACCGGATGCGCGCTCCGGCCTCGGGCCGCGAGGCCCTGGCCCGCGCCGAGCAGGGCGAGGTCTACCTCGACCGCGAGACCGGCGAGGAGATGGCGCCCGTCGCCGCGGTCCTGCCGCTCGCCCCGTCGGCCTCCTCCCTGCCGCGCAGCCCGGAGAACCTTCGCGCCTGCCGCCGCTGCGACCAGCTGATCGGCCTCGACGTCAGCGACTGCCCGTATTGCGGGTTGAGGCAGGAAGCGCTTTAGCTCTCTGAGGGGGGATGGCCGTCGGTAGGTCTTCCTCACTCGCCTGACTGGCTGGGTCGGCAACCGCCGTCCGAGGGCCTTTCCCGGCCAGCGGCGCAAAACGTTCGGAAGACCTACCGACGTCCATCCCTTGAAAGCTCAGGCACGCGAGACCCCAGCGCGCGGGCCGGGACACTCGCCAGCACGCCTCGTTGAGGGAGCTTTCGAAGGACGGGGCGGTTTCGCCGTCCGGATGTCGGGTGTCCCTGCGAACGTTTTGTGCCGCTGGCCCGGCGACATCTCTCGGACGGCTCCAACCGATCCAGCCAGTTAGGCAAGTGAGCAGGGGCACCCGACATCCGGGCATACCGAACCCGCCCGAGCCCTACGGTTTCTTGACCAGCGTCGCCGTGTAGAGCAGCCGCGCGCTGGAGTAGAAGCAGCCGTAGGTCTTGGTCTTGCCCACCCCCTGCTGGGGATGGCCGCCCTGGATGTCTTCCTTCGAGGCGCAGTGGCCGCCGATGCGGCTGCCGCGCCAGGTGTCTTCTTCGGAGACGTTGAAGGCGAACATCGGCGCCCAGGTCGGCACCGTGAGGGCGACGATCTGACCGCGCAGGACGGTGAGCGGGTGGTCGAGGGCGAAGATCGGGCTGCGACCGAAGTACGGGTTGAGGACCTCGACCGGACTCTGGCGGACGAGCGTGAATTGCGGCGGCTTCGAGCCTTTTACCCGGCGCAGGATCCCGATCCGCGCCTTCGAGGGCTTGCCGAGGAATTCGTTGAAGAAGCCGACCTCGTCGGTGGTCGTCTTGCCGTCCGTGCGCGAGGGCCTGGAGAGCGAGATCGACCAGGCGACGACCTTGCCGTCGAAGGGCGCCTCGTAGGGCTGGTTGACGCCCCCGGCGTTGACCTGGTAGCCGGTGACGTGTCCCTCGACCCGGCAGGGAATCACCTCGACGTTGTTGACGATCTTGCCGGGGCACGAGGGCCGCGGCGTCGAAGCGGTCTTGCCGAGGACGACGACCCGCAGTGGCGCCGAGTCGGCGGCCCCGGGCCAGGCGGCGACGATCAGCGCCGCGAGCGCGCAGGCGAAGCCGAGCGCCAGCGCGCCGCGGGACCTGGGATCGCGAATTTCCGCTGCTCCTCGCACGGTCATCAGTGCAACCCGGTCGCCGGACGGGGGTTGCGGCCGGGATTCTGCCGTCCGGGCCGCAGACATGCGGGTTTGGTTGACGCATTGCACGATCCCGGCCAGACGCCCTCTGTAGGGTTGCCGCCCGATGCCCGCGATCGTCGTCAAGAAGCTCAAACGCGCCTTCGACGACGTGCTCGCCGTGCGTGGCGTCGACCTCACCGTCGACGAGGGCGAGATCTACGGCTTCCTCGGCCCCAACGGGGCGGGCAAGACGACGACGGTGCGGATGCTGACCACGCTGCTGCTGCCGACCGGCGGGCGGGCGACGGTCGCCGGCCACGACGTGGTCAAGGAAGCGCGGGCGGTGCGGGCCTCGATCGGCGTCGCCCTGCAGGAGGCGGCCCTCGACCCGCTGATGACCGGGCGCGAGCTGATCAGGCTGCAGGCGACGCTGCAGGGCCTGCCCAGCGCCGAGGGCAAGCGCCGCGCCGACAGCCTGCTCGAGCGAGTCGACCTGGCCGACGCCGCCGACCGCCGCGTCGGCACCTACTCGGGCGGGATGAAGCGTCGCCTCGACCTGGCCGCGGCCCTCGTCCACGAACCGCGCGTCCTCTTCCTCGACGAGCCGACGACCGGGCTCGACCCGGTCAGCCGCAAGACGATCTGGGAGGAGGTGCGGGCGCTGAACGACGAGGGCACGACCGTCTTCCTCACCACGCAGTACCTCGAGGAGGCCGACCAGCTCGCCGACAACGTCGCGATCATCGACCGCGGCACGATCGTCGCCGAAGGCACCCCCGAGGCGCTCAAGGCCCAGATCGGCAACCCCCACATCCAGCTGCAGCTCGCCGCCGGCTCGATCGCCGAGGCCGAGGAAGTGTGCGCCCGGGTCGGGCGCCTGCTGCCGCCGCGCGACGCGAAGACGATCCTGGTCGAGGCCGAGAACGGCGCCGGCGACATCCCGAAAGTCGTGCGGGCGCTCGACGAGGCGGGCATCGAGGTCGAGTCCCTGGAGCTGGTCAAGCCGACCCTCGACGACGTCTTCGTCGCCAAGACCGGCCAGCACATCGAGCAGGGCGACGGAGAGAAGTCGGAGGCCGTCGGAGCATGAGCGAGCTGAAGACCAACCTGCGCGTGATCCGTGCTCTGGGGATGCGGGCGATCCGGCAGACCTTCCGGCGGCCGCAGCTGATGGCGCCGATCCTCGTCTTCCCCACCCTGCTGCTCGCCGTCCAGACCGGCGGCGCCGGCGGCGCCGTCGACCTGCCCGGCTTCCCGCCGGTGCAGGGCTTCCTCCAGTTCATGCTGGCGGGAGCGATGATGCAGTCGCTGATGCTGGCCGGCAACAGCGGCGGCATCGCCTTCGCCGTCGACATCGAGATGGGCTTCACCGACCGCCTCTTCGCCGCCCCCGTCCCCCGCTACACGATCGTGCTCGGGCGGCTGGCCGGGGTCGCGGCGCTCGGCCTCTTCTCGGCCCTCTGGTTCCTCGCGGTCGGGCTGATCTTCGGCGCCGAAATCCACAGCGGCGTCGCCGGCGCCCTGATCGCGATCGTCCTGGTCACGGCGACGGCAACCGCCGTCGGCGGGATAGGAGCGGCGATCGCCCTGCGCACCGGCACGGCGAGCGTCGTCCAGGGGCTCTTCCCGCTCGTCCTCGTCGTCCTCTTCCTCTCCTCCGCCTTCTTCCCGGTCGATCTGATGATCCAGCCGGCCAGGGCGATCGCCGAATACAACCCGTTCAGCTTCATCGCCGAGGGCGTGCGCAACCCGATCATCGCCGACATACACGCCACCGACGTGCTCGAGGCGCTGCTCGCCATCGCCGGGATCGTGATGCTGGGGCTGGTGCTCAGCGCCCGCGCCCTCCGCCACCGGCTGCGGGTCGGCTGATGGAAGCGACCGCGACGCTGCCGCAGTGGCGGGCGAACCTGGCGACGATCGCGGCGCTGATGGCGCGCGCCCGCAACGAGCTGCTGCGCGTGCCCGGGGCGGCGATCCCGGGCGTGCTGGCGCCGACGATCTTCTTCCTCGGCATCAACGGGGTCTTCGGCGCGCTCACCCAGCTGACCGGGTTCGAAACCGGGGCCTACGAGAGCTTCGTCGTCCCGGTCAGCATGCTCCAGGGCGCCGGCTTCACCGGCGCCGCGGCCGGGGTCAACCTGGCCCGCGACATCGAGCAGGGCTGGGTCGACCGCCTGCTCGTCTCCCCCGCCCCTCGCTGGGTCCTGCTCGCCGGCACCGTGCTCGCCGCCAGCGCCCGGGCCCTGATTCCCGCCACCCTCCTGCTGGCGATCGCCCTGCCGCTCGGCGCGACCTGGCCGGGCCTGGACGGTCTGCTCGTCGCCTACCTGATGGTCGCCTCGATGGCCGCAGTCGCCGCCTGCTGGGGCTCGGCGCTGGCGCTGCGCTTCAAGAGCCAGTCGGCGGCGCCGCTGATGCAGGCCGGGATGATGGCGGCGATCTTCACCACCACCGCCTACGCGCCGCTCGCCCTGCTGCAGCCCTGGCTGCGCACCGTCGCCGAAATCAACCCGATCACCGAAGTCGTCGACGCGGCCCGCCAGGGCTTCGTCGGCAGCGTCACCTGGGCCGAAACCTGGCCCGGCCTCCTCGCCCTGCTAGCGCTGCTCGTCCTCCTCGGCGCCTGGGCGCTGCGCGAAATGCGCCGCACCGCCGCGTGACCCCCCGCCGACGGGCCGATTTCCGACGCTATGCGACGGTTTCAGGCCCGTCGGCGGAGAGGGTGCTGCAGGGGAACTGGGTCGAGGGGGAGCGCGGGGGGGTGCCGTTTGCCTATACGCGGCCGAGCGTCGGGCGCTATCCGTGGCAGTGGTACTGGGACTCGTGCTTCGCGGCGATCGTCTGGCGGCGCTTCGAGCCGGCGCGGGCGCGCGCCGAGCTGGAGACCCTGCTCGCCGCCCAGCGCGAAGACGGCTTCATCGGCCACACGATCTTCTGGGACCGGCCCGTCTCCCTCTCGCGGCTGCTCTTCTACAACGTCGCCTCCCGCGACGCCTTGCAGACCGAGACGATCCAGCCGCCGCTGCTGGCCTGGGCCTGGAGTCTCGCCGTCGGCGACCCTACGGAGGAGCCGCGAATCGCGGCTCAGGCCGAGTGGCTGGCGACGAACCGCGACCTCGACGGCGACGGCCTGCTCTGGATCGTCCAGCCCGACGAGTCGGGGCTCGACGCCTCGCCGAAGTTCGACCCGGTCTGGGGCCGGCGGGCCAACGCCCGGCTCGGCTTCCCGCTGCTCGTCCGGCGCAACCGCCGTCTCGGCTTCGACGCCCGCCGGGTCCGCGACGCGGGCGGTCCCGTCCTCTGCGAGACGCTCGTCAACACGCTCTGGTCGCTCTCGCTGCAGGCGCTTGGCCGGCCTTCGGCAACCCCAGCGCTGGTCGAGCGTCTCTGGGACGAGCGGCGCGGCCTCTTCCTCGACGAGGCGCAGCCGGGGGGCGCCAGGCCGGAGATCGTCACCTGGGCGGCGCTGGCGCCGCTGGCGCTGCCCGACCTGCCGGAGGAGATCGGCAGGCGCATGGTCGAGGAGCACCTGCTCGACGCGGCCGAGTTCCTGACCCCGGTCGCGCCGCCCTCGGTCTCGGTCGCCGAGCCGAGCTATGAACCGGGCGGCAACCGCGGTCCGGTGCGCCGCTACTGGCGCGGCCCGACCTGGGTCAACGCCGCCTGGTTGCTCTGGCTCGGCCTGCGCCGCCTCGGCTATGAGGAGGAGGCGGAGCGGATGGCCCGCGGGGTGCTCGGCGCCGCCCAGCGAGAAGGCCTGCGCGAGTACTACGACCCGCGCACCGGCGCCGGCCTCGGCGCCCGCGACTTCGCCTGGTCGGCCCTTGTGGCTGAGTTTGACCAAGCCAATCCTGGCTAGGACGCAGGGAGGGTGGCGGCTCTGCACGCGAGCGACCGAGGACACCGCCAGGCGCCGGCTTGGCCTATTTGTAGCGATACGTGATTCGACCCCGATCGAGGTCGTACGGCGAAAGCTCGATCTTGACGCGATCGCCCGGCAGGATGCGGATGTAGTGGCGGCGCATCTTGCCCGAGATGTGACCGAGGACGTCGTGGCCGTTGTCGAGTTTGACGCGGAACATCGTGTTGGGGAGGGCCTCGGTGATCTCGCCCTCCATCTCGATCTTCTCCTCTTTGCCCATGCGGCCGGGAGCGTAACAGTCAGCTGCGGCGGCGCAGGTGCTCGACCGCCTCCTCGCGGCTCGAAACCTCGCCCGCGTACTGCGCCGCCTCGAGCTCGGCCAGCAGCTCGCCGACCTCGGGACCGTCGGCGATGCCCAGCTCCGCCGCCAGCTCGTCGCCACGCAGCAGCGGCCGGGGCGGGCCGTCGCGGCGCCAGTCGAGCGCCGCCGCCAGCATCTGCCGGGCGAGGCTGAGGTGGGCCTCGATCGCCGCCTCGGTCGCGAACGGCCCCGAACCGCGGGCCGAGAGGCGATCGGCGATCGTCAGCAGGGTGACGTCGGCGCCGACGGGCTCGGTCGCCCGCAGGTACTCGTGCACGCGGCGCGGCGGCAGCGGCGCCTCGTGGACCATGAAGCCGAGTCGCAGGTGATGGAGAGTCAGGCCCTGCAGGTGCCTGGTCAGGGCGCGGCTGGCGCGCAGCCGCCGGCAGATCCCGGCGACCATCTCGGCGCCGTCGCGGTCGTGACCGACGAAGGTGACGAAACCGTCGTGCTCGGCGCGCGTCGCCAGCTTGCCGACGTCGTGCAGCAGGGCGCCGAAGCGCAACGCGGTGCCGCGCGTCATCTCGTCGGCCAAGGGCTCGGCGAGCAGCGTCGCCAGCTCGCCGGCTCGCTCGCCGCCGAAGCGCTCCAGGTCGGCCTCGACCGCAAGCGTGTGCTCGAGCACCGCGATCGTGTGGTCGTAGACGTCGAGGTGATGGTTCGGTCCCTGCTCGACGCCGCGCAGGGCCGCCAGCTCGGGCAGCACGACGGCGGTCAGGCCGAGCTCGTCGAGCAGCGCGATGCCGCGCAGCGGGTCCGGACCGCCGACGAGCCGGCGCAGCTCGGCGAGCTGGCGCTCGCCGGCCGGCTGGCCTGCCCGCGATGCTTCCGCGCGGGCCAGGGCGACCGTACCCGCCTCGATCTCCAGCCGCAGGTCGGCGGCGAGCCGGGCGGCCCGCAGCAGCCGCAGTGGATCGGCGTCGAAGCTGTGGTCGGTGACCGTGCGCAGGATCCCGCGCTCGAGGTCGGCCAGGCCGCCAAACGGGTCGAGCGGCTCGCCGCCGGCGAGGGGGACGGCCATCGCTCCCACCGTGAAATCCCGCTCCCGCAGGTCGTCCGCGATCGTCGCGCCGCGCAGCGCCGTCAGGTCGACCTGCCAGCTGCCGTCGGCGGCGCTCGCCCGCCAGGTCGAGAACTCGGCCGAGAGCTCGAAGGCGTGGCCGCCGCCCTCGCGGGCGATCGCCTTGGCGCCGGCGGCCGGATCGCCGCCGAGCGCCAGGTCGAGGTCGTCGACCGGGCGGCCGAGCGCCGCGTCGCGGACGGCGCCGCCGGCGATCCACGCGTCCTCGACGCCACCCAGCGCGCGCCGTGCCAGCTCGACGACCGGCGCCGAGCCGAGCCGCTCGGCGACCGTCACGCCGGCTCCCGCGGCACGCGGGCCGAGATCCCACAGGTGATCTCGTAGTTGATCGTGCCGAGCCGCGCGGCCAGCTCCTCGGCGAGGATCGTCTCCCCGTCCTGCGAGCCGATCAGCACCGCCTCGTCCCCGGGCTCCACGTCGGTATCGCCACCGAGGTCGACGGTCACGTTGTCCATCGAGACGGTGCCGACCAGGGGGTAGCGCCCGCCGCGAATCAGCACCTCGGCGTTGTTGGAGAGACCGCGCCTGACCCCGTCGCCGTAGCCGAGGGGGAGCACCCCGACCCAGGTCTCGGCCTCCGCCCGCCAGGTTTGCCCGTAGCCGGCGCTGCTCCCCGGCGCGAAGCGCTTGACGTCGGCGACGTAGGAGCGCAGCGACAGCGCCGGCGTCAGGCCATGCTCGCCGGGATCGCCCTGGAAGGGATCGAGCCCGTAGACCGCGACCCCGCAACGGGCCATGTCGAAGTGCGAGCGCCGGTCGCGGAAGACGGCGGCGCTGTTGGCTGCGTGCGCGACGACTCCCGGGAACTCGGCCTTGACGGCGGTCGCAACCGCCTCGAAGCGGCGCAGCTGCACGTCGAAGAAATCCGAGGCGGGCTCGTCGGCGGTGGCGAGGTGCGTCCAGACGCCCGCCAGCGCGAGGTCGGGGTCCGCGTCGCAGGCGCGGGCCAGGGCGAGCACCTCGTCGGGGTCGGGGTTGCCGAGCCGCCCCATGCCGCTGTCGTACTTGACGTGGACGCGGACCGGGCGTCCCTGCGCCCGGCCGCGCGCTCCGGCCAGCGCGCGGAAGCCGTCCCGCCAGACGGCCACTTCGGACCCGGCGGCAAGCGCTACGTCGAGGTCCTCGGGCGTGAGCGCACCCATGGTCAGCAGCGGCACCTGCGGGAAGCGACGGCCCACCTGAGCTGCCTCCATGCCGGTCGCAACGGCGAGGCGGGTGGCTCCGCCCGAGAGGGCCGCGTCCACGCAGGCGTCGGCGCCGTGCCCGTACCCGTCGGCCTTGACCACGGCGCAGAGCTCGGCGCCCTCGCCCAGCTCGGCGCGCAGCCGCGCGCAGTTGCGCTCGACGGCGCCAAGGTCGATTCGGGCGACCGCCCGCGCCATGGGCTAGCCCGAGACGAGCGCGGCGAGCGCGTCGGCCCGCGTCACCAGCCCGGCGAGACGCCCCTCGCCGTCGACCACGGGCAGGTGGTTGTGGTGCTTCTCGGCGATCGTCCGGGCGACGGTCGCGGCGGCGTCGTCGCTGCGCACGACCACCGGGTCGGGCGTCATCAGCTCGGAGACCTTCGTCGCGAAGGCCTTGTTGAGCCGCTCCTCGAAGCCCTTCATCGAGCCGACGAAGACGATGCCGCCCATGATGTTGAGGTAGTGCGGCAGGTGCAGGTCGGCCTCCTCGTCGCCGATCACGAGGTCCGACTCGCTGACGATCCCGACCACCTGGCGCGCCTCGTCGACTACCGGGATCGCCCCCAGCTCGGTCTTCGCCAGCAGCTCGATCGCCGCCCGCGCATCGGCGTCGGGCGAGATCGCCGGCACGTCGGCGTCCATGATCTCGGCGGCGGTCTTCATGGGGCGAGATTATTGGACGGATCGGAATGGTGCCTGGGGGCGGACGTGGCCAAGCAGATCAAGGACGCAGGGAGGCCTAATAGCAGCGCTATTTGGCCGACTGAGGACGCAGAGATGCGCAGTGCCACGCGCGTCATCCAGGTGCCATTCCGGCCGGGATCGAGTCGATCACGTCAGTCGCGATCACCGACTCAGCGGCGCCGATCCGGCGCGCCGCGTCGCGGCCGGCGCGGGCATGGACGAGGACGCCGGCGCAGGCGGCGGCGAAGGGCTCCAGCCCGCGCGCCAGCAGCGCGGCGACGATCCCCGAGAGCACGTCCCCGGTCCCGGCGGTCGCCAGGGCCGGCGCCGGCAGGGCGTTGACCGCGACCCGCTCGCCGTCGGTGACGATCGAGTCGTCGCCCTTGAGCACGACGACCGCGCCCGCCGTCCGCGCCAGCTCGCGAGCGGCCGCGAGCCGGTGGGCGGCGACCTCGTCGGGCGGGCGGTCGAGCAGCCGCCCGAGCTCGCCCTCGTGCGGGGTGAGCACCGTCGGCGCCTCGCGCGCGGCGAGCAGCGCGGCCTCGCCGGCGAAGGCGTTGAGGCCGTCGGCGTCGAGCACGAGTGGCGCGGCGATCCGCGCCACCGCTTCGCGGGCGAGGCCGACCGAGCCGGGGTCGCGGCCCAGCCCCGGGCCGAAGACGCCCGCGGCAGCGCGCTCGAAGCTGCGCAGCAGCGGCTTCAGCGAGGCCGGCGCCAGGCAGCCGTCCCCGCCGGGGCAGCCGACCGACATCACCTCCGGTTGCCCGGCCTCGAAGACCGCCTCGAGGTCGGCCGGCACGGCGACGGTCGCGTAGCCGGCGCCGGCGCGGATCGCGGCCCGCGAGGACATCTGGACTGCCCCGGTCAGCCCCCGGGACCCGCCCGCGATCGTCACCTGCCCGGAGCTGAACTTGGTCGAGCGCGGTCCGCGGGCGGGCGCCAGCGCCAGCACCGCGGGCTCGATCGTGCCCGCCGCCGGCGCGACCGGAGCGCCCTCCGGGATGCCGATCGGCGCGACCTGCAGCTCGCCCGTGTGCCACTTGCCCGGCGCCACCCGCTGGCCGATCTTGGCCGCGTGGAAGGTGACGGTCAGGTCGGCCTCGACCGCTTCGCTCGCGACCTCGCCCGTCGAAGCGTCGACGCCGGAGGCGATGTCGCAGGCGACGACCGGCGCCGGGCAGCGGTTGAGCGCCGCGATCGCCGCCGCCGCGGGCTCGCGCGGGGCGCCCGAGAAGCCGGTGCCGAAGATCGCGTCGATCGCCGCGCCGCAACCCTCCAACCAGTGGGAGAGGTCGCGCTCCCCCTCCTCGAAGACCGCGGCGCTCTCGACCTCGAAGCCCATCTCGCGCAGGCGCCGCTCGGCGACCAGGCCGTCGCCGCCGTTGTTGCCCTTGCCGCAGAGGATCCGCACCGGCCCCGCGGGCGCCAGCCCGGCGACCGCCTCGGCGACCGCCGTCCCAGCCGCCTCCATCAGCTCCTCGCCGGAAACCCCCTGCTCCTCGATCGCCCAGCGATCGACCGCGCGCATGCCCTCGGCGTCGTAGAGCGGGTTGAGCCAGGCCTCCATCGCAGACAGTGTCGACGATTCCCGGCCCGGCGCCTATTCCCCGATGCCGACGATCAGCTTCGCGGTCGCCAGGTCGCCGTCCCTGCCCGTGCCAATGCCGATGTAGCGGATGGCCTTCAGGTAGGGCACCGCTTCCCAGAAACCGGTTTCCGAGCGGGGGACGAGAGCGCGCGCGAGCCGCAGGGCCGCCGGCCCGTCGACGAAGCCGCTGATCGGTGTGTCGCCCAGCGCCGCGGCGGCCGCCTTGTATTCGGGGTTGTCGCTCAGGATCGAGCCTTCCGCTTCGGCGAGGCCCAGCAGCGTCTGCGGCAGGCCGTAGCCGATCGCGAAGCGTTCGCCCTTGGCGGCGACGACCAGCGGCTTCGGCCCGAGTTCGGAGCTGCGCACCGTGAAGCCGTTCGCCTTGCCGCTCAGCGCCGTCACCCCCGGCGTGCCGGACTGGCGCACGAGCGCGCCGATCGTCTTGATCGCCGTCGTCACTTCGCTCGAGTCGTTGGTGGTGAAGACCGCGGCCCCGCCGAGGCTGCCCTTGTCGGCGCCGGTGGCGAAGATCCCCATGTCCTCGATCGAGGTGGCGACCTTGTCGATGTCGAAGCCGAACTGGCTGAAGCCTTTCTTCAGCGCGTGGGGTTCGAACTGGCCGGGAATCCCGTTCTTGTCGAGCTCGTCGAGCGCTTTGCGGAGCTGCTCGCCGAAGCCCGTGGAGGCGAAGGCGGCGAATGAGTTGCAGGGCAGCGAGCCGAGCATCGCCGAGGCGTCGCCTTCCGGGGGCGGTTCGCTGCCGGCGTTGGCGCTGACGTCGATCTCGACCTGTTCGGCCCCCGGCAGCACGCTGGCGACCATCGTCGCTTCGTTTGGATTCAGACCCGCGTTTTCGAAGACCTGCTTCGCGGTCGGGTCGATCGATTCTTCCGAGGCGACGACGATCCCACCGAGGTCGACGTAGACGTCGGCGAGGCTGCCGTCCGATGCGGCCGAGATCGCGTCCTGGAACTGGGATTCGTCGGCCAGCGATTCGCCGTTGGCCGCCTTGACGGCTTCCGCGAAGCCCTTCTTGCCTTCGGCGACGACGAGGTTGCCGCCGATCAGGCCGATCGCGTTCCCTTCCGAGCCGCCGACCTCGAATTCGACGCCCCGGAAGGAGCCCTTGCGGTAGGGCTGATCGCCCTTGCCGGTCTGCCGATCGACGAATGCTTCGGCGGCTTCGGCATCGGTCACCTGCACGATGAGCACCGGATCGGTGAGCTTCCCGTCCTTGAGCTTGGCGAAGCCGACCGCCGCCCGTTCGCCGAGCCAGGGCTCGACTTCGGTGGCGAAGTCGAAGGGCTCCCCTTCGTCGCGGGCTTTTTCTTCGAGCTTTTCGGCGATCAGCCCGCCGAGGCCGTCGACGCCGGCGACCGCCTTCGCGACCGAGTCGACGTTCGACTTCAGCTCGCCGGTCGGCCGCACCGTGCCTTCGACGAAGACGAGCGAGCCGGGCGCGGCGAAGCCGGCGAGGTCGGCGCTGGAACCGCCACCGCCGCAGCCGGCGATCGCGACCGCGGCCATGACCGCGAGAACTGTGAGGACGAAACGGAGCTTTTTCATCGCGCGGCAGACTAGCGACGCGCCAGGCGTCCGCAACGCCGGGTGGACGATCACTCGACGGTGACCGTCTTCGCCAGGTTGCGCGGCTGGTCGACGTTGAGGCCGCGCTCGCGGGCGATGTAGTAGGCGAGCAGCTGCAGCGGCAGGATCGCGACGATCGGCTGCAGCAGCCAATCGGTGCGGGCGACCTCGACCGTGTCGTCGGCGACGTCGTCGACCCGCGTGCAGCCCTCGGTAACCACCGCGATCGTCGAGGCGCCGCGAGCGCGCACCTCTTCGACGTTGGAGAGGATCTTGTCGAGCACGGGGCTCTCGGTGGCGACGCAGATCACCGGCGTCGACTCGTCGAGCAGGGCGATCGGGCCGTGCTTCATCTCTCCCGCCGCGTAGGCGTCGGTCGGGATGTAGGAGATCTCCTTCAGCTTCAGCGCCCCCTCGAGGCAGACCGGCAGGCCGATGTGGCGCCCGAGGTAGAGGAAGAACTGGCGCTCGCTGCGGCTCGCGGCGACGTCCCGCATGCTCTCCTCGCAGGCGGCCAGAGTCGTCTCGATCTTCGACGGTAGCGACTTCATCTCGGCGATCAGCTCGGCCAGCTCGGCCGCCGGCAGCGTGCCGCGCAGCTGCGCCAGCCTCAGGCCGAGCAGGTACATCGCCGCCACCTGGGCGACGAACGTCTTCGTCGCCGCCACGCTCACCTCCGGCCCCGCCCGCGTGTAGAGGACGGTGTCGGCGTCGCGCGTCGCCTGGCTGCCCATCACGTTGGTGATCGTCAGGACCTTGGCGCCGTGCTCGCGCGCCAGCCGCATCGCCGCCAGCGTGTCCGCGGTCTCGCCCGACTGGGTGATCCCGATCACGAGATCGCCGGGGCCGATCACGGGATTGCGGTAGCGGTACTCGGAGGCGATGTCCATCTCGACCGGGACCCGCGCCCACTCCTCGATCGCGTAGCGGCCGACGAGGCCGGCGTGGTAGGAGGTGCCGCAGGCGACGATCACGATCCGCCGCAGCGAGCGGAGGAAGTCGTCGTCGAGCTCGACCTCGGAGATGTCGACCGCGTCGTCGCCGGGCAGCCGGTCGGCGATCGTCTCCGCGACCGCGTCGGCCTGTTCGTGGATCTCCTTCAGCATGAAGGTCTCGTAGCCGCCCTTCTCGGCCGCCGACTCGTCCCAGGAGATCTCTTCGGCCTGGCGCTGCACCGGCGCGCCGGCGGCGTCGGTGATGGTCACCCCGGCGGGCTCGATCGTGACGATCTCGTCGTTCTCGATCGCCACCGCCCGGCGCGTCTCGGCGAGGAAGGCCGGGATCGCCGAGGCGAGGAAGGTCTCGCCCTCGCCGACGCCGGCGACCAGCGGGCACTCGCGACGGGCGCCGACCAGCCGGCCGGGCTCGTCGCCGTGCATGGCGACGAAGGCGTAATGGCCGCGCAGCTCGGCGAAGGAGGCGCGCACGGCGGCAGTCAGGTCGCCGTCGTAGTTGCGCTCGATCAGGTGGGCGACGATCTCGGCGTCGGTCTCGGAGCTGAACTCGTGGCCTTCGACGGCGAGCTCGCGGCGCAGGTCGGCGTGGTTCTCGACGATCCCGTTGAGGACGATGTGGACGCGGTCCGAGCAGTCGCCGTGCGGGTGCGCGTTCTCCTCGGTGACGCGGCCGTGCGTCGCCCAGCGCGTGTGGGCGACGCCGGTGGTGGCGGGCGGCGCGGCGACGGCGACTCCGCCGTCCTCGGCCTGCTGCGCGACGGCGGCGCGCAGGTTCGCCAGGTTGCCGACCGCGCGCACGCTGTCGATGCGGCCGTCCTCCTCGATCACCGAGATGCCGGCCGAGTCATAGCCGCGGTACTCGAGCTTCTCCAGACCGGCGACGAGGATGTCGCGGCATGGGCGCTCACCTACGTATCCGACGATTCCGCACATTGAGGGAGGCGAGTAAGGGTAGAGGGTGGGATGCCTGATGCCCTTCCCCAAACGCTCGGCGGGAGCCTCGCTTGAGTGTTTGGGGAGGGGCATCAGGCATCCCTTGACAGGGCACAAGCTTCGTCAAGCTTGATGCCGGCTTCGCGACCTGGGCTTCCCCGCGGTGTGTGGCCTTGGGGGTCCTTCCCCAGGAACTCCCGCGAAGCGGCCTGGGGAAGGACCCCCAAGGCCACACAGAACTGGCTCAGGACAGCTCTCGGCGCACGATCGCGACCAGCCGCTCGCAGACGGCCTCAGCCTCCTCGGCGCTCGGCGCCTCCGCCATCACCCTGACGAGGGGCTCGGTGCCGGACGGGCGCAGCAGGACCCGACCGCGCCCCTCGAGCGCGGCCCCCTCGCTCTCGACCGCCTCCCAGACCGCGGTCGCGCCGGCGATCGCGTCGCGGTCGGCGACCTCGACGTTGACCAGGGTCTGCGGCAGCTTCTCCATCGGCGCCGCCGCCTCCAGCCCGTTGCCGTCGAGCTCGCGCATCGTCGCCAGCGCGGCGGCGATGCCGTCGCCGGTCGCGGCGAAGCGGGTGTCGATGATGTGGCCCGACTGCTCGCCGCCCAGCGACCAGCCGCGCTCGCGCAACTCGTCGAGCACGTAGCGGTCGCCGACCTTGGTCGTCGCGACCTCGATCCCGGCCCCCGCCATCGCCTTGTGGAAACCGTAGTTGCTCATCACGGTGACGGCGATGCCGCCGTCCAGCTCGCCGCGGGCGGCCATGCCGCGGCCGATCAGGGCGATCAGCTCGTCGCCGTCGTGCGTCCGGCCCGTCCCGTCGACGGCGAGGACGCGGTCGCCGTCGCCGTCGAAGGCGAAGCCGATCGTCGCCTCGGACCCGGCGATCGCGCTCGCCAGCGTGGCGAGGTCGGTCGAGCCGCAGCCGTCGTTGATGTTGCGCCCGTCGGGCTCGGCGGCGAGCGTCTCGACCTCGGCCCCGAGCCGCTCGAAGATCGCCGGCGCGGCGCGGAACGTGGCGCCGTTGGCGCAGTCGAGCATCACCCGCCGACCGGAGAGATCGAGCGGGAAGTGCGCCTCTAGCGCGCGCAGGTAGTCCTCGAGGCCGCCGTCCAGCTCCCGCACCCGCCCGGGTGCTGTCGCCATTTCATCCGCATCGCGGTCGAGATGACGACCGCGGTCGGGGAGGTGGGACTCGATCCGCGCCTCGGTCGCGTCGTCGAGCTTGGTCCCCTGTGCCGAGAAGAACTTGATGCCGTTGTCGCCGTAGGGATTGTGGGAGGCGGAGACGACGACGGCGAGGTCGAGCCCGAGGCGCTTGACGAGGATCGCCGCGGCCGGCGTCGGCAGGACGCCGCCGAGCAGCGCGTCGCCGCCGCCCGCCGCGATGCCGGCGGCGAGGGCGGACTCGAGCATCGGGCCGGACTCGCGCGTGTCGCGCACGATCAACACCTGCGGCCGCGGCGGGGCCAGCGAGGCGACTGCGGCGCGTCCCAACGAGGTCGCCAGCTCCGCAGTCAGGAAGGTGCCGACCTCTCCTCGGACCCCGTCGGTTCCGAAGAGCTTTCGCTCCGCCGTCACCAGGGACGCCTCAGCGCTTCGAGAACTGCGGCCGCTTGCGGGCCTTCTTAAGCCCGGCCTTGCGGCGCTCCTTGGCCCGGGCGTCGCGGGTCAGGAAGCCGCGCCGCTTGAGCTCGCCCCGCAGCTCCGGATCGACCTTGGTCAGGGCGCGGGCGATGCCGTGGCGGACGGCGCCGGCCTGGCCGCTGATGCCGCCACCGTGGACGCGCACGCGCACGTCGACGGTCTTCTCGTAGCCGGTGGTCGTCAGCGGCTGGCGCACCGTCGTCTGGTGCAACGGCCGCGGGAAGAACTCCGCCAGCTCGCGCTTGTTGACTTCGATCTTGCCCTTGCCGGGCAGCACGGTCACGCGGGCGATCGAGGTCTTGCGCTTGCCGGTCGCCAGGTAGCGGGCGTCGCCTTCCATCTTCGCCGGCGTGCGACTAGCCGCCTTCGGCTCCTCCTCGGCCTCGCCGACCAGAGCCGCCTCGCGCTGGGCCCGCTCTTCCTCTTCGGCTTCGATCCGCGCCTGCTCCTCGGCGCTGAGCGGCCGCTCCTCGGGCTCGACCGCGATCGGCTCCAGATCCGCCCCCGGAATCACATCCTTCTTCTTCTCCTCCACCTCGGGCTTCTCGGGCGCGGGCTTCTTAGCCCTCTCCTCGGCATCGGACTCCTCCTCCGCCACAGGCTCCCCCTCATCCGCCCCGGACCCCTCAGCTTCTCCCTCCTCAGACTCCTCGACGACTTCACCTTCGGCCTCAGCCGCCTCGACCTGGGATTCCTCAGCCGCCTCTCCCGCGGGTGGTGTCGAGGATGGGGAGTCGCCCGCAGCTTGCGAGGACGACTCGCCATCCTCGGCGACAGGACCCGCGGGCGAATCCGCTGGTCCCTCAACCGAAGCCTCGTCCTGCCCCGAAGTCTCTTTGCTCTCGTCGTCGATCAAGTCTGAATCTCCATCGGTTTGGGCTGCTGCGCAGCATGCGGGTGCTCAGGCCCGGCGTACACCTTGAGCTTGGTCAGCTGCCGGCGGGCGAGCCGGTTGCGGGGAAGCATCCCCTTGACGGCCTTGCGAATGACCTCCTCGGGCCGCCGCTCGAGCATCTCGGCCAGCGTACGCGACTTGATCCCGCCCGGGTAGCCGCTGTGGCGCCAGTAGCGCTTCTGCGCCAGCTTGTCGCCGGTGACGCGGATCTTCTCGGCGTTGACGACGACGATGAAGTCACCCGTGTCGACGTGCGGCGTGTACTCGGGCTTGCGCTTGCCGCGCAGGGCGTCGGCGATGCGCGTGGCCAGGCGCCCGAGCGTCTGGCCCTCGGCGTCGACCAGATACCAGTCGCGCCGGCGGTCTGCGGCTGTGGCTACGTAGGTCTTCACAAGCCGGCGCATGATAGGGGACTCCGGCCGCAGGCGTGGCTATACTGCCGCGCCAGCAACGCCGAGTCCCGGCTGCATGGATGGCCGGGGGCGGAGGAACCGAAGGAGCCGTTGCAGGTTCCGGGGGCGAATGGGCCGAACAGAGCCCTAGCGCATCTCTTTCAGCGCGAGCCCGACAGCTAACTCCGTAGGCGAATCGAAAGAGAGGGCACGTGGCGCTTAAGTTTGCCGGGCCTTGGTCAAAGGGAAGCTCGATCTTCATCGCAGCGTCGGTGGCGCTGCTGGCTGCCGCCTGCACTGCGTCGGCGGTTACCGGCGGCGCGCCGACGTCGGCCGGCTCGCCGCCGTCCCCGGGCAGCCAGAGCGGCTCTCCCAGCGAAGACCCCAGCGCCGGCGCGCTGCGCCTGATCCTGGCCAGGACGACTCCCCGCAGGTCCTTCTACTACGGCTATCGCTACCCCAAGCTCGTCTTCGAAATCGCCAGCACCCAGAGCCAGAACGACCTGCGCATCGACGTCGTCGACGCGGCCGGGGAAAGCGTCCGCACCTTCTTCCGCAACGACGTGCCGCCGCGCGAACGCGTTCGCATCCGCTGGGACGGAACCGGCAGCAGCGGCCGCCCGGCCCCGAACGGTCGCTACACCTTCCAGGTCTCCTCGCAGGCGGGCGCGGTGGCGACCCAGTCCGCGACTCCCTCGCAAGCGATCGATCCCCGCTTCGCCTTCTTCGGATACGCGTTCCCGGTCCTCGGCCCGCACGACTTCGGCGGCGCGGCAGCCCGCTTCGGCGCGCCGCGCGCGGGTCACACCCACCAGGGCCAGGACATCATGGCGCGCTGCGGGCAGATCGAGGTCGCCGCTCGGGGCGGCAAAGTCCAGTACGCGGGCTACGAGGCCAACGCCGGCAACTACATCGTCATCGACGGCAAGGGCACCGGCTTCGACTTCATGTACGCGCACCTGGCGCGGCCCTCGCCGCTGAAGACCGGCGACCCGGTCCGCACCGGCCAGCCGATCGGCATCGTCGGCCAGACCGGCGACGCGACCGCCTGCCACCTCCACTTCGAGATGTGGACCGCTCCCGGCTGGTACGAGGGCGGCAGCCCGATCGACCCGCTTCCCTACCTGCAGCGCTGGGACCGCTACAGCTGACGCGCTTCGAGCAGCGCCAGCGCTACGGCGACCGGCACCGTCGCCGGCAGCTCGTCGACCGCAAAGAAGAGCAAATCGAAGCCCAGCGCCAGCACCGCCACCAACCCCGCCCCAACCCACTGCCGACGGGCCGATTTCCGTCGATATGCGTCGGTTTTCGTCCCGTCGGCGGCAAGGAGGCAACCGACGAGGGCGGCGATGAAGAGGTCGCCGAAGCCCATCTGGGCGTGGCCGAAGTGGATGGCCTGCAGGGCCGGTAGTCCCGCCCCGGGAACCGCGGCGCTGAGGACGGCGTTGGGGCCCTGGAGCAGGTCGGCAGACACGTAGATCGTGTCGACGATCGCCATCGCGTAGACGCCGAGGCGCAGCCAGGAGGCAGGCACCGCGCAGACGAGCAGCCAGCCGAGGGCGATGCAGGCGAGACCCGAGAGCGCGGTCGCAGCCGCCTCGCCGGCCAGCGAACCGGGCGCGGTCCAGGCGAGGGCGAAGAGCGGCAGCGCTCCCCAGCCCCAGGTCGGCGTCGAGCGGTGAACCAACGCGCCAAGCGCAAATGCCGCCAGCGGCGGCACCACGACCAACGCCAGGTACGACAACCACGTCGCCGAGCTCGATTCGAGTTCGACCACCCCGATCACGAGCGCGATCGACCCCGCCGGGATCAGCGCCCACCACGGGCTCCCCAGCCCCGCCATCCACGCCGGTCGCGCCCTCGCCCGCGGCAGCGCCACCAGCGCCGCCTGCACCAGGCCGAGGACCGCTATCGAAATCGCGAAGGGCATCCGCCCCGACCCTAGGACGTGCCGTCACCCAGGTGCCTAAAAAGGCACTCCCTGGCCGGCACGTCCGGCGGAGGGCCTACTCCCACTCGATCGTGGCGGGAGGCTTCGAGGAGATATCCAGCGCCACGCGGTTCACGTCGGGGATCTCGTTGATGATCCGATTCGAGACCCTTTCCAGCAGGTCGTAGGGCAACCGCGCCCAATCGGCCGTCATCGCGTCGTCGGAGGTCACCGCGCGGATCACGATCGGGTAGGCGTAGGTGCGGCCGTCGCCCTGCACCCCGACCGAGCGGACGACCGGGAGGACGCAGAAGGACTGCCAGAGCTGGCGGTAGAGGTCGGCGGCGCGGATCTCCTCCTGCAAGACCGCATCGGCGGCGCGCAGGATGTCCAGTCTCTCCTTAGTCACCTCGCCGCCGACGATGCGGATCGCCAGGCCCGGCCCGGGGAAGGGCTGACGCCAGACCATCCGCTCCGGCAGGCCCAGCTCGGCGCCGACGGCGCGCACCTCGTCCTTGAACAGCATCCGCAGCGGCTCGACCAGCTCGAACTCGAGGTCCTCCGGCAAACCGCCGACGTTGTGGTGCGACTTGATCGTCGCCGCGTTGTGGCCGCCGCCGGACTCGATCACGTCCGAGTAGAGGGTGCCCTGGACGAGGTAGGCGGCGTCCTCGAGCTTCGCCGCCTCCTCCTCGAAGACGCGGATGAACTCCTCGCCGATGATCTTGCGCTTGCGCTCGGGCTCGTCGACCCCGGCCAGCCTGCCGAGGAAGCGCTCCTCGGCTTCGACGTGGACGAGCGGGATGCCGAACTGCTCGAAGGCGGCGACCACCTGCTCGGCCTCGTTCAGCCGCATCAACCCGTGGTCGACGAAGACGCAGGTCAGCTGCTCGCCGATCGCCCGGTGGACGAGCAGCGCCGCCACCGAGGAGTCGACGCCACCGGAGAGGCCGCAGATCACCCGCCCCTCCCCCACCTGGGCCCGGATCCGCTCGACCTGTTCGGCGATCACGGACTGCGGCGACCACTGCTGCTCGCAGCCGGCGACGTCGCGCAGGAAGCGGGTGAGGATCTCGGTCCCGTACGGCGTGTGGACGACCTCGGGATGGAACTGGATGCCATAGAGGCCGCGCTCCGGGTACTCGCAGGCCGCCACCGGCGAGCCGGGGCTGGCGGCGAGCGCGGTGAACCCCTGCGGCGGCTCGAAGACGGCGTCGCGATGGCTCATCCAGCAGTGCTGCTCCTCGGGCAAACCGCCCAGCAGCCGCCCGCCCCCGTCGCGCAGGGTCAGCTCGGTGCGCCCGAACTCCCCCGCCTCGGCCGCCTCGACCCGGCCGCCGAGGGCCTGGACCATCGCCTGCATCCCGTAGCAGATGCCGAGCAGCGGAATCCCAAGGTCGAGCAGTTGCGTCGGAAACTCCGGCGCCCCCTCCTCGTACACCGACGCCGGCCCACCGGACAAGACAAGCCCCTTCGGCTTGCGCTCCCTGATCGCCTCCACCGAGGTCGTCGACGGCAAGAGCTCGGCGAACACGCCGCACTCGCGAATCCGCCGAGCGATCAACTGCGAGTACTGCCCCCCGAAGTCGAGGACCAGCACCTCCTCCAGCTCCGAGACCGACGCCGGCGTGGCGCCGGCCTCAGTCGTCGGCGACTCCAACACCGGCGGAGACCGCCGCGCGCCCGTTCGACCCCATGCCGACGGCCTGCTCGTTCTGCAACTTCTTCCCCTCGCTCATCAACGCCGGCGCGACCATCACCTCGGCCCGCTGGAAGGAGCGGATGTCCTCGTAGCCGCAGGTCGCCATCGAGGTCTTCAGCGCCCCCATTAGGTTGAAGGTGCCGTCGTTCTCCTGCGCCGGGCCGAGCAGGATCTCCTCCATCGTGCCGTCCTGGCGGGTCGAGACCCGGGTCCCGCGCGGCAGCGAGGGGTGGAAGGTCGCCATCCCCCAGTGGAAGCCGCGGCCGGGGGCCTCCTTGGCACGGGCCAGCGGCGAACCGACCATCACCGAGTCGGCGCCGCAGGCGATCGCCTTGGAGACGTCGCCGCCGGTGCGCATGCCGCCGTCGGCGATCACGTTGACGTACTCGCCGGTCTCGAGCATGTGCTGGGAGCGCGCCGCCGCCACGTCGGCGATCGCCGTCGCCTGCGGGACGCCGATGCCGAGCACGCCGCGCGTCGTGCACGCCGCCCCCGGGCCGACCCCGACCAGCACGCCGACCGCGCCGGTGCGCATCAGGTGCAGCCCGGTCGAGTAGGAGGCGCAGCCGCCGACCACGGTCGGCACCGGCACCTCGGCGATGAACTCCTTCAGGTTGAGCGGCTCCACCGTCGTCGAGACGTGTTCGGCCGAGATCACCGTGCCCTGGATGACGAGGATGTCGATCCCCGCCTCGACCGCGATCTCGTAGTGCTCGCGCACCTTCTGCGGCGTCAGCGAGCCGCAGGCGACGGCGCCGCGCTGCTTGATCTCGGCTATCCGCCGGCCGATCAGCTCCGGCTTGACCGGCTCCGTGTAGATCTCCTGCATGATCCGCGTCGCCTCGCGCACGGGCGCGGCGGCGATCTTCTCCAGCTGCTCCTCGGCGTTCTCGAAGCGCGTCCAGATGCCCTCCAGGTTGAGCACCCCGAGCCCGCCCAGCTCGTTGACGAGCACAGCCGTGTCGGGGCTGACCACGCCGTCCATCGCCGAGGCGACGAGCGGCAGCTCGAAGCGGTAGGGGCCAAGGGTCCAGCTGATGTCAATGTCGTCGGGATCGCGTGTGCGGCGCGACGGGACGATCGCGATGTCGTCGAATCCGTAGGCGCGCCGCCCCTTCTTGCCCCGACCGATGTCGATCTCCAATTAGGTCCTCCAGGGTGGCGTTGAGGACCCAGCCTACACTTCGGCGGGGACCTCCAAGTCCTGCACGTGGACCTCGCCGAGCAGCCGCTCGACCTGGTTGCGATCGACCGTGCCGGCGCCGAAGTGCTGGGTCGACTCGGCGCCGCAGGCGACGCCGTAGGCAAGGCTCTCCTCCGCCGGTCGGCCTTCGTAGCGAGCGGCGACGTAGCCGGCGAGAAAGGCGTCGCCGGAGCCGACCGAGGAGACGACCTCCAGCGGCTCGGTGCGGACCTCGACGAAGCGCCGCTCCGATCCCTCGCCGACCGCCGCCACGCAGCCGTCGGGCCGCGTGATCGCCGCCTCGCCGGCGCCGAGCCGGATCAGCTCCGAGAGCCCGTGGACGAGGTCCCGCCGATCGGCGAACTCCTGGCCGACCAGCTCCTCGGCCTCGCGCTCGTTGGGCGTGACGACGGCGGCGCCGGCGCGCAGGCCCGCCCGCATCGCCTCGCCCTCCGCGTCGAGCACCACCGCAACGCCCTGCTCGTTCAGCTCCTTGACGAGACGCGCGTAGAGGTCGGGGCCGGCACCGGGTGGCAGGGTGCCGGCGATCACGCAGATCTTCGCGCCGGTGGCGAGGTAGCGCAGCCGGGCGACGAAGGTCTCGACCTCCTCGGGGCTGACCGCGGGGCCGCGCTCGTTGATCTCGGTCTGCTCGCCGGAGGTCGGGTCGATCACCGCCACGTTGATCCGCGTCTCGCCCGCGATCCGGGTGAAATCGGTGAGCACCTCTTCGTCGCGCAGCTGCTCCATGACCCGCAGGCCGGTCGGGCCGCCGACGAACCCGGTGGCGATCACCGGCCGGCCGAGCCGGCTGATCGCCCGCGCCACGTTGACCCCCTTGCCGCCGGCCACGGTGCGGCTCTCGACCGCCCGGTGGCGATGCCCGAGACGGAAATTCGGCACCGCGACGGTGCGGTCGATCGCGGCGTTCAGGGTGACGGTGAGGATCATCGGAGACGGCGCCTGAGGACGATTGCCACAGCGATCAGTATCCCGGACAGGGCCAGGACAAACCAAATCGCCTTGCCTTCGACGAAGCTGCGCACCACGTCGAAGGTGCTCGCCTCGGCGACCGCCCGTCCGGCGCGCAGAGCGACCGTCGCGACGTGGCGGTCGGCGACGGAGACGATCGCAGCGCCAAGCGGGGCACCGCGCCGAATCGGCCCCTCGACCTCGTGCGGCGCGCGCACGGACACCTCGACGCGCTGACCTGGCCGCACGCCGACGGCGACGCTGCGCGCGGCGCGCAGCGGCAGCTCGCCGCCCGCGTAGCGGATCGACGGCCGGGCGAGCGCCTCGCCTGCCCGCACCGGCAGCCGGCGCCGGTAGCGCGAGAAGCCGTATTCGAGCAGCTCGAGGTCGTCGCGAAAGCGGTCTTCGTCGGTCGGCGCCCCGATCACGACCGCGATCAGCTCGACGCCCTTGCGCCGCCCCGAGCCGACCAGGACGTAGCGGGCGCCGAACGTGTGGCCGGTCTTGACGCCGGTCACCCAGGGCGCCATCCGCAGCAGCTCGTCGATCGTCTCGATCCGGCGCCGCGGCCGCACGCTGCGCAGCACGGCGCGGCGCGACGCCGCGATCCGGGCAAAGGTCGGCAGCGCCAGCAGCCGCCTCGTCAGCGTCGCCAGGTCGCGCGCGCTCGAGTGGTTGCCGCGCTGGTCGAGGCCGATCGGGTTGGCGAAGTGCGTGTCGGACAGGCCGAGCGCCGCCGCGTACTCGTTCATCTGGCGCACGAAGCGCCGCTCGCTGCCGGCGGCGGCGCGGGCGAGGTCGTAGGCGGCGTCGTTGCCGCTGCGCAGGATCAGCCCGTAGAGCAGGTCGCGCACGCTGATCCGCTGGCCGGCGCGGAGGTTGAGCAGCGACTCGCCGTATCCGGCCGCGTAGGGGGCGGCGCGCACGATGCGGTCGAGGGGCAGCTCGTGCAGGGCGACGTAGGCGGTCATCAGCTTGGTCGTGCTGGCGACGGGCAGCTCTCGCGCCGCGGCGTGGGAGACGAGCACGTCGCCCGTGTCGGCGTCGACCAGGATCCACGCCCGCGCCTCGACCCGCGGCGGGCGCTCGGCAGCCGCGGCCGGGCCGGCGCCGGCCAGCGCCAGGAGCGCAGCCGCCGCGACCGCGACCCCGGTTCGCCTCAGCGCAGCTTGAGGACTTCGCCGGCGATCAGGATCTGCGGGTCGACGTGCGGGTTGAGCTGTTCGATCGTCCGCACGGGCACGCCGGTCCGGTGGGCGATCGAGATCAGGGTGTCGCCGCTCTGCACTTCGTAGGTCGCCGGCACGTTGCGCTTCTCGACCTTGTGGAGTGTCGTTTCCGAGCGGCCCTGGCGTTCGGAGCCCGAACCGCCGCCGTTGAGGGCGGCGCCAACGGCGACGATGACGACGACCGCGGCAACGACCAGGGCGGTCACCGCCGCGGTGCGGGCTGATGCTGACGGGCGCTTGTTCATGGGAGCCGGCGCGGTTGGAGATGGGCGCCGCAGATCGTATATACGGTCAAGGCGCTTTTAGGCGGTTGAAACATCCCAAACCGCGGCCCGCAGCGCCTCAGCCGCGGCACCGGGGTCCGCGGCGCCGGCGATGCTGCGCGAGGCGGCGACGATCGCCGAGGCCGGGCCGGCCGCGAAGGCCGGGCCGAGCAGCTCCGGCGTGCCGCCCTGGGCGCCGATCCCGGGCAGGAGGAAGAGCGAGCGCGGCATCAGGCTGCGCAGGCGGGCGATGTGCTCGGGCGCGGTCGCGCCGACGACCGCGCCCATCCCGCTGAGGCCGTTCTCGCCGAGCAGCCTGCCGGAGAGGTCGTCGACGATGCCGGCGAGGCGCTCGTGCAGCGGCCGGTCGGGGGCCGGCAGGTCCTGGACGTCGGACGCGCCCGGGTTGCTCGTCCGCACCAGGGCGAAGACCCCCGCTCCGGCGGCCGCGGCCGCGGCGACGAGCGGCTCGAGCGCGTCGCGGCCGAGCAGCGGGTTGGCGGTGAAGGCGTCGACTCCGAGCCCTGCGACCGGGCCCCAGGGGGTGTCGGTCTCGCCGACCAGCGCCTGGGCGTAGGCGGCCGCCGAGACCGACACGTCGCCGCGCTTGCCATCGGCGAGCACCAGCAGGCCGGCCTCGCGGGCGGCGGCGCAGACCCCTTCCAGAGCGGCCCAGCCGGGCGCCCCGAGTCGCTCGAAGCAGGCGAGCTGCGGCTTCGCCGCCACGCAGGCCGGCCCCGCCCGCTCGATCAGCGAGCGGCAGCTCTCCAGCACGGCGGCGGCGGCCAGCTCGGCCGCCGTCCCGGCGCCGGCCCCGGCCTCGACCCCGGCGAGCTTCGACGGGTCGGGATCGAGACCGAGGCAGACCTGACTGCGGCGCTCCTCGACGAGCGCCGCCAGACGGTCTGCGAACGTCGCGGTGCTCAGCCCTTGACCTTGGCCTTCAGCGCCGAGCCGGCGGAAAAGCGCGGCACCCTGCCGCCCGGAATCGTGATCCGCTCGCCGGTGCGCGGGTTGACGCCCTGGCGCGGGCCGCGCTCGGCGACGTGGAATTTGCCGAAGCCGGTGAAGCTGACCTCGCCGCCATTGCTCAGGGTGTCGGTGATCGCGTCCAGCACGGCATCGACCGCGTCGCCGGCAGCTTTCTTGCTGCCCAGCCGGTCGTCGCTCGCCAGTTGATCCAGAAACTCAGCCTTTGTCACGTCGAAGCTCCTCGGTCAGGGGTGGTTGAAATCGCGCGCAATCTAACAGCGACCACGGCGTAATGGCCGTGCCTGGCTCAAGAACCCGCCACCGTCATCTCGGCGATCAGCAGCGGCGGGGTGCTGACCGAGGCGCCGAAGGGGACCCAGCGCGGCTCCGCGCCGCAGGCCCGCACCGCGCCGAGCATCGAGATCAGGTCGCTGGCGATCGTGAACTCGCGCAGCGGCTCAGCCAGATCTCCGCCGCGGATCGCCCGCCCCGAGGCGCCGACCGAGAAGACGCCCGAAACGGGGTTGACCCCCGAGTGCAGGCCGGCGACGTCGTTGACGAGGACGCCGTCCCCGGCCTCGCCGAGCAGCTCCGCGAAGGAGAGCGCGCCCGTCCTCACGATCAGGTTCGAGGGAGCGACCGAGGGCTGCGAGCGATACCCGCCGCGACCGGCGCTCGCGGTCGAGGCCACCCCGTCGCGGCGGGCGGTGTAGGTGTCGTAGAGGTAGGTGCGCAGCGTCCCCGCCTCGATCAGCGTCGTGCGCCGGTGCGGCAGCCCCTCGCCGTCGAAGGGGGCGGAGCCCGGCCCGTCCGGGTCGAGCCCGTCGTCGTGGAGGACGAACGAGTCGGTGGCCACGCTGTCGTCGAGCCGTCCCGCGAACGGCGAGCGGCCGCGCTGGACGGCGCCGGCGGCGAGGCCGCGACCGACGATCGCGACGAAGGCGGCGGCCACCGTCGGGTCGAGGACCACCGGGCAGGTGCGCGATGCGGGCTTGCCGGCGCCGACCATCGCCGCCGCCCGCTCCGCGCCCTCGACGCCGATCGCCGCCGGGTCGAGCGAGTCGGGGCCGCGCCCGAGACCGAAGCCGAAGCCGGTCTCGCGGCCCCCGTCGCCCTCGGCCAGCGCCTGCACGTAGGCGTGACAGGTGGAGCGCTCGTACTCGCCGTCGATGCCGGTGGAGGAGGCGATCGCCACGGTCTCGGCCGAGTCCGCGTAGACCGCCTGCTCGATGCCGACCACGCGCTCGTCGGCTGCCAGCGTCGCCCGCTCGACGGCGAGCGCCAGCTCCGCGACGTCGGCGGTCGACCACGCCGCGACCGAGGGATCGCTCAGCTCCGGCGCGCCGTTCCCTGTTGTTTCGGGGGGAGGGCGCAGCGGAGCGGGCGGGCCGGCGAACTCGTCCTCGTCGGCGACGCGGGCGACCTCGACCGCCCGCGCGGCGAGCGCCGCGATCCCCTCCCCGGAGAGATCCGTGTCGTAGGCGTAGCCGACGCGGGAGCCGACCCAGGCCCGGATGCCGAGCCCGCGCCTCGTCGCCGCGCTGAGGCTCTCCACCGCGCCCCCGTAGGCGCGCACCTCGCGCCCGCGGTCCTCGGAGCCGTACGCTTCGGCGTCGGAGGCGCCCGCCGCGAGCGCTCCCTCCACCGCGCGTCGCGCGACCTCGATCAAACCTCGGTCCCCCCCACGGTCAGCGCCTTGATGCGGACGTGCCCCTGGCCGGTGCCGACCGGCACTTTCTGGCCGGCCTTGCCGCAGACGCCGGTCTTCATCTCGAAGTCGTCGCCGACCGCGTCGATCCCGGCCAGGGCGTCGAGGCAGTTGCCGACCAGGGTCGCCCCGCGGCAGGGACGCGTCACCTTCCCCGCCTCGATCAGGTAGCCCTCGGAGACGCCGAAGACGAAGTCGCCGGTCGCCGGGTCGACCTGGCCGCCGCCGAACGAGGCGGCGTAGAAGCCGCGCTCGACCTCGGCGATCATCGCCTCGGGGCTGGCGTCCCCCGGGGCGATGTAGGTGTTGGTCATCCGCGGCACCGGCAGGTGCCGGAAGCTCTCGCGGCGGCCGTTGCCGGTCGAGGCGACGCCATCGCGTCCGGCGGTGAGGCGGTCGTAGAGGAAGGCGGCGAGCCGGCCTTCCTCGATCAGCATCGTCCTGCCGGTCGGCGTGCCCTCGTCGTCGATCGCGTCGCTGCCCCACTCGCCGGGCATGCTGCCGTCGTCGTAGGCGGTGAGCAGCGGCTCGGCGACCCGCTCGCCGAGGCGGCCGGCGTAGACGCTGGCGCCCTTCTGGACGTGGTCGGCCTCCAGCCCGTGGCCGGTCATCTCGTGGAAGAGCACGCCGCCGAAGCCGCCGCCGACGACGACCGGCATCGAGCCGGCCGGCGCCGGGCCCGCGTCGAGGAGGACCAGGGCCTTGCGCGCGGCGCCGGCGGCGACCTCGCCGGGATCGCCGTCGAAGAGCTCGAAGCCGCGGTGGCCGCCGAGCGTCTCGGCGCCGGTCTCGACCGCGTTGCCGCGCCTCGCCACCGCCTGGGCGCCGATCCGCACCCGGGTGCGGTCGTCGCCCGTGAACAGGCCCTCGGAGTTGGTGATGGCGACCTCGCGCCGAATCTCCGCGTAGGAGGCCATGAGCTGGGCGATCTCCGCGCCCGCCGCGCGCCCGCGCTCGTCGAGCGTCCGCAGCAGGTCGGCCTTGCGCTGGGCGGGGACGTCGCCGGGTGGCTGCTCGATCGGCTGCGGCGCGCTCCGCACCGACTCGAGCTGCCGCGGGCTCGCCTGCTGACCCCGCACAGCCGTCGCGGCCTCTGCGGCGGCGCGCTCGAGGTCGGCCGGGTCGAGGCCGTCGACGTGGGCGAAGTAGGTGGTCCCGCCGCTGACCACGCGCACGCCCGCCCCCTCGCCCGCGCCGGCCTGCACGGATTCGATCCGCGACTCGTCGATCGCCATCGTCAGGCCGGCCGTGCGCTCGGCGAAGACCTCGGCGAAGTCGCCCCCGTTCGCCAGCGCGCGGGACAGCACCCGCGCCGCCACGTCGGCGTCGATCAAGCCTCCGTCGCTCGTCATCGATCGCGCTTCCGCCCCGCGACCTCGATCAGGCGCCCGGCGGCGACGAAGAGCTCGCCGCCGGCGACCGAGTCGGCGGCATGGTCGTCGGCACGCCCGCCGGGGTAGTAGAGGCGGGCGAAGGGACGGCGGGCGACGCGACGACGGCGCATGTAGGCGGCGGCCTCGTCGGCGTAGCCCGAGACGCGGTCGAGCAGGACGCGATGCGGCTTCGGCGGGCTCACTCTCCGGCCCGCCCGTCGCCGCCGGCCGCAAGGTCGCGCAGAACCGAGCGCATGTCGAAGAAGAGCAGCGAGGCGAGCGCGAAGCGGTCGGTCACCGCGACCGCAGCCAGGCCCGCGTGCCGGAGCGCGAAGACCTCGCCCTGCTCGGTGGCGACGTGGACCTGCTCGACCGGCTCCTCCCCCGCCCGGTCGGCGACGTCGAACAGGGCGGAGGCGTCCTCGCGCCAACGGTCGGCATGACCGCTGGCCGCCAGCACCTCGCCGTCCGCGTCGAGAATCGCCCCACCGCGCAGGTCGGGGGACATCTCGTCCAGGTAGGCGAGCGCCGTCGCCGCTGCACCGCTCGTCTCACCGTCGGCCATCTCGGCCAAAATACCGGCCGGTGTCCCTGGCCCGTGCCTCATGGATCGTCGTCGTCTCGGTCTGCGCGATCGCGGCAGTCGCCTTCGCGCTCAGCGACTACACCGGCTACGCGATCACGGTCGTCGCCGTCGGCCTCGCCGCGGCGGTGAATTTGCTGCCCAGCCCGTAGAGCAGAAAAAAGGCCGGCGGGTGCGCCTCTCCGGAAATTGATGTCGCACGCGCCTGCGGCGCTTAGCGACAGATGAGGAGCGCGGCCTGCGGCCGCGCGGAATCGGATTGCATAGGCCGCTTCGCTACATTTCCGGAGAGGCGCACCCGCCAGCCTCTCGATGCTCCACAGCTATCGAAAGCTCTTACCCGAAGCGGCGGCGTCGGTTTGATGCTCCTCAAAGAGCTTGTGGAGTCCTGACGCCGATTCCGCAGCTCGTGCGTCTCTGGGAAATGTGTTGAGGGGGAGCCTGGTCGTCCTCCAGGCGAATGTCGCGAAGCGGCCTATGCAATCCGGTGTTTGCGCGGCGAAGCCGCGCTGAAGATTCGGCGCAAAGGCCGAAGGCCGTGCGCCATCAATTCGACTGGAGGACGACCAGGCTCCCCACCTTCCGCTACCCAGCCCGGAAGGGGCCGGAGCGCTCGTCGGCCGGGTCGCGCAGCGAGCTCTCGGGCTCGGCGTGGATCAGGACTTCGGCGTTCGGGACCGCGGCCTCGATCGAGTCGCGCAGCGCGTGGGTCAGCTCATGAGCCCGCTCGAGGCTCGTGCCGGCGCGGTACTGGACGTGGAGGTCGATGTAGCGGCGGCGGCCCGCCCGGCGGGCGCGCAGCTTGTGGTAGCCGACGACCTCCGGCGTGCGCGCCGCCGAGATCGCGGCCTCGATCCGGTCCATCTCCTCGCCGGGGAGGGCCTCGTCGACGAGCACGCCCGAGGAGTGGCGGACGATCCTGATCCCGGCCGTGACGATCGCCCCGGCGACGACCAGGGCCGTGATCGAGTCGAAGGCGGCGTTGCCGGTGGCGGCGACCAGCGCCAGGCCGAGCAGGACGCCGGCCGAGGTCATCGCGTCGGCGCGCAGGTGGGCGGCGTCGCCGGCGAGGGCGGGAGATTCGTGGGCGCGCGCCTGCCGCGAGAGCACCGAGGAGACGACGAGGTTGGCGAGCACCGAGAAGCCCATCACGGCGATGCCGGCGCCGAGGGTCTCGACTTCGGCACCGACGACGAGCCGGTGCGTGGCCTCATAGACGATGATCCCGGCGCCGACGAGGATCAGCAGGCCCTCGATCGTTGCCGCCAGGCTCTCGACCTTCTCGTGACCGTAGGGGTGCTCGGCGTCGGCCGGCTCGTCGGCCTTGCGCACCGAGGCGAAGGCGACGACGGAGGCGACGAGGTCGATCAGCGAGTGGATCGCCTCGGTGAGGATCGCGATCGAGCCGGTGACTGCGGCGGCGGCCAGCTTGATCGCGATCAGCAAGGCATTGGAAGCGATCGATAGGGCCGCCGCCCCACTCTTGGTGCGGATCATCGCCGGCCCGGCGTCGCGGCGCCTTCCAGGTGCTCGGCCAGCAACCGAGCGGCGCCGCCCCGATGGCTGATCTCGTTCTTCTCGGCCTGGCTCAACTCCGACATCGTCCTCGTGTCCTCGCCGGTCGCGTCCGGCACGAAGGCCGGGTCGTAGCCGAAGCCGCCCTCGCCGCGCGGCGCCTCGATCAGGCGTCCCTCGCAGCGAGCCTCGAAGACCCGCTCGGCGCCGTCCTCGGAGACCAGAGCCAGCGCGCAGTGATAGGCAGCACGACGATCCTCGCCGGCCGCCACCACCTCGCGCAGCAGCTTGTCCAGGTTCTCCTCGTCGGTCGCGTCGGGGCCGCCGTAGCGCGCCGAGTGGATGCCCGGCCGGCCGTCGAGGCCGGCCGCCTCGATGCCCGAGTCGTCGCCGATCGCGGCCTCGCCGGTCGCGGCGTGCGCGGCGCGCGCCTTCTCCAGGGCGATCTCGGCGAACGAGTCCCCGTGCTCCGGAGGCAGCTCGACGCCCTCGGGCAGCCCCCTGAGGTCGAGCGCGGGCAGCAGTTCGCGCATCTCGCGCAGCTTGTGCTTGTTCGCCGTGGCGAAGATCAAGGCGCGGCTAGCCCCCGACGGCACGCTCCTGCACCTGCCGCAGTCGCGAGATGCCCATCTCGGCGAGGCCGAGGAGCTCGTCGAGCGAGGCGCGCGAGAGCGGCGTGCGCTCCGCCGTCGCCTGCACCTCGACCAGGCCGCCCTCGCCGGTCATCACGACGTTGGCGTCGACCTCGGCGTTGGAGTCCTCGCCGTAGTCGAGGTCGCAGAGGGCGCGGCCGCCGACCATGCCGACGCTGACCGCCGCGACGGAGCCGCTCAGCGGCATCTCCTCCAGCGCCCCTGCGTCGAGCAGCTTCTGGCAGGCGAGCCGCAGCGCCACGTAGCCGCCCGTGATCGCCGCGCAACGGGTCCCGCCATCGGCCTGCAGGACGTCGCAGTCGACGTAGACGCTGCGTTCGCCCAGCGCTTTGAAGTCGACCACGACCCGCAGCGAGCGGCCGATCAGGCGCTGGATCTCGACCCCGCGCCCGTCCTGCTTGCCCCGCGAGACGTCGCGCGTCTTGCGCTCGCCGGTGGACGCGGGCAGCATCGAGTATTCGGCCGTGACCCAGCCCTTGCCGCGACCCTGCAGCCAGCGCGGCACCGCCCGATCGACCGAAGCGGTGCAGATCACACGCGTGCGGCCGAGCGTGATCAGCGCCGAGCCGTCGGCGGTCTCGACGAAGCCGGGGTCGATCGACACCGGCCGGATGTCGGCGGGAGCGCGGTCGTAGCTGCGTGAAGCGGGCATCGTCCCCGCGAGTCTGTCATTTACCCGGAAGGGCCGCGCTGCGCGCGGCCCTTCCGTCCCACTGGGGTTGCTCTGGCGTCAAGCCTGGAACCGACGCTGGAGCGTGGGCGCACAATAGACGCGTAGTACCTGAGCAGTCAAGAGTTTTGATCGGGTAGTACGCGCAGCCCGCGCTGCGAGAAGTGCGCATCGAAGGCAAACGCGGCGTCCTCTCCTTCCCGCTCTATCAGGGCGAAGGAGGTGGCGTCGACGTAGCTCCAACGCTTGTCCTCGTGCCGCTGGAGGATCTCCCACGCTCGTTCCTCGGTCGTCCGGTCGAGCCTGACGAGGTCGATCGCGCCCCCCGCCCGGAAGCGGCTGCCCCACTCGATCGCCTCGCGCCGGCCGACGCGAACCATCAACGCGGTGTAGGTCTCGGCGAACACGTAGTTGGAGGTGAAGAGCGCCGCCCCTTCGGCGATCAGCTCCCGCATCGCCTCGCGTGCCCGCTCGTGCTCGGCCTCCCCGGCATTGCGCAGCGCGACGAACGCGCTGGTGTCGACGAAGACGGACCTCATCGGCCGTAGAGATCGCGGTCGAGGCTCGTCACGCTGGTCCGCTCGCGACCTTTCCCGGGCGACTCGACGACCAGGTAGCTGAGCAGGGGGTCCTCCGCCGCGTCCAGCCGGCGCGCCCGCTCCGCGTCGATCAGCTCCCGCACCACGGCCGCGATGCTGCCCGCCTCCCCGGCGCGCTGCTTCAGCCAGCGGTACTGGCCCTCGTCCAGATATAGCTGCGTACGATGCCTCATGCTGTAATACAGCGTACGCCCTATCCCGGACGGAATTCGCCCCCCGTCCACGCGCAAGCGATCTCCCAAGCCGACCGGGGGCACGAGGACGGGGGCGACGGCGCCGGACCGACCTTCCTCGAACCTCATTTGAACGTCACCTTGTTGACGGCCTCCTTGATCTTGTTGACGATCACGTCCGCCAGCTCGGTGCCCTGCTTGCCGTTGAACCCCTTCATCGCCGCGACCATCCCGACCATCAGCAGCGAGACGAGCAGGATCAGGCCGACGTACTCGACGGTGCCCTGTCCCCGCTCGCGACCGACCAGCGAGCGGATCGCGACGATCCGCTGCTCGACGACGGCGTGTACGTAACCCATCAGCGCGTAAAGCATCTGCAGCCTCCTCATTGCGGTTTCCACCGATGCTGGCCCCCGCCGACGCACCGAACAAGACGCGAGCGCGCCAACTCTGGATCAATTTCGTGAAGGATCTGCAACAGGCAGAATCGGTCGCTCGTCGCGGATACGCTCAGGCCGTGCGCGTGCTGGTCGTGACCAACTTCTCGCCCGACGCGGCGGCGCCGCAGCGGGGCCAATGGGTTCGCGATCAGGTCGACGAGCTGCGGGGCCTCGGGATGAGCGTCGAGCTGTTCACCTTCCCCCGCGGGCGCAAACACTACGCCCCGGCGACGCTGCGGCTGCGCCGCCTCCTGCGACGGGAGCGGTTCGACCTGGTCCACGCGCACTACGGCCTGGTCGGCTGGTGCGCGCGCCTGGCCGGCGCCAGGCCCCTGGTCGTCAGCTTCCACGGCACCGACGTGCGCCACCCGGTCGTCGGCCGCATGTCGCGGGCGCTGGCGAAGCGAGTGGACCTGGCCGCAGCCGTGTCGCGAGCGCTCTTCGAGGCCGATGACGGCCGTCCGGGGCTCCCCCCCGTCCCCGGCTCCGCGGTGCTCCCCTGCGGGCCGGACATCGGCCGCTTCGGCCGGCTTCCCCGGGTCGAGGCCCGCCGGCGACTGGGCCTCGAGCCGAACGGCCGCTACCTCCTCTTCCCGGCGAACCCGGCGCGCCCGGAGAAGAGACACGACCGCGCCGCCTCGCTGGCAGGCGCCTGCGAGGCCGAGCTGCTGACCGGCGGGGCGATCCCGCCGGAGGAGATGCCGCTCTGGATCAACGCCGCCAACGCCGTCCTGGTCACCTCCGACTACGAGGGCTTCGGCCTCACCTGCATCGAGGCCCTCGCCTGCGACGTCCCGGTCCTCTCCACGCCGGTGGGAATCGCGCCCTATGCGACGTCGGGGATCGCGGGCACGCTCTGCGCGCCGTTCGAGCCGACGACCTGGGCGGCGGCCGCCCGGCCGCTGCTCGCAGCCGGCGACCCGCGAGTAGACGGCGCCGCCCGGGCCGCCTCGCTCGCCGCGCCCCGCATGGCAGAGCGCACCGCCGTCGCCTACCGCGCTGTCCTCGACGGCGTAATAGATTGACCGCGATGGGTGAGGCAACCACTCAGCCCGGTGACGGCGACCTCGGCGCCCAGGTCGAGATGGCCAAGAAGCGCCTAGAGGAGGCCGCAGCCGCAGCGAGCACCGCGGAGAGGCAGGTCGCGACCGAGATCATGGCGCTCGAGCGCGATCTGGAACAGGAGCGAACGCGCGCCAGCGAGGCGCTGGAGGAGCTGCGCGCGGCCCACGCCGAGGAGCTGCGGCGCGAGCGCGAAGCCAAGGACCGGGTGATCGCCGAGGCCGAGTCGCGCCTGGCCGAGATCGAGACCCAGACCGAGGCCGCCGTGCAGCGGATCGCAGAGACCGAGGCCCGCGCGCAGGCGGCGGAAAGCCGCGCCGCGGAGGCCGAGGGCGCGATCGCCGACGAGCACGCCCGGGCCCGCACGGCCGCCGCGGCCTGGCTGCGGGGGCAGGTCGAGACACTGCGGCGAGAGGAAGGGCGATAGCGCCGCTCTCCAAGTTCGACGTCGCCGTGGTGGGAGGCGGCGCCGCGGGTCTGTGGACGGCACTGCAAGCGGCGGAGCGCGGCGGCTCTGTCTGCCTGGTCTCGCGCACCCCGCTCTCGGAGAGCGCCAGCTTCTGGGCGCAGGGCGGCCTGGCGGCGGCGCTGGAACTCGGCGACTCGCCGGCCCGGCACGCCGCCGACACGATCGCTGCGGGCCGCGGGCTCTGCCGCCCCTCGGCGGTCCAGACGCTGGTCGAGGAGGCGCCGGCGGCGGTCCGCGAGCTGCTGCGGCGCGGCGTCGTCTTCGACCTCGAGGCCGGCGGCGAGCTCTCGCTCGGGCTCGAGGGCGGGCACACCCGGCGGCGCATCGTCCACTCGGGCGGCAGCGCCACCGGCCACGAGATCACCTCGAAACTGGCGGCGATGGTGGCGGCGGAGCCCCGCATCGAGGTGCGCGAGCGGGCCTCGATGACAACGCTGTGGAGCGACGGCGATCGCTGCCACGGCCTGCTCACCGACGACGGGCGAATCGCTGCCGCGGCGACGGTGCTCGCCACCGGGGGCGCGGCGGCCCTCTGGCAGCGCACCTCGAATCCGTGGGGGGCGATCGGCGCCGGCCCGACGATGGCCGCCGCTGCCGGCGCCGACCTCGCCGACCTCGAGCTCTGCCAGTTCCACCCCACCGCCCTCTTCCTCCCCGGCACACGCTTCGACGGGATGCTGATCACCGAGGCCGTGCGCGGCGAGGGCGCGACGCTGCTCGACGCCGCGGGTCTTCGCTTCACCGACGAGCTGGCCCCGCGCGACGCGGTCACGGCCGCGATCCTCGACCGCCTAGCCGCCGACGGCACCGAGGCGGTCGGGCTCGACCTGCGCGACCTCGACCCCGGGCGCTTCCCGACCGTGTTCGACGCGCTGGCCGAGGCCGGGCTCCAACCGGCCGCCGAGCCCGTGCCCGTGGCCCCGGCGGCCCACTACACGATGGGCGGCATCGCGGTCGACCTCGACGGCCGCTCCTCCCTGCCGGGCCTGCTCGCCGTCGGCGAGTGCTCGTGCACGGGCCTGCACGGCGCCAACCGGCTCGCCTCCAACTCGCTCAGCGAGTGCTTCGTGTTCGGAGCGCGGGCCGCGGCTGCGGCGGTCGAGGAGACAGCCGGCTCCGCGCTCCCCGAGCCCGGCCCCTGGCGGTTCGAGCCGCCGACCGAGGCGACGCGCGAGGCCGTCTGGCGCCTGGCCGGCCCGCTGCGCCGGCCCGAGCAGCTGGAGGAGCTGCGCAGCGACCCCTATCCGCTGGCGGCGGCGATCGCCGCCTGCGCGCTGGAGCGGCGCGAGTCGCGCGGCGGCCACCTGCGCACCGACTTCCCCCACGTCGACCCCAATCTCGACGGCATCCACCTCGTCCGCGCCGCCGACGGCGAGATCCGCCGCGAGACCTGGCGCTGACTTCGTCTTTATCGGGCATATAGCACCGATAAGTGCGAACTCAGCCAGGTAGATAGCGTCAGAGTCGTGCTGCTCGGAGTCGACGTAGGCGGGACCTTCACCGACGCCGTCCTCTTCGACGGCGAGCGCGTCCACACCGCGAAGCGACCGACGACGCCGGAGGACCAGTCGGTCGCCGTTCTCGCCGCGGTGGAGGCGGTCCTGGCGCAGACGGGGGCCACAGGCGGGGACATCGAGTCCTTCGCCCACGGGATGACGGTGGGCACCAACGCCCTGCTCGAGGAGCGCGGCGCCCGCACGGCGCTGGTCGCGACCGCGGGCTTCGCCGACGTGCTCGAGATCGGGCGCCAGAACCGCCCCCAGCTCTACCGCCTCTGCGCCCCGAAGCCGACCCCGCTGGTGCCACCGGAGCTTCGCTTCGAGGCGGCCGAGCGCGTCGGCCCCGACGGCGTCATCGAGCCGCTCGCCGGCGGCGAGCGCGAGCGACTGGCCGCGCGGCTGCGCGAGTGCGACGCCGAATCGGTCGCGATCTGCCTGCTCTTCTCCTACGTCGACCCGAGCCACGAGCGGCTGATCGCCGAGCACTTGCGACGCGAGCTCCCCGGCTTGCACGTCTCCGCATCGCACGAGGTCCTGCCCCGCTTCCGGGAGTACGAGCGCTGCTCGACCACCGCGATCGACGCCTACCTCTCGCCCCTGCTCGGCAGCTACCTCTCGCGGCTCGCGGGCTCGGCCACGGCGGCAGGGCTCCCCGAGCCGATGGTGATGAGATCCTCGGGGGGACTGGCGAGCGCCGCGGAGACGGCCCGGGCCGGCGCCTGGAGCGTGCTCTCGGGTCCGGCCGGCGGCGCGGTCGGCGCCAGCCTGCTGTCACGCGTCTCCGGCGACGGCAATGCGCTCGGCTTCGACATGGGCGGCACCTCCTGCGACGTCTGCGTGATCCAGGACGGAGAGGTGCAGCGCACCGACTCGCGCGAGATCGCCGGCCGGGTCATCCAGCTGCCGATGGTCGACGTCCACACGGTCGGCGCCGGCGGCGGCTCGATCGGCTGGCGCGACCCGGGCGGCGCCCTGCGGGTCGGTCCGCGCTCGGCGGGCGCCGATCCGGGCCCGGCCTGCTACGCCCGCGGCGGGCGCGAGCCCACCGTCACCGACGCCAACCTCCTGCTCGGCCGCCTCGCCGGCGATTCCGAGCTGGCCGGGGGCGTGGCGCTCGACGTCGACGCGGCCCACAGGGCCGTCGGCGAGCTGGCCTCCGCCCTCGGGCTCGACGTCCTGGCGACCGCCGAAGGCATCGTGCGGGTCGCCAATCAGGAGATGGTGCGGGCGCTGCGCGTAGTCACGGTCGAGCGCGGCATCGACCCGCGACGCTTCGCCCTGCTCCCCTTCGGCGGCGCCGGCCCGATGCACGCCGCCGCGGTCGCCGCCGAGCTCGGGATCGAGCGCATCCTCTGCCCGCGAGCGGGCGGCGTCCTCTCGGCGCTCGGGCTCTGCGCCTCGGACCGGCGCCGCGACACGACCCGCACCGTGATGCTCGGCGGGGCCGAGCTGACCGCGGGGCGAATCGCCGCGGAGGTTGACGACCTGCGGAGCAGCATCGACGGCGACGTCGCGGGCGCCGTGCCGGAGGTCGTCTACGAGATGCGCTACGCGGGCCAGGCCTTCGAGCTGCCGGTGCCGGGCGACCTGCGACCCGATCCGGCCGACCTCGAAGAGCGCTTCGCCGCCGCCCACGAGCAGCGCTACGGCCACCGCGACCCCGAGGGCGAGGTCGTCCTCGTCCACATCCGCATGGCGCTGGTGGTGCCGGGGGCCGATCCCAGGCCGGTCGCCGCCGAGCGCGGCGCCCTGCGGGAGAGCAGCCGCCCGGTCCGCTTCGACGGGACCTGGCTGGAGACGCCGGTGCTGCGCGGCGAGCCGCCTGCCGGCACGGAGGCCGCCGGCCCCGTCGTCTTCGAGCTGCCCGAGGCGACCTTCGTCCTGCCCCCCGGCTGGCGTGCCGAGGTCGACGCGGCCGGCACGATCGGGACGTGCCGCGCGTGAGGGGTCAAAAAAGGCACCCGGGGGTCGGCACGTCCGGGAAGTGGAGGTGCTGCGGATGGACCCGGTGACGCTGCAGGTGACGATCGGCGCCCTGCACGCCGCCTGCGAAGAGATGGGCGCGGCGCTGATCCGCTCCGCCTACTCGGCCAACATCAAGGAGCGCCACGACTGCTCGACGGCGCTCTTCGACCCGGCCGGCGAGCTGGTCATGCAGGCCGAGCACATCCCGGTGCACCTCGGCTCGATGCCCGACGCCGTCGCCGCCGTGCTCGACTTCGCGCAGGAGCCGGGACGCTCCTGGATCCTCAACGACCCCTTCCGCGGCGGCACCCACCTGCCGGACATCACGCTGATCTCCCCCGTCTTCGCCGCCGGCGCGCTGCTCGGCTTCGCCGCCTGCCGGGCGCATCACGCCGACGTCGGCGGGCCGACGCCCGGCAGCATGCCGGCGGGATCGACCAACATCGACGAGGAGGGCGTGACGATCCCGCCGCAGGCGGCCGACCCGGAGGCGCTGCGCGAGATCGCCTCACGCATGCGCTTCCCCCACCAGCGCCTCGCCGACCTGCGCGCGCAGGCGGCGGCGAACCGGATCGGGGGACTGCGGCTCGCCGAGCTCTGCGAGCGCTACGGCGCGGAGGGCCTGCGCGCCGGCATGGCCGAGATCCTCGCCTACGCCGAGCGCCGCACCCGGGCCGCGCTCGCGGCGCTTCCCGACGGCAGCTACCGGGCCGAGGACGTGCTCGAAGACGACGCCAACGGCGGCCCGAGCGACGTGACGCTGCGGGTCGAGGCCACCGTGCGCGGCGACGGCCTGACGCTCGACTTCTCGGGGACCGACGCGGAGGTCGCGGGCAACCTCAACTGCCCGCTCTCGGTCACCAAGTCGGCCGCGTTCTTCGCCGTGCGCGTGCTGACCGACCCCGACGCGCCGCCCTCGGCCGGCGCCTACCGACCGATCGAGGTGATCGCGCCGCCCGGCTGCCTGCTCAACGCCCAGCCGCCGGCGGCGGTCGCGGCGGGCAACGTCGAGACCTCCAGCCGCGTCGCCGACCTCGTCGTCTCGGCCCTCGCCGGCGCCAGGCCGGTGCCCGCCCAGGGACAGGGGACGATGAACAACCTGACCCTCGCCGGCGAGGGCTTCACCTACTACGAGACGCTCGCGGGTGGCCAGGGCGCCTGCCCCGACGCCGACGGGCCGAGCGCCATCCACGTGGCGATGTCGAACACGCTGAACACGCCGGTGGAGGCCCTGGAGAGCGAATTCCCGCTGCGCGTGCGCGAGCTCTCCCTGCGCCGCGACAGCGGCGGCAGCGGCAGGCACGCCGGAGGCGACGGCCTCGTGCGCGAGATCGAGGCCCTGGCGCCGATGAGCTTCAGCCTGATCGCCGAGCGCCGCCGCCACGCGCCGAGTGGCCGCGACGGCGGCGCGAACGGCCTCCCCGGCCGCAACCTTTGCAACGGTGCCGAGCTGCCCAGCAAGGCCCAGAGCGACCTGGCCCCCGGCGACAAGCTCCGCATCGAAACGCCGGGCGGCGGCGGCCACGGCAGTCAGTGACTTTCGTCACATATTTTGCGTTCTGGGCGCTCTCGCGTAGAATGCTCAGCTGGGCGGCGGTTGACCCGCCTAGACAGGGTTCGAGGCGTCCTCTGCCAGTCTCAGATTTATCCGACCTTTCAAGGGTACGATTACAAATGCCAATCGCTTTCAAGGAATGGGCCGTGACGGTCCGCGCGCTCGCCGAGGGCGAGCAGCTACTGACCCTCCGCAAGGGGGGCATCCGCGAGGAGAACAAGCACTTCGAGCTCGACCACGAGCGCTTCTTCCTCTACCCGACCTTCGACCACCAGCACAACAACCTGGTGCGCGAGTCCCACCACCCCGAGCTGGGGCGGGCGCTCGAGGAGGGCGTCTGGGGCGAAGAAGAACCGCCCGCCAAGGCGCTGATCCAGGACGGCGGCATCCCGCAGCCCGAGAGGGTGCGGCTGCGCGCCTGGGCCGAGGTCACCGACCACATCACGGTCACCGACCCGCGGGTCGTCGACGGCCTCTCCCCCTACTACGTCTGGACGCCGGACTACGCGGAAAAGCGCCTCAACTGGAAGCGGCGCCACCCCCTCCACATCCTGCTGCTGCGGGTGCACCGCATCCCGCGCCCGGTGACGGTCAAAGTCCGCGAGGAGTACCACGGCTGCCGCTCCTGGGTCGAGGTCGACCGGGAACTGCCCTTCGAGGGCACGCCCGTGATGGCCGACGAGGAGTTCGAGCGCGCCCGCGCTGAGATCCTCGGAGTTTGCGGGGCGGCCGAGCCGGTCCTGGTCTAGGCAGCGCTACCCTCGGCCCGGTGCCCTGGGTCGAAACGGAATCGCTGAGCTTCTCGGCGCGCCACGACAGCGGCGACACGGCCTTCGCCGAGCGGACGCTCGACCGCATGGAGGAACTGCGGCTGCGACTGGAGGATCGCTTCGACTCCGTGCCGGGAGACATCACGATCGTCGTCCACACCAGCCCCGCCTGGCTGGCGCTCGCCCACCCCTTCCTGCCGCTGGCGCGCTGGTCGGCAGCGCCGGCCGGCAGGCGCTACCTCGCCGGCTGGCCGATGGCGACCGAGCTGCACGTGCTCAACGACTCGCACAGCGAGAGACGGGCGGCGGGCGAGGACTCGCACGAGGCGCTGCGCGGGACGGCCGAGCGCCTCTACGCCCAGCTCGTGATCGCCGCCAACAACCCCCGGTTCCCGCCCTCCTGGACGCCGCGCCGCTTCGCCCGCTACCTGGCCTGGGCCTGGCTGATCGAAGGCGGCGCCCAGTACTTCTCCCGCCAGGTCGGCCTCTACCGCGCGGCCGTGATCCGGCGCCTGCGCGAGAGCGCCCGCCCCTCCTTCCCGCCCTCGCGCCGCGACGCGGTCATCCTCGGCGGCACGATCTTCGACCTGCTCGAGGCCGAACGCGGCCCCGACGCCTGCGAGCGCCTCGCCCTGCACATGCTCCCCGACGGCGCCGGCAGGACGCTCGAAGACGCATTCGAAGCCCCCATCGGCGAGATCGAGGATGCCTGGCGGGGGTATCTGCGCGATATCGCGCGCCCCAATCCGGGCTAACCGGGCTCCTGGCGCGTCGCCAGCACCTCGCGTGCTTCCTCGGCCGCCTCCTCGGCGACGAGCACTTGCCGAGGTCCGGCGGCCAGGAACTCGGGGTTGTCGACGGTGCGCTGGATCATGCTCGGGATGCCGTGCGCGGTCAGCAGGCCCTGGATCATCTCGGCCTCCATCAGGTGCTGCGCGTAGGCGACCCTGACCAGCCGCCCGCTACTCGACGACGAGCTCGGCATCGGCGATCGCCAGGTCCTTCAGCCAGTAGGCCTTCACGTCCGGCGCCTCGGGGTCTTCGAGCGAGACGATCACGTAGATCGCGTCGGGCCAGTTGACCGCCTGGTTGACGTCGGTCTGCGACGGGTAGGCGGCGCTCTTCGTGTGCGAGTGGTAGATCGCCAGCAGCTCGTCGCCCCCGTCTTCGATCTGCTTCAGCGCGTCGTACTGGCCCTGCGAGTCCATCTCGAAGCGCAGCGGGCTGGCGGCCGCGTTCTCGACCCTGACGACCGACGCAGCGGTCCCGTCGCTGCCGCCGACCATGCCGCAGCACTCGTTGGGCAGGTCCTCGCGCGCGTGCGCGACCATCTCGTCGATCAGGCTCTGGGATATCCGCATCACTGCTTCACCTCGTCGCGCCCGGCGCCGCCGAAGAGCTTGTCCACGCCCTTGCCGCCGCAGATCAGGTCCGGGCCGCCGAGGCCGCGCACTTCGTCCCTGCCGCCGAGCGCCGCGATCACGTCGCGATGCGGCGTGCCGATCAATTTGTCCGCCTTGCGGGTCCCGACGATCGTCGCCCTGCGTCCGAGGCAGCGGATGTGAGACGTCCCGCCCCGCACCCCGATCAAGGCGAACCCCTGACTTTCGCCGCAGCAGCCGACTTCGGCGAGAACGACGATCCGGCCGCCGGACTGAACGGCGATCGAGTAGTCGGTGATGCCCCCGTTGCCGTAAGGCACCTGCACGCTCTGGCCGCCGTTGAAGGTGCGGTCCCTGCTCCCGTTCGAGCCCAGGCGAAACACGTTGACCCTGCCGCTCCAGCCGGTGCCGACAAGCCGTCCCTTCGCGTCGACGGCGATCGCCGACACGCCGGACGAGCCGACCCGGGGGTAGAGACGGAGCCGGCCTTTCCTGCCGAAGTGGGGCGCAAGGGCGCCGCTCGGCGTGATCTTCGCCACGTTGTCGACCGTCGACACGCGTTCGGTGGATTCTTCGAAGGCGACGATGACCCTGCCGTTGCGCGTCTGCGTCGCCGCCACGACCGAGCCTTCCGCGCCGGGCGTCGGGAAGAACAGCCGGCCGCTTCCCGCCAGGCGAGTATCCGGCTGTCCGTCGGCCAGAAAGCGGGCCAGGCTGAAGCCTTCGCCGAACAGGCGCGTGCCGCCGAGGCAGCAGAGCGGGCTGGGAACGGAGATGCTTCCGCTGGGACCGATCAGGATGTCCGCCGGCCGAGTTTGGTTCGGCTCGACGATGCGGCTTTCGCCGCCGGTGCCGAAGCCGGGGTCGCGCCGGCCATCGGCGAGGAAGCGGGCGACGCGAAGTTCCTCGCCCCCTTCGACGCGGCCGCCGGCGACCGAGACGACGACCCCCCCGTCGGGCTGAACGGCGACGGCCGGCCGTGGGGTGAGCGCCGCTTCCAGCGGATCGGGCACGAGACCGCCTGATCCAAACGTCGGGTCGAGGCGCCCGCTCGCGTCGAGGCGCGCAACCACGAGGTGCTGCGACGGCCCGTCGATCGCGGCGATCGCCGGCTTGCCGTCCGGGCCGACCGCGAGGTCGAAGGAGTGGGAGAAGGCGTTCTGCGTGACGACCACCTGCGGGCCCGCCCCGGCTCCATAGGTCCGGTCGCGCCGTCCGTTGGCGCTGTAGCGGGCGACCGTGAGCTCCACGGTGCAGCCGAAGGGCGGTTCGCAGGGCTGGTAGGTGGAGCTGAGGACGAAGATTTCGTCGTGCGGCCCGAGCGCCATCTGGGCCCAGGAATCCCCCCGGAACGTCGTCCCTGCCGGCGCTTCGACGTCGACGATGCCGTCGCCGCCGAACGAGCGGTCGAGGTCGGCGGGCGCCCCCAAGGCCGGCGCGGTCGCGAGCGTCAGCGCAACCGCCGCCGCGGTGCACAGGCAAGCGAGGCGACCTACCACCAAACCGTCGAGTCCAGGTTCTCGATGTCCTCGATCGGCTTCGTGTAGACGCCGGAGGAGAGGTACTTCCAGCCGTCGTCGGGGATGAGGAAGACGACGTTGCCGCTGTCCAGCTCGCCGGCGATGCGGGCGGCGATGCGGCAGATCGCGCCGGAGGAGACGCCGGCGAAGATGCCCTCCTCATCGAGCAGCTTGCGGGTCCAGACGACCGCGTCGCGGTTGGAGACCATGATCTTGCGGTCGAGCAGGGTGATGTCGATGATCGGCGGGATGAAGCCGTCGTCGAGCGAGCGCAGGCCGTGCACCTCCTCGCCCTGCATCGGCTCGGCGGCGACGAGCAGCGTGTCGGGGTTCTCCTCCTTCAGCCGTCGGCCGTTGCCCATCAGCGTGCCGCCGGTGCCGAGGCCGGCGACGAAGGCGGTCACCTCGTCCAGCTCTTCGAGGATCTCGACCGCGGTCCCGTTGTAGTGGGCGAGCGGGTTGGCCTCGTTTCCATACTGGTAGGGCATGTAGTAGCCGGGGTCCTTGGCCATCTCCAGCGCCACCTCGACGGCGCCGTTGGAGCCCTTGGCCCCCTCCGAGTAGACGATCTCCGCCCCGTACATCTCGAGCAGCTGGGTGCGCTCTTTGGTCACGTTGTCGGGCATCACGACCTTCAGCGGGTAGCCCTTGCGGCGGCAGATCATCGCCAGCGAGATGCCGGTGTTGCCCGAGGTCGGCTCGAGGATCGTCTGGCCGGGCTCGATCAGGCCCTCGGCCTCGGCCGACTCGATCATCGACTTGGCGACGCGGTCCTTTACCGAGCCGGTCGGGTTGCGGCCCTCGAGCTTGGCGTAGATGCGGACGTCGGGGTTGGGCGTGATGCGCGGCAGCTCGACCAGCGGCGTGTTGCCGATCGACTCGACGACGTTGCCGAAACGGCCCCCGCAAGGTCTATTTAGAAGTTCCGACATAGCCACGCTCTCCCGTTACTTCAAAAAGTGTAGCGCTGGACTGCGAGACGGCGAAAATCAAGCCTGTCAAGGACGCAGGGAACGTGGCGTGCTCTGCACGCGAGCGACCGAGGACGCAGGCAGGCGCCGATCTGCAGCCGTCTCAACCGCCGGCCATGGCGGGCAGGATGACGACCGTGTCGCCGTCGGCGACGCCGGTGGCGAGGCCGTCGAGGACCCGCACGTCCTCGTCGTTGAGGTAGACGTTGACGTAGCGGTTGAGGTCGCCGTCCTCGCCGAAGAGCTGGGCCTCCGTCTCCGGGTACTCGGCCGTGAGCGCGCGCAGCACCTCGCCGACGTCGGAGCCGGCGGCCTCGACCTCGGGCCGGCCGCCCGTGTGCGGGCGCAGGACCGGGGGTATGCGAACGGTCGCCATGAGCTGGGAAACCTACCGCCTAGCCGGCGCAGAAGAGCTCGTAGTCGGGGAACTTGCCCATCTCAGACACCGGGACCTCCGGCGCGTTCTCGCCGCAGATCGGGCACTCGGGGTCGCGCCGCACCTTGAGCTCGGTGAAGCGGGTGCCGAGCGCCTCGTAGAGCAGCAGGCGGCCGACCAGCGGCTCGCCGATCCCGATCACGAGCTTCAGCACCTCGTTCGCCTGCAGGGTGCCCATCGTGCCGGCCATCACGCCGAGCACGCCGTTCGCCGAGCAGCTCGGCGCCAGCTCGGCCGGCGGCGGCGTCGGGTAGAGGCAGCGGTAGCAGGGCCCCTCGTAGGGGACGAAGGTCGAGATCTGGCCGTCGAAGCTGAGGATCGAGGCCGAGACGACCGGCTTGCGCAGCCGCACCGAGGCGTCGTTGAGCAGGTAGCGGGTGGGGAAGTTGTCGGCCCCGTCGACGATCACGTCGTAGGGCTCGATGATCTCGAGGATGTTCTCGGCGTCGAGGCGGGTGCGGTGCTCGATCACCTCGACGTCGGGGTTGAGCGCCTCGATCGTCAGCCGCGCCGACTCGGTCTTCGGGGTGCCGATTCGCTCCGTGTTGTGTATCACCTGGCGCTGCCGGTTGGAGGGGTCGACGACGTCGTCGTCGACGAGGCCGATCGTGCCGATCCCGGCCGCGGCCAGGTAGAGGGCGGTCGGCGCGCCGAGCCCGCCGGCGCCGAGCAGCAGCACCTTGGCGTTCAGCATCTTCAGCTGGCCCTCGACCCCGACCTCGGGGAGGAGCGTGTGGCGTGAGTAGCGGTCGCGCTGCTCGGGGGTCATGCCCTCGGTGGCGACCACCGGCAGCCCCTGCTCCTGCCAGAGCAGGATGCCGCCGGCCATCGAGGCGACGTCGGTGTAGCCCATCGCTTCCATCTGCTCCGCGGCCTTGTAGGAGCGGTTGCCGCTGCGGCAGTAGAGGATCGTGCGGGCGGACTTGTCGGGGGCGGCGCCGGCGATCTCGTCGGCGAGCAGTCCCGGCGGCACGAGCTTGCCGCCCTCGATGCGCGCCTCCTGGAACTCGTGCGGCTCGCGCGTGTCGATCAGGACGACGTCGCCGCCCTCGATCTCCTGCGCCGCCTCGAACGGCTCGACCTCCTCGACCACTTGCTTCGTCTGCGCGCCCGTTGCCATGCCCATCTCCTAAATACCCGAAATCCGATCCGCTTTTACTTCAAAAAGTATAGCGGGTCGCGGCGGCTTCAGAGCTGGGTAGCCAGGAGGCCGAGCAGCGCGGCGATCACTACCACGCCAGAGCGGAACAGCATCAAGTGAAGGGCTTCGAAGCGCTCGTCCATTCGCTCAAAGCGCTTGTCAATTCGCTCGAAGCGCTTGTCAATTCGCTCGAAGCCTGCCTTCATCTCGCCGCGGAGCTCGCGAAGGTCCCCTTCGACGCGATCGAAGCGCTGCTCGCAACTCCGATCGAGCTCGTCGATTCGCCGGTCGGTGGCGTCGAAGCGACGGCCAACCTCGTCAAAGCGTTGATCCACCCCATCGAACCGGTCGTCGATGCGGTCGAAGCGCTCTTCAAGCCTCTCGTCGGTCCAGCTCTTCGTCATCAGGTCCATGATGGCACCGTAACTAGATGTCTGCACGGCGTGGCGCGCACATCGTCAATTCTCTGCAACAACAGGCGCGCGGAACACGCGCCGAGGGCCTGGCGCCGCGGATCAGGCGAAGCTCGGCCGCATCTGGCGCAGCCTTTTCACGCGCTCCTCGATCGGCGGGTGCGTGGAGAAGAGGCCGGCCATGCCTTTGGCCGAGAACGGCTTGACGATGTAGAGCGGCTCAGCCGCCTGGTTGACCTGCATCGGCATCGCCTTCGCGCCCTGCTCGAGACGCAGCAGGGCGCTCGCCAGCGACTCCGGGTTGCCGCAGATTTCGGCGCCGCCGGCGTCGGCCGCGTACTCGCGCTGGCGCGAGATCGCCATCTGGATGATGGAGGCGGCGATCGGGGCGAGCAGGAACGTGGCGAGCTGGCCGACGATCGCCAGCGGCGAGTTGTTGTCCTCGCCGAACCAGATCAGCATGTAGGCAACGTAGGTGATCGCGGCGCCGATCGCCGAGGCGACCGACTGGATCAGGATGTCGCGGTTGCGGATGTGCGTCAGCTCGTGCGCGAGGACGCCGCGCAGCTCGTCTTCGGGGAGCAGGTTGAGGATGCCGCGCGTGCAGGCGACGGCCGAGTGCTTCGGATTGCGCCCGGTCGCGAAGGCGTTGGGCTGGTCCTGCGGGATCACGTAGAGCCGCGGCATCGGCAGCCCGGCACGCGCCGTCAGTTCTTCCACCGCCGCGTAGAGCTTCGGCGCTTCCGCCTGCGAGACCGGCTTGGCCCGGCTCATCGCCAGCGCCATCTTGTCGCTGAAGAAGTAGGCGAAGAAGTTGATCGCGAAAGCCATCAGCAGGAAGAAGCCCGCCGTGCGTGCACCGCCGATCAGGAAGCCGATCACGACGAGCAGCCCTCCAAGCGAGGCCATCAGGATCGTGGTCCGGATCATCGCGCCGAAAGTCGATTGTTTGGTGGTCGTCATCGCTGCTGGGTCCCTCCTTTTAGGGTCTCTTCGATTATGCCGTAGCCGGATGGCGGCACGCGGCCGATAACCGACCGCTTCAGTAGGATTTAGCTCAGATGTTGTTCTCGACCAAAGCGGAGTACGGCGTGCGCCTGATGGTCGAGCTGGGCCGGCAGCCCGGCTCGACGCCCGTCGCGCTGAGCGCGGTCGCCGAGGCCGAGCGCCTCCCCCTCTCCTACATGGAGCACCTGGTGGCGAGGCTGCGCAAGGCGGGCCTGGTCACCTCGACGCGCGGCGCCCACGGCGGCTACCGGCTGGCGAAGCCCGCCGGGGAGATCACGATGGACGCGGTCGTCGAAGCGCTCGAAGGGCAGATCGCCCCGATGGAGTGCTTCCACGACACGCCCGACGGCAAGGTCCTCTGCTCGCACGAGGACGACGGCGACCGCGCCTGCGCGACCAAGTTGCTCTGGACGCGTGTGCAGGGCGGCGTCAGCAAGGCGCTCTCGGGCACGACGCTCGCCGAGCTGGTGGAGTTCGCCGGCTCCGACGCGGACGACAAGCACCCGGCGCCGGTCAGCACCGCCGCCTGATCGCAAGACCCAAACCCAGAAACGGAGCGAAATTGGCTGAGCTGGAGATACGCAACCTGCACGTAAGCGCCGAGGACAAGGAGATCCTCCGCGGCCTCGACCTCGACGTCGAGAAGGGCAAGGTGCACGCGCTGATGGGCCCGAACGGCTCGGGCAAGTCGACCCTCGCCAACGCGATCATGGGCCACCCGGCGCTCGAGGTGACCGAGGGCTCGATCGCCTTCAAGGGCGAGGACATCACCGAGGCCGGCCCCGACGAGCGCTCGCGCGCCGGCCTCTTCATGGCCTTCCAGTACCCGGTCGCGATCCCGGGGGTCTCGGTCAGCAAGTACCTGCGGATGATCATCAACGCCCACCGCGAGGCGCGCGGCGAGGAGCAGGTCAAGATCAAGGACTTCGCCAAGCTCGCCCGCGAGGCGATGGAGCTGGCCAACATTCCCGAGGACTTCTCCAGCCGCTATCTCAACGACGGCTTCTCGGGTGGCGAGAAGAAGCGGATGGAGCTGCTGCAGCTGGCCCTGCTGCGGCCGGAGATCGCCGTGCTCGACGAGACCGACTCGGGCCTCGACATCGACGCCCTGCGCACCGTCGCCGAGGGCGTCAACAAGTTCGCCGGCCCCGAGATGGGCGTGCTGATCATCACCCACTACCAGCGCATCCTGCACATGGTCAAGCCCGACTCCGTCCACGTGATGTTCGAGGGACGGATCGTCAAGGAGGGCGGCCCGGAGCTGGTCGAGACGCTCGAGGAGAAGGGCTACGGCTGGATTCGCGAGGAGGTCGAGGCGAGCGCGTGACCGTGTCGACCGCCTTCCCGATCGAGAAGGTCCGCGCGGCGTTCCCCGCGCTCGAGCGGGAGGTGCACGGGCGGCCGGTCGCCTACCTCGACAGCGGCGCCAGCGCCCAGCGGGTGCTGGCCTCGATCCAGGCGGTCGACCGCTACGAGCGCGCCCATCACTCCAACGTCCACCGCGGCTCGCACACGCTCTCGGCCGAGGCGACCGCCGCCTTCGAGGGAGCGCGGGCGACCGTCGCCGACCACCTCGGCGCGGCGGATCGCCGCGAGGTGATCTTCGTCCGCAACGCGACCGAGGCGATCAACCTCGTCGCGCGCGCCTGGGGCAACGCCAACCTCGGCGCGGGCGACCGCATCGTGCTCACCGAGATGGAGCACCACTCGAACATCGTTCCCTGGCAGCAGTTGGCGGAGCGAGTCGGAGCGGAGATCGACTGGGTTCCGGTCAGCGACGACGGCCTGCTCGAGATCGACGCCTACGCTGCGCTGCTGGAGCGCGGCCCGAAGCTCGTCGCGGTGACGCACGTCTCCAACGTGCTCGGGACCGAGAATCCGCTGGCAGAGATCGCGCGGCTGGCGCACGAGGCGGGCGCGCTGGTGCTCGCCGACGGCGCCCAGGCGGCGCCTAAGCTGCCGGTCGACGTCGCCGAGCTGGGGGTCGACTTCTACGCGCTGACCGGCCACAAGCTCTACGCCCCGACCGGGATCGGCGCGCTCTGGGCCAAGCTCGACCTGCTGCGCGCGATGCCGCCCTTCCTCGGCGGCGGCTCGATGATCCGCAAGGTCACCAAGGAGGGCACGACCTACGCCGACCCACCGGCCCGCTTCGAGGCCGGCACGCCGGCGATCGCCCAGGCGATCGGCATGGCCTCGGCGCTGCGCTGGCTCGACGGGGTTGGGATGGAGGCCGTGCGGGAGCACGAGCGCCAGATCGCCGCCTACGCGCTGGAGCGGCTGACCGAGGTGCCCGGCCTGCGCGTCTTCGGCCCTCCCCCCGGCCCTGAGCGAATCGGCCCCGTCTCCTTCGAGCTGGACGGCGTCCACGCTCACGACGTCTCCGAGATCCTCGACCGCCACGGCGTCGCCGTCCGCGCCGGCCACCACTGCGCCCAGCCGCTGATGGACCGCTTCGGCATCGCCGCCACCGCCCGCGCCAGCTTCGGCGTCTACACGACGACCGAGGAGATCGACCGCCTCGTCGAGGGCCTGCTCGACGCGCGAAAGGTGTTCGGGCTCTGATGGAAGACCAGCTCTACCGCGACCAGATCCTCGAGCACTACAAGCGGCCGCACAACTTCGGCCGGCTGGAGGATCCCGATCTCGAGTTCGAGGACAACAACCCGTTCTGCGGCGACGAGCAGCACGTGACGATCCGCCTCGACGAGGAGGGCAAGGTCGCCGAGATCGCCTTCGAGGGCAAGGGCTGCGCGATCTCGACCGCGGCGACCTCGCTGCTCACCGACGAGCTGGTCGGCAAGAGCCGCGAGGAGCTGCTGCGCCTGCCGAAGGAGCTCGTCCTCGACCTGCTCGGCATCGACATCTCGGCGACGCGGATGAAGTGCGCGATGCTCGGCCTCAAGGTCGTGAAGAGCGCCGGCCTCGGCGAGCCCGCCGAATGGGAGGACGAGGGCGAGACCGGCAACCCCAGCGAAGCAACGGCCCTCTGACCGCCGACGGGCCTAAAACCGTCGATATACGACGGTTTTAGGCCC
>JBLMYD010000039.1:0-11697 GCA_050258095.1 Chloroflexota bacterium
CCTGCTCCTGCTCGACAACATGGACCCGGAGACGCTGCGAGCGGCGGTGAAGCTGCGCGACCAGCACGCTGGCGAGGGCACCGGCCCCTCGCTGGAGGCGTCCGGCGGCGTCAACCTGGAGACGGTGGGGGCGATCGCCGAGACCGGGGTCGACTTCATCTCCGTCGGCGCCCTCACCCATTCAGCTCCGACGCTCGACTTCAGCCTGCTGCTCGAACCCGCCTGAGGAGGCGCGCCGGCCTCACTTGAGCAGCCTGGAGAGGCGGCGGTCCTTGAGGACGCGGCCGCCGGTCTGCTCCTGCGGGCAGTAGTTCGTCTGGTGCTCGGAGAAGTAGACGGCCTCGATCGTCGTGCCGCAGCGCGGGCACGGCTCGCCCTCGCGCTTGTGGACCCGCAGCGGCATCGGGATCTTGTCGGGCAGTCGGTCGCCGATGGCCTCCTCGTAGTGCTCGATCGCGTCGCCGAGGACGTGGAGGGCAGCGTGCAGCCGCGCGACCTCCTCCACGCTCAGCTCCGAGCCCTTCTTGAAGGGCGAGAGCATTGCCTCCCAGAGGATCTCGTCGACCCAGGAGCGGCCGATGCCGGCGATGTCGCCCTGGTGGCGAAGCAGCGGATGCAGATGGCGCGGCTGGTCGATCAGCGCCGCGAAGGCGTCGAGCGGGGGCGGGGGCCACGCCTCGGGGCCGAGCCGCGCCACGGCCTCGTCCTCGGCGACGGCATCCACCGGCAGCAACTTCGCCCAGGCCCGTTGCTTGGTCCCGAGCTCGCGCAGCCGCAGCTCCCGGCCGTCCTCCAGCCGCACCAGCACGCGCGAAGCCCGGTCTTTCGCCGAGGCCCGTTTCTCGAACACACGCAGCCGGCCCGCCGACATCAGGTGGATCAACAGCGCCAGGTCGCCGAGCTCGACGATCGGCATCTTGCCGACCCGTCTCACCGCCGTGATCTCGTGCCCGGCCAGCGCCTCCAGCGGCGGCTCGAAGGTCTTCATCACGTTCATCCCCGGCGCCACGACTGATTCGATTGAAGCTCCCCGAAGCGCTGCGTCAATTCGCCGCGCCGTGATCTCAACCTCAGGCAACTCGGGCACAGAGCAAGTCTGCCGAGTCCGCCCCTCCCGCGGGTGGCGCGGCGGCAGGGGGTCCCCCATAGCGCAGGACGCCACAGGACGTGCCGGTTATTAGAGGCCATATATGGCACCTAACAACCGGCACGTCCGGCAGGCGGCGTCCGAGCACATGGGGGAGGCCGCCGCGACAGGACCCGCGGGCCGAAGATCTGCGCGTTAGACTGGAGAAAGCATTCATTCGACTGGTTACGAGGTCAACGACCGGGCCAGCGAACATCCGACCAGTGAGGCCCGCGGGGCCTCCCGAGGCAACGCCATGAGAGAGCTGCCGACGATCAACGAACCCGTCCCCGTCCTCCGGCTGGACCCGGAGGAGATCGAGTCGCTGAGCCGCGAGGTGCGCGCCCTCGCCCAGGAGCGCGACGCCGTCATCCTCGCCCACAACTACCAGGTGCCCGAGGTCCAGGACGTCGCCGATTTCGTCGGCGACTCGCTCGGCCTCTCGCGCAAGGCGGCCGCCTCCGGCGCCTCGACGATCGCCTTCTGCGGTGTCCACTTCATGGCCGAGACGGCCTCGATCCTCTCGTCCGAGAAGACCGTCCTGATCCCCGACCTCGAGGCCGGCTGCTCGCTCGCCGACTCGATCACCGCCGGCGAGCTGCGCAACTGGAAGTCCCGCCACAGCCCCGACGCCGTCGTCGTCATGTACGTCAACACCTCGGCCGAGGTCAAGGCGGAGACCGACTACTGCTGCACCTCCTCCAACGCGGTCAAGGTCGTCGAGCACATCCTGCGCGAGCACGGGCCGGACACCGAAATCCTCTTCGGCCCCGACATGTGGCTCGGCTCCTACGTCGAGCGGGTGACGGGCAAGTCGATGCACGTCTGGCCCGGCGAGTGCCACGTCCACGCCGGCATCCGGCCCGAAGACATCGCCGCCCAGCGCGCCGCGCACCCCGAAGCCGAGTTCCTCGTCCACCCCGAGTGCGGCTGCGTCACCCAGGTGATGGAGTTCGTCGCCGCCGGCGACGTCGACGCCGAGGGCGTGCACATGCTCTCCACCGGCCAGATGATCGACCACCTCAAGGCCCACCCCGAGGGCGAGTACATCGTCGCCACCGAGAACGGGATGCTGCACCCGCTGCACCAGGCCGCCCCCGACGCCACCCTGGTCGAGGCCAACCGGATGGCCCTCTGCAAGTACATGAAGATGATCACGCTGCCGAAGCTGCGCGACAGCCTGCGCGAGACGCAGTTCGAGGTCAGCGTCCCGGACGAGATCGCCGAGCGCGCCCGAGTGCCGATCGAGCGCATGGTCGCGATCGGCTAGCGCCGGATAAAGTTCGGCGGGTGAAGGAGCTCGCCCAGCAACTGCGCGTCGACGCGGTCCGCTCCGCGGCCGCCGCCGGCTCCGGCCACCCCACCTCGGGGATGTCGGCCGCCGACCTGATGGCGGTGCTCTTCTCCAAGTACCTGCGCTACGACTTCGACGCGCCCGAGCACAAGGCCAACGACCACCTCGTCTTCTCCAAGGGCCACGCCTCGCCGCTGCTCTACGCCCTCTACAAGGCGGCGGGGGCGATCGACGACGAGGAGCTGCTCACCTTCCGCGAGTTCGGCTCGCGCCTGCAGGGCCACCCGACGCCGGAGATCCCCTGGGTCGACGTCGCCACCGGCTCGCTCGGTCAGGGACTGCCGATCGCGGTCGGCATCGCCACCGCCGCCCGCCTCGAGCGCTCCGAGCTGCGGGTCTGGACCCTCTGCGGGGATTCGGAGCTGGCCGAGGGCTCGATGTGGGAGGCCTTCGAGCACGCCGGCTTCGCCGGCCTCGCCAACCTGATCGCGATCGTCGACGTCAACCGACTCGGCCAGCGCGGCCCGACGATGCACGAATGGGACACCTCGAAGCTCGCCGCCCGCGCCGCCGCCTGCGATTGGCACGTGCAGGAGATCGACGGCCACGACTTCGCGGCGATCGACGCGGCCTACGCCGCCGCCCTCGCCGCCGGCAAGCCGGCCGTGATCTTCGCCCGCACCAAGAAGGGCTCCGGCGTCGCCGCCGTCGAGGACGAGCCGGGCTGGCACGGCAAGCCGCTCGCCGACCCCGAGGCCGCGGTCGAGGAGCTGGGCGGCGTCCGCGAGGTCAGCGTCGAGGTGCAGGCCCCGCCCGAGGCGAAGCCGTTCGAGATCGAGTGCGCGCCCGTCGACCGGCCGAGCTACGAGCGCGGCGAGAAGGTCGCGACCCGCGGCGCCTACGGCGACGCCCTCGCCTGGCTCGGCTCGATCGACGAGCGCGTCGTCGCCCTCGACGGCGAGGTCGGCAACTCGACCTACGCCGAGCGCTTCGCCGCCAAGCACCCCGACCGCTTCTTCGAGATGTACATCGCCGAGCAGCAGATGGTCGCCTCGGCGATCGGGATGCAGACCCGCGGCTGGCGCCCCTTCGCCTCCTCCTTCGGCGCCTTCCTCAGCCGCGCCTACGACTTCGTCCGCATGGGCGCGATCTCCGACGCCGACCTGAAGCTCTGCGGCTCCCACGTCGGCGTCTCGATCGGCGCCGACGGCCCTTCGCAGATGGCGCTCGAGGACATCGCCTCGCTGCGCGCCGTGCTCGGCAGCGTCGTCCTCTACCCGAGCGACCCCAACCAGACCGTCGTCCTGCTTGACGCGATGCGCGAGCACCGCGGCATCAGCTACATGCGCACGACGCGCGAAAAGACGCCGGTCATCTACGGGCCCGACGAGAGCTTCGAGATCGGCGGCAGCCACACCGTGCGCTCGGGCGACGACGACGCGCTGACGCTGATCGGCGCCGGCATCACCCTGCACGAATGCCTCGCCGCCGCCGAGGAGCTGGCGGGGAAGGGGATCGCGGCGCGGGTGATCGACCTCTACTCGGTCAAGCCGGTCGACGCCGAGGCGATCCTCGTCGCCGCCGCGGAGACCGAGGCGCTGATCACGGTCGAGGATCACTGGATCGAGGGCGGCATCGGCGACGTCGTCGCCGCGGTCCTCGCCGAGAACGGCGTCGCCAGGTCCCTCACCCGCCTCGCCGTCACCGAGCGTCCCGGCAGCGGCCCGCCGGAGGCGCTGCTCGCCGCCGCCGGGATCGACGCCGAGCACATCGTCGCCGCGGCCAAGCACGCAATCCAGCGTGTAGTCACCCCCAGTTGACACATCGAGCCCTGGCGTCGGCGGGGGATTCCGATACGTCTATCCGACTTTGACCACACCAGGGTGGGGAAAATATCGGCTGCGTCGAAAAGGTCTCCCTATCAATAAACGATGGTGTCTACAAAACGTCCGACACGAGCAGAAAAATGCGCTTGTGTCTGACGACGCCAGCCAGCCAGGAGGAGAGATGCCGAAAGAGCCGCAAGAGCAAACGCGCGTTTCCATTCGACTGCCAGCCGATCACGCCGAGGTACTAGAACAACGAGCAGAAGAAGAGGACCGCACCGTCTCTGCGGAAATTCGTCGCTTGGTCCGGTCGTACGTCCACGACATAAGGCAGGAGGCTGCCTGAGAAGAGACTTTCCTGACACAGAGAGGGGGAGCCATTTGGCTCCCCCTCTGCTTTAGAGACATTGGGGCTGCCGGGTAGGGGAGTGCCGGGCTTAGCATCCGCGCTCCGAGGGTTCGATTCCCTCCAGCTCCATTCGCTCCTTCATTTTTATACCCCAGATCGGACAAACAGCTACGGCCGGGGAGGTAGGTTGGGTACAACCTTGGCCGGGCCTTCTCTGCACTGGCCACCCTGTGTTTTCCCCTCTAGAACGCCCAAAGCGCCCCCTTGAAGGGCGGAGGCTCCCGGGGTCTGGACCAGGGAGCTTGTGCCGCTATGACCAAGTCAAACGGGGCGAGCGCACGGAATCGCTCTACGCAATCTCGGGGCTCCCGGCCTAGCAATTACTAACGCTCGCTCATAATTCGCTAGTCTTTCGCTCAATCCCAATGGGCGCGTAATTGCGCGCCCGGCAGGGCGCAGGAGTCACCCTGTACCCGGAGAAGGGTGCGCCGCATGGCGAGGCTGAGGAAGCGAAAGACGAAGGGCGAGGAGCCCCAGGGGCGGCGGCCGGGAGGCAAGCCGATCATCGAGCTGCGTGACGTGACCAAGGTCTACCCCGGCGGCCACATGGCGCTCGACCGGGTCTCGCTGGCGATCGATCGCGGCGAGTTCGCCTTCCTCGTCGGCCCGACCGGCTGCGGCAAGTCGACGCTGATCAAGCTGCTGATCCGCGAGCTGGAGGCGACCGAGGGCCAGGTGCGGATCGCCGGCCGCGACATCGGCGCCCTGCCGGAGAAGAAGATCCCGCAGCTGCGGCGCAACATCGGCACCGTCTTCCAGGACTTCAAGCTGCTGCCCGACCGCACCGTCTACGACAACGTCGCCTACGCGCTGCAGGTGATCGGCGCCGGCCGCGCTCAGATCCGCGCTCAGGTGCCGGAGACGCTGCGCCTCGTCGGTCTCTCGACCAAGCTGCACAGCTTCCCCGACCAGCTCTCCGGCGGCGAGCAGCAGCGCGTCTCGATCGCCCGCGCCTTCGTCAACCACCCGCCCCTGCTGCTCGCCGACGAGCCCAGCGGCAACCTCGACCCGGTCACCTCGATCGGCGTGATGCAGCTTCTCTACCGGATCAACAAGACCGGCACGACCGTCGTCGTCGTCACCCACGACCGCGAGATGGTCGACAACATGCGCCGCCGCGTGATCGAGCTCTACGAGGGCCGCGTCGTCCGCGACGAGGTCAGCGGCGGCTACACCGAGGAGTCGACGACCGAGTTCGGCGTGCGCATGCGGGCCGAGATGGGCGTCGCCCCCGAGGGCCAGACCAACGGACACGACTCGCTCTTCTAAGTGCCGACTCACGCAAACACACTCCGTTCTGACGGCGCCTGGACGCGCCTGGCGGCGCACGGCGAACTCGACGATGCGCTGCATCGCCTTCGTCCACCGCGCTTGCCAGCCACGCCCAGTCACTCGTCAGAGCCGGAGCGCGTTTACGAGAGGCGGCACTGATGTCGCGATTCTTCTTCTTCATCCAGGAGGCCTTCCGGGCGCTGCGCCGCAACGCGGCGCCGAGCATGGCCGCGATCGTCACCACCGCGGTGACGGTGACGCTGCTCGGCGTCCTCATCCCGGTCTTCCAGACGGCGCAGGCCAAGAGCGACGAAGTCCGCAACGAACTCGACTTCCAGGTGGCGCTCTTCGCCGACGCGACGAAGGGCGAAATCACCGACCTCAAAGGCAAGCTGGAAGCGATCCCGCACGTCGACGCCGTCCAGTTCATCGGCAAAGACGCGGCGCTGGAAGAACTGCGCCAGGGGCTGGGCAAGGAGAAGTCCGAAGAACTGACCTCGCAGCTGCAGTCCAACCCGCTGCCCAACAGCTTCAGGATCACGCCCGACGACGCCGCCAACCTGACGGCGATCAAGGAAGCGGTGATCTCGACCGGGCCCGATGGCCGCGAACAGCGGATCGCGCCGATCATCGACAACATCTTCGAACGCCAGGAAGGGGCGAAGAAGATCGTCCAGGTGACGAGCGCGCTGAAGATCGTGCTCACCGTGATCACGGCGCTGCTGATCGCCGCCTCGCTGATGCTGATCGGCAACACGATCCGACTCTCGATCTACACCCGCCGCCGCGAGGTCGAGGTGATGCGCCTGGTCGGCGGCACGCGCTGGTTCATCCGCTGGCCGTTCATGCTCGAGGGGGTCGTCGTCGGCTTCGCGGGCGGCCTGGTGGCCATACTGATCCTGTGGCTGGGCAAGATCACCGTCGTCGACCCGCTGAGCGGCTCGATCTCGCTCTTCGCGGCGCAGGACAGCACCACGGTGACCTTCCCGGCGCTGATCGCGATCCTCTTCGCCGCCTCGGTGCTGGTCTCGACGCTCGGCTCGGGCTTCACCCTGCGGCGCTTCCTCAAGGTCTGACCGGACCGTGAGGCCCACGCGCATCGCCGCCCTCGCGGTCGCGCTGGTAGCCGCCCTTTGCGTCGGCCTCTGGTTCGGCGGGCACCCGGCGAAGCTGCCGGAATTCCTCCGCGACCGCTTCGTCGACGACTCGGCCGGGCTCAACGTCGAAGCAAGCGAGCTGATCCGCGACAACTACTACCGGCCGGTCGGCCAGACCGAGCTCAGCAACGCCTCGCTGCAGGGCATGGTCCGCGAGCTGCGCCGCAGCCACCACGACCGCTTCTCCGATTACTTCTCGCCGGAAGCGCTGCGGCTATTCGACGAACAGATCGCCGGGCGCTTCTCCGGCATCGGCCTGGTCGTGACGCAGGTCAAGCAGGGGCTGCAAGTCGAACGGGTCTTCGCCAACTCGCCGGCGCAGGAAGCCGGGATCAAGGTCGGCGAGCTGATCGTCTCGGTCGACGGCGACTCGATCGCCGGCCTCAGCAGCACCGTCTCGACCGAAAAGATCAAGGGGCCGGAAGGCACCGAGGTGACGATCGGCGTCAAGCGCAAGCCCAGCGGCAGGGCGCGGCAGCTGACCCTGACCCGGGCGCAGGTCGCGCTGCCGATCGTCAGCAGTCGCATCGTGGAAGCCGGCGGCCGCAAGCTCGGCTACGTGCGCATGGCCTCCTTCAGCGAGGGGGTGCACTCGCTGCTGCGCAAGGCTGTGCAGAGGGTGGAGCGCGAAGGCGCGGAAGGCATCGTGCTCGACCTGCGCGCCAACGGCGGCGGCCTGCTCGACGAGGCGATCCTCAGCGCCAGCGTCTTCCTCCCCGAGGGGGAAGTCGTCGTCAGCACCAGGTCGCGCACCCAGGGCAACGCCGTCTACAAGGCCGTCGGCGGCAACCTGCCGCAGGTCCCGATGGTCGTCCTGATCGACCGCAACACCGCCTCGGCCGCGGAGATCCTCACCGCGGCGCTGGCCGACGACGCGGAAGCGACCGTGGTCGGCACCCGCTCGTTCGGCAAGGGGGTCTTCCAGCAGGAGCTGCCGCTGTCCAACGGCGGCGCCCTGAAGCTGACCGTGGGCGAGTACTTCACCCCGGACGGCGTCAACCTGGCCAAGACGCACGGCGTGCACCCGGACGTGCCGGTGCGCGGCAACCCCAAGACCCGTCGCGACGAGGCGCTGCAGCGCGCGCTCGGGGTCCTCGCCCGGGAAGCGCGGTGAGCCGGCGCGACTGGCGTTACTACCGCGAGCGGCAGCGGGCGCGGGGCAGGGGGCGCAAGCCGGCCGAGCCGAAGAACGCCCGCGAGGCGGTCGAGCGCCTGCTCGCCGAGCGCCTCGGCCGGCGGGGCTTCCCCGCCGCGCTGGAGGTGGAAGCGGGGCGCGCGGCCGAGGTCGCCGCGGCAAGCGAGCTGCGCCGCCGCGACCTGACCGAGCTGCCGACCTTCACGGTCGACCCGGCGACCGCGCGCGACTTCGATGACGCGATCTCCGCCCGCCGCGAGCAGGACCGGTTGCGGATCTGGGTGCACATCGCCGACGTCGCCGCGCACGTCAGGCCGGGCACGCCGCTCGATCTCGAGGCGCGGCGGCGCGCCAACAGCACCTACGTCCCGGGAACGGTCGAGCCGATGCTGCCCCGCGCGCTCAGCGAGGAGGCGTGCAGCCTCGCGCCGGGGGTCGAGCGGCTTGCCGTCACCGCCGAGATCGAGCTCGACGCCGGCGGGCAGCCGCTCGCGGCGAGCTTCTATCGCAGCCGCGTCCGCTCGCGCGCCCGCCTCGACTACGACCAGCTCGACCTGCTCTTCGCCGGGCGCGGCGAGCCGCCGGGGGAGATCGCCGAGCCGCTCGCGGTCGCCCGCGAGGCGGCCGCGGCCCTCGGCGAGAGTCGCGGCACGACCAGCCTCGACGTCGAGTCCTTCGAGCCGGAGTTCCGCTTCGACGCCGACGGCAACGTCACCGGCGCCCGCACGGTCGCGCAGACCGAGTCGCACCGGCTGATCGAGCGCCTGATGATCCTCGCCAACCGGCAGGTCGCCGAGCTGCTCGAGCGCAAGCGGGTCCCGGCGGTCTACCGCGTCCACGCGCAGCCTGACCCGTCGCGGATCGAGCGCCTGGTCGAGCAGCTGCACGCGCTCGGCGTGCCGACGCCGCCGCTGCGCCAGGGGTTGGCGCCCGGCCAGGCGGGCGAGGTGGCGGCCGCGGCGAGCCGGCTCGTGGTCGCGGAGGCCGCGCGGCGCGGGCACGGGCGCGAGGCGTATACATCGCTCGTGCTCCGCTCGCTCATGCAGGCTCAGTACAGCGACCGCAACAGCGGCCATGCCGGACTCGGCATCCCCGCCTACTGCCACTTCACCTCGCCGATCCGGCGCTACCCGGACCTGCTCGTGCACCGGGCGCTGCTGGCCGCGCTGGGGGAGGGCGAGGAGGCGCCGCGCGCGGCGGAAGCACGCGAGGTCGCCTGGCACTGCAGCGAGCAGGAGCGCGAGTCGGCGCGCATCGAGCGCGACGCCGACGACGTCTGCGCCGCCTACCTGCTCGAGCGCGAGCTGGCCGAGCGGGGCGAGGAGGCCGGGTTCGAGGGCGAGGTGTCGGGGACCGTGCGCGCGGGCGCCTTCGTCGCCTTCGGCGGCGAGCTGGGCGACGTCTACGAGGGGTTCGTCCCGGCGCGGACGATGGGCGAGGAGCGCTTCGAGCTGAACGAGACGGAGACGGCGCTGGTCGGACGCGAGTCGGGGAGTGCGCTGCGCCTGGGCGATCCGATATCCGTCCGGGTCGCCGGCGTCGATGCGCCACGCGGTCGCGTCGATCTGGAGCGTGTAGAGGATGGCTAAGAAGGCGAAGAAGCAGCGACAGCCGGCCTCCGGCGACGTCGCCACCAACCGCCGGGCGCGGCACAAGTTCGAGACGGTCGAGAAGACCGAGGCGGGGATCGTCCTGCGCGGCTCCGAGGTGAAGTCGCTGCGGGACGGCAAGGCGCAGATGTCGGACGCCTACGCGGTCGTCGAGGGCGGCGAGGTATGGCTGCGCAACCTCCATATCCCGCCCTACGAGCCGGCCAGCCGCGAGAACCACGAGCCCGAGCGGCCGCGCAAGCTGCTCCTCCATAAGGCCGAGATCGAACGGCTGATCGGCAAGACGGCCGAGAAGGGGTTGACCCTGATCCCGACCCGGATCTACTTCAAGGGACCGCGGGCCAAGGTCGAGCTGGCGCTGGCGCGCGGCAAGGAGGGACGCGACCGGCGTCAAGAGATCGCGGATCGTGACGTGCGCCGAGAAGTCGAGCGGGAATTCAAGGGCCGGATGAGGTAGCTTCGAGACCCATGCGTTCGAGGATTGCCCTGCTCTGGTCGGTGTTCGCCCTCGTTGCCCTCGCTGCGCCTGCGGCTGCGCAGGCGGAATCGTTCCCGAGCAAAGCCGGGAACTTCGTCAGCGACAACATCCAGTACTTCGTCGTCGGCCTGGTCGTGGCGATCCTGCTCCTACTGCTGATCGTCCGCATCACGCAGCGCCGCGCCAAGGAAAAGGGAGAACAGGCCGGGCCTGCGCTGACGCCGGTTCCGGGGTTCCCGCCGGCGCCGGGCGGGGGAGAGGGCCAGACCGCCGAGATGCCGGCGACGCAGCCGCCCGCGGCCGCCTCGGCGCCGCCGCCGGGCGCTCCGGTGAATGCCAAGGAGAAGCGCAAGCTGGCTCGCGAGCAGCAGCGCGCCGCCCGCAACGAGCACCGCAAGCAGCGCCAGGCCGAGGCCAAGCGCCGGCGCGAAGAGCGCGCCGCGAAGCGGGCCGAACGGCGGGGATCCGGCGGCGGTCGGGCCGACGGCCGGCGCGCGCGCAAGGAAGCGGCCAAGGCTGAGCGCGAGCTGGCGCAAACGCGCGCCGCGCAGGAGCGCGAGCAGCTTCAAGGAGGGGTGCAGGCGACGATCCCGGTCCCGCCCGTGGGGAGCGCGGCGCCCACCGAGCCGACGATTGCCCCTCCTTCGCAGCAGGCTCCGGCCCAGCCGCCGGCGCCTGCGCCCCCCGGGGCGCCGGCCGGCTACGAGGACCCGGCTGCCGTCGAGCAGCGGGTGCAGGCCAAGGTGGGAGAAATCCAGCGCGAGGAGGAGCGCATCCGCGCCGAGGCCGATCGCCGCATCGCCGAGGCCGAGCGGCTGCAGCGCGAGGCTGCAAGCCGGGGAGTCGGTGCCGTCGGCGCGATCCCCGTGCCCCCGGCGCCTCATCCCGCGCCGCCCGCTCCAGGGGAGCCGCCGCCCGAGGCGCCCGCGCCCCCCGGACCTGCCGCGTCCGAACCCGAGCTGAGGACGGCCGAGCAGCGCCTGCAGGACGAGCGCGAGGCTCAGGAGCGGGCGATGGCCGAGGCCCAGGACCGTCTACGTCAGATCGAAGAGCGCACCAAGGAGGCCGAGCGTCGCGCTGCCGAGGCCGAGCGGCTCGCCAAGCTGAAGGCCGAGGAGGAGGAGCGCGAGCGGCGCCTACGGGAGGTCCGCGAGAGCGTCGCCGCGGCCGAAGAGCGCGCTCGCGAAGCCGAGCGCCGGGCCGCCGAAGCCGAGCAGGCCGTGATCCAGTCGGTTCAAAGCGCTCCCGCGCCCCCGCAGCCACCGACCCCCGCACCGCCGCCACCGCCTGAGCCGGCAGCTCCGCCACCGCCGGCGCCCCCCGCACCGCCGCAGCCCCCGGCAGCGCAACCGGCGCCCGAGCCGCCCCAGGCCGCTCCGCCGGCGCCCCC
>JBLMYD010000040.1:0-19461 GCA_050258095.1 Chloroflexota bacterium
GGGAGGTGACAGGCCCCGAGACGCCGAGAGCGCGGCAGGCGCCGCGGATCAACGTCGTCTTGCCGCTGCCGACCTCCCCGCTGACCACGACGACGTCGCCGGGCGAGAGCCCGGCCGCGAGCTCGGCGCCCAGGGCTTCGGTCTCCTCCGGGGAATTGGAGATGAAGCGCCGCCTTCTCTGCTCCCGCTCGCCGGCAATCATCAACCGAACAGGTCGAGCTGCTCGTCGGCCGGCTGCGGCGGGCCGGGGACGGGGGCCTCCTCCAGGTCCTCGTCCGGAGGCGGCTCGCCCGCGCCCGGGCCGGCGAGCAGCTGCGGGAGCAGCTCGAAGTCGCCGCGGAGGACCTCCTTGATCGAGGGCGTGCGAAGCGCAGCCGCAGGATGGAACAACGGCAGGAGGAGGACGGGGCGCCCACCCAGCTCGTGGACCTGCGGAGTGCCGCGCACCCTGGTGATGCCGGCGGGGTTGCCGGTCAGCAGCTTGGTGGCGAAGTTGCCCAGCGTGCAGACGACCTTCGGCTCGATCAGCCGCACCTGCTCGAAGAGATAGGGCCGGCAGGCCTCGATCTCGAGCGGCTGCGGGTCGCGGTTGCCGGGCGGGCGGCTCTTCAGCACGTTGGCGATGAAGACGTCCTCGCGCGACATGCCGATCTCCTCGAGCAGCTGGTTGAGCAGCTGTCCGGCCCGGCCGACGAAGGGCAGCCCCTGCCGGTCCTCTTCGGCCCCCGGCGCCTCGCCGACGAACATCAGCTCGGCGTCGGCGTCGCCGGCGCCGAAGACCGCCTTCGTCCGCGTCTCGTGCAGGGGACAGCGCGTGCAGGTCTGCACCTCTTTGTAGAGGGCGACCAGCTCCTCGCGCCGCTCCGCCGCGCTCGCCATCAGAGCTCTCCCGCCGCCCGCTTGCTCTTCGCCTCGGCGAGGCGCTCACCACGCGCTGCTTCCCGCTCGCGACGCTGCGATTCGCCGCTGCGCACCCGCGCCCCCCGCGGCTGGCGGCTGGGCGGAGCAACGGGCGAGAACAGCCGCCGCGTCCGCTCGCAGCCGCACGCCGGGCAGGCGACCCCCGGCGCCTCGCTCCCGGTCAGCTCCTCGAAGCGCCTGCCGCACTCCTCGCACTCGAACTCGTAGACGGGCACGTTGGGGCCCATCTTAAAGTCGCTGCGACAGTGGCTCCGCTCAGCCGGCGCGCAAGTCCTCGACTTCGCACCCCAGGTCACCGGCTCGGTCGATGATCTCGGGATCGCCGGTCCAGAGCGGCGCGGCCAGGCGTTCGGCGGTCGCGATGCAGAACGCGTCGGCGAAAGAGAGGCCGCTGGCGACCTTGACCCTGGCGGCGGCGCTCACAAGGTCCCAGTCGGGGTCGATGACGCTCAACTCACGGCGCGCTCGGTCGATGGTGTCGCCGGCTCCGTCTGGGCCGAGCACTCGCATTTCGAGAGACAGCGCCTCTCCGAGATTCACGGAGCACATCGCAGCGCCCCTCTCCGTCCACTCTCGGACCCGCTTCCCCGCCGGCTCGTCGCGCAGGTGCGCGAGCAGGGCCCAGGTGTCAAGAACGACCAAGGAGCCTCCGTGCCCTGCGCTCCTCCAGCTCCCGCTCCTCGCGACGCAGGGCGAGCAGATCGTCCGTGCCCAGGCCAGGGATTCCGGCCCAGGCCCCGCGCAGCGCTTCGATGCGCTCTCGGTGGGTGTCCGGGTCGTCGGTGGCCCGGCGGACGCGGACGTCCTTGCCGTCAGGCTCGAACACCACCTCGTCGCCGGGCTTGATGCCGATCTCGTCGCGGATGGCCTTGGGGACGGCGGCTTGCCTCCCACACCTCGAAGCCCATCAGGTGATCGTCGCCGGGGTCGCGGTCGATCAGACCCCACTCGTGCTCCTCGCTGACCGTTTCCCCTCGCTCGAGCACCATCAACGCAATGTCGACTTCAGGGTCGTAGTGAACGCGCATCGTCGTTCGAGGGTAACGCCCGAGACCCCCTCGCGCGGAAACAGCGTGGCCTACGAAAGCGGCTCCCAGTCCCACGCTTTCGCCGACGTCAGGCTCTCCTGGTCCAGGTAGCGCTTCAGCTCGGCCAGCTCGGACGGCTCGACGCCGTAGACGTGCTCGGGCTCGGGGAAATGGCGTGAGCGGACCTCGGTGACGTACTGGCGCATTCCGGCGACCATCTCATCGTGGACGTGGGCGAACTGCTTGACGAATTTGGCCATGCGGCCGGTGGTGATGCCGAGCATGTCGTGGAAGACGAGGACCTGGCCGGAGGTGGCGGGGCCAGCGCCGATGCCGATCGTCGGCACCTCGAGCTTCTCGACGATCGCCTCGGTGACGGCGGCCGGCACGGCCTCGAAGACGATCGCGAAGCAGCCGACCGACTGCAGCGCCAGCGCGTCCTCGCTGAGCCGGATCGCGTCCTGCGCCGTCTTGCCCTGCGCCTTGTAGCCGCCCAGCGCGGTCGCCGTCTGCGGCGTCAGGCCGACGTGGCCCATAACCGGGATGCCGGCGCGGATTATCGCCCGCGCCCGCTCGACCGAGATCCCCCCCGCCTCCAGCTTCACCGTTTGGCAGCCGGTCTCCTTGACCAGCCGCTGCGCGTTCTGCACGGCCAGCTCGTTACTCGCCTCGTAGCTGCCCATCGGCATGTCCCCCACCATCAGCGGCGTCTTCAGGCCGCGCCGCACGGCCTTGCCGAGGACGATCATCTCCTCCATCGAGACCGGCTCGGTGCCCGGGTATCCGAGCACGACCATCGCCGCCGAGTCGCCGACGAGGACGATGTCGGCCCCCGCCTCCTCCGCCACCCTGGCCGAGGGGTAGTCGTAGGCGGTGACCATCGCGATCGGCTCGCCCTTCGCCTTCATCTCGGCGAGGCGCGGCAGGTTGACCGGCGCGCGCCCCTCGTCGGGCGGAGCGGTGTGGGAGCGGCCGCCGGAGCTCATCAGGCCATCTCCGCGTCGGACGCGTGCGCCGGCTCGACGAGCAGCACCTCGGGGTGGCTGTCGACGGCGACGATCTCGTTGCGCTCGCCGACGTGGACGACGACGGGCGCGTAGGACTCGAGGTCGCGCTCGTCGTAGGCGCCGAAGGAGGCGACGATGATCTTGTGGCCGGGCCGGGTCAGGTGGGCCGCCGCCCCGTTCACCTGCATCGTCCCCGAGCCGGGCTCGCCGTCGATCGCGTAGGTGACGAAGCGCGCCCCGTTGTCGATGTCCCAGACGTGCACCTGCTCGTTGGCGATCAGGTCGGCGCTCGCCATCAGCTCGGTGTCGATCGTGATGCTGCCGACGTAGTCGACGTCGCAATCGGTCACCGTCGCGCGGTGGATCTTGGACTTGAGCATCTGCCTCTGCATGGGCCTCCCTTTCAGCTGCTCATCGGTTCGAAGGTTGGATCACTGCGTTGTCGATCAGGCGGGCACCGCCGACCCGAGCGGCGACCGCGATCAGCACGGGCCGGTCGGCCGCCTCGGCGACCGGGGTCAGGTCTTCGGCGTCGCGCGCCTCCAGGTACTCGGGCTCGACGCCTGCCGCGCGCAGCTCGGCGCGGGCGGCCTCCAGGGCGGCGGCCAGGCCGGCGGCGGGCGCGGCCTCGGCGGCGCGGCGGAGCGCCCGCGAGAGCGCCGTCGCCTGCTCGCGGGAGCGCGGGTCGAGGTAGGCGTTGCGCGAGCTCATCGCCAGGCCGTCGGCCTCGCGCACGATCGGCAGCACCTCGATCCGCACCGGGAAGTCGAGGTCGCGGACCATGCGGCGGATGACGACGGCCTGCTGGGCGTCCTTCTGGCCGAAGTAGGCGACGTCGGGCTGGACCGAGTTGAAGAGCTTGGCGACGACGGTGGTGACGCCGCGGAAGTGCTCGGGGCCGCGGCGGGCGGGATCGCCGCAGAGCACCCCGGTCAGGCCCTCGACCTCGACGTGGGTGGCGAAGCCCGGCGGGTAGACCTCCTCGACCGGCGGCGCCCAGACGAAGTCGGCGCCCGCCGCGGCCGCCAGCCGCAGGTCGCGCTCCTCGTCGCGCGGGTAGCGATCGAGGTCCTCCCCGGCCCCGAACTGGGTCGGGTTGACGAAGAGACTGATGACGACGGCGTCGCACTCGGCGCGGGCGGCGCGCAGCAGCGAGAGGTGCCCCTCGTGCAGGCAGCCCATCGTCGGCACCAGCCCGATCGAGCTGCCCTCGCGGCGGATCGGGGCAAGCGCGGCTCGAAGCTCCTCCCTGGCGCGAATGAGCTTCACGTCGCCTCTAGCGTGTGCGGGATCGACGAGTTCGACGAGGTTCATGGGGTCCATGCCCTTCGGGTCACGGCCGACCACGGATTATAGGCACGGTCCTGGCACGAATCGCGCGGCTTTCGTCACAGAACGAGCCGCGCGGCGGCGTCAGTCGTCGCCGAGCCAGAAGGCCAGCTCGCGCTGCTTGGCCGCCGCGTCGGGACCCGTGTAGTACTTGTCCTGCCAGGCGTCGCCGTCTTCGGGCCCTTCCCAGGCTTTGCCGGCGCCCTTGGCCCCGGGCGAGGAGACGTAGCGCCAGCGGTAGGCGTTGTAGACCGAGATGATGTGGGTGGCGTAGGCGGCGGCCAGCCGCGGCTCGCCGACGATCAGGTTTAGGTTGTCGTCGTTCTTGCCGCTGGCGCGGGGACCGAGGTTGTGCGAGCCCGTCATCACCACCGGCTTGGCGCCGAAGGGGTCGAGGATCACGACCTTGGAGTGGATCATCACCAGGCTGAGCCGGCCCAGCTCTTTTTCCCAGCCGGCGAAGCGCGAGTCGACCTTGGCCGGCAGGACGATGTCGGGGCTGGCCTCGTCGATCTGGCCGCGGCGGATCAGGTTGACGAGCGCCGGGTCTTTCGAGCCGGCCTCGGGATCCTGGTTGAGCACCCCGTGCACGTAGACGTCGACCTCGCCGTCGCCGTCCCCTTCGTCGGCGATCACCCTGTCCATGATCGCGTTGAAGAGCGTGTTTTTCGTACCCGGGTTGAAGAACTGGAAGAGGATGCCGTGCTCGGCTCCGGCGATCAGGTCGCGGGCCGCATCGAGGTCGACTTCCTTGTGCACCGGCGCGAACCAGGTCCCGACGCTGCCCTTGCCCAGCTTGGCCGAGCGCGCCGTGCCGTTGCCATCGACCAGTTCCGGCGGGAACTCGTCGCCCGCCTTCAGCAACGCGTCCCACTCGTCTTTGTAGTTGCGGGCGACTTCGGCGTTTTCGATCAGCAGGCCGTTGTTGACCTGGGTGCATAGCCCGCTCATCGTCCAGTTGGTCGAGCCGGTCCAGGTCAGCCTCGGCGAGCCGTCCTCGCAGATGACGAGGATCTTGTTGTGCGCGAGGCGGCTGCCGGTCATCCGGTGGTGCACGTCGACCTTGGCCTCGGTCAGCGCTTTCCGCGCCTCCTCGTTCTCGTCGCCGTCGTGCTTGGTGCCGTTGGCGAGGATCACGTGGGCGCGTTTGCCGAGCGCGCAGAGGTCGGCGACCAGCTCGGGGTCGTCGAGCTCGAAGAGGGCCGCATACGCCTCGGCCTTCGGGTTGGCGAGCGCGTCGGCAAGCACCTTGCGCAGCCCGAGGCGCAGTTCGCCGGAGAGGTATTCGCGGGTGATGTTCCCCGGCGTCGCGATCATCTGCTTGATCTGCTTGGTCCAGGGTTCGTCGCCCTTGAGGCGACGAGCGACCGACTGCGTCGCCAGCACGCCGCGGTTGAAGTAGGCGCGCAGGCCGTCGCCGGCCTCGTCGGTGACGGCGACCGCCTCGCTCCAGGGGCTGGCCAGGTCCTCTTTCTCTTGCAGGGCGCCGGCCTTGCCGACCATCGGCACCACCCGGTAGCTCACCGTTTCGCCCGAGCGGGCGAGGACGTCGGTCCAGCCGAAGCGCTGGATCGGCCACTCGGTGCTCGGCCGGTGCTCGCCGGACTTGCGCTCTTCGCCGGCGAAGGAGACGAAGGTCTGCACGGGCTCGGGCTCTCCCCCCTTCGCCCTGCGGTATAGGGCAAAGCCACGGCAATCGGGGATCGCTTTCGGGTAGCGCCAGACGACGTAGGCGTCGTCGCAGTTGGCATGGGCGACGATCGACGGTGAGGCCACGCGCCGACCCTATGTCGCCACGGGTTAACTTGTCAAGTAGTACAAAGTAAAAGTAATTATCTTTCTTATTATGACCGGATATCGCCGATTGGCCGAGCCGGGGCGCCCGCGGCGATCGTCCTCGCGGGAAGGTCGCTCGTCACCACCGAGTTCGCGCCGATCACACACCTGTCGCCGACGGTGACGCCGCTGGTGACGACGCAGTTGACGCCGAACCAGCAGTTGGAGCCGATCCGCACCGGTCCCTTCGAGGTGAATCCCTGCTGGGTTATCGGCGTGTCCGGGTCGTCGAAGCGGTGGTCTGAGTCGCCGACGAAGCAGCCGTTGGCGAACATCGTGTGGTCGCCGATCTCGATCAGCTCGAGCGCGGCGAGCATCGTGTTGCGGTTGAGGAAGCAGCCGGCGCCGATCTCGATCCGCGCCTCGGGAGCCAGCGTCAGCCAGCAGCCCGGCTCGAGCAGCGTCCCTTCGCCGATCCGCAGGCGGCCCTCGTCGAGCGCCTCGAGGATCTCCCCCTCGACCGGCCGGCGCACGTAGAAGCCGCCGCGGGCGGCGTGCCGGGCGAGTCGCCAGCGGCGCAGCGGCCTCCGGTTGCGCTCGTACCAGCGCCGCTTGCGCCACCAGACCCGCCAACCCGTCTGCTCGCCGGCCACCTGCCTAGCTTTCCAGAGGGCACGGCTGTAGGGTCGGCACGCAACCGCCGCAGAGGAGGAATCGCATGTTCGAGATGAGCGACGAGCACGTCGCCGAGTGGAGGCAGAAGTGCCGCGATCTGGTCGGCGACCGGGTCGGCGGAGAAGAGGTCCTCGCCGCCGGGGGCTTCCGCCAGGGCGGCGCCTCGGCCGGCTACGCGGCGTCGAAGGCGCAGCTCGGCGGTCTCGTCTACGCCGGGATCAAGATGCTGCGCAAGAAGCAGGCCGGCGGCCTGCCGGAGAAGGTGATGCTCGCCGTCACCCCAAACCGGGTTTATGCCTTCAAGCTCGTCCTCCGGGGGCGCGACCACAAGCTCGGTGACGAGGTCGGCGCCTGGGAGCGGTCCGGGTTGCGGACCGCCGCCGACCGGAGCGGGGGCATGACCTCGCTGACGCTCGAGTCGCCCGCCGGCGGCAGCAAGGCGACGCTCGTCGGGATCGGCGTCAAGGACGACCCGGTCAGCCTCGAAGTGGTCGACGTCCTCACGGGCGCAGCCCAGAGCGGCGCCTGAGATGGCGAAGGGCGACCTGCGCGGCGGCATCGACCTCGGCGGAACCAAGGTCCAGACCGTGATCGTCGATGCGGGCAACGAGGTGCTCGGCAAGGCGAGGCGGCCGACGCCGACCGAGGGCAGCCCGCCGGACGTCGCAGAGGCGATGGCCCGGGCGCTCGGCGAGGCTGCTGCCGACGCCGGGGTCGCCCCGGCCGACCTGCGGGGCGTCGGCGTCGGCTCGCCCGGCGACGTGGACGGCAGGACCGGCGAGGTCAGCGGCGCGCGCAACCTGCCGGATTGGACGGGCAGCTTCCCACTAGGCGAGACCCTCGCCAAGGCCCTGGGCACCGAGGTGCGGATCGGCAACGACGTGCAGGTGGCCGTCGAAGGCGAGTACCGCCTCGGCGCCGGTCGGCCCTTCGACTCGCTGATCGGCGTCTGGTGGGGGACCGGCGTCGGCGGCGGCCTCGTCCTCGACCGCAAGCCGTGGCTCGGCCGTGGCGCCGCCGGGGAGATCGGTCACGTCGTCGTCAAGTGCGGCGGCGCCAAGTGCCCCTGCGGGCGCCGGGGCTGCATGGAGGCCTACGCGGGCCGCGCCGCGATGGAAGCCGAGGCGCGGCGGCAGCATGAGGAGGGCGCCAAGACCGACCTCTTCAAGCTGATGCGCAAGCACGAACGCACCCGTCTAACGAGCGGCATCTGGGAGCGGGCGCTCGACCACGGCGACCAGCTGGCGACGAAGCTGATCGAGCGGGCGATCGCGGCGCTCGGCACCGGCATCGCCTCCGCCGTCAACCTCGTCGACCCCGAAGCCGTGGTCCTCGGCGGCGGCCTCGGCGACCGCCTCGGCGCGCGCTACAAGGACGCGCTGGCCGAGGAGATGGGCAAGCACCTCTTCGTCGACGACCGCCCGCCCGCCCTGCTCGGCACGGAGCTCAACGACCTAGGCGGCGCGCTGGGCGCGGCCCTGCTGGTCGGGCAGTAGCCCGGCGAGGAAGCGGCCGGTGTAGGAGCCCGCGACGGCGGCAACCTCCTCCGGGGTACCGGTGGCGACCACCTCCCCCCCCTCCTCGCCGCCCTCGGGCCCGAGGTCGATGAGGCGGTCGGCGGTCTTGATCACGTCGAGGTTGTGCTCGATGACGACGACGGTGTTGCCGGCGTCGACGAGGCGACCGAGCACGTCGAGCAGGCGCTGCACGTCGGCGAAGTGCAGGCCGGTCGTCGGCTCGTCGAGGATGTAGAGCGTGTTGCCGGTGGCGACCTTGGAGAGCTCGGTCGCCAGCTTCACCCGCTGCGCCTCGCCGCCGGAGAGCGTCGTCGCCGCCTGGCCGAGGCGGATGTAGTCGAGTCCGACGTCGTGCAGGGTGCGCAGGCGGCGGGCGATCTTCGGCACGTTCTCGAAGAACTCGACCGCCTCCTCGACCGACATCTCGAGCACGTCGCCGATGTTCTTGCCCTTGAAGCGGACCTCGAGCGTCTCGCGGTTGTAGCGCTTGCCGTGGCACTGCTCGCAGGGCACGTAGACGTCGGGCAGGAAGTGCATCTCGATCTTGATCTGGCCGTCGCCGCGGCAGACCTCGCAGCGGCCGCCCTTGACGTTGAAGCTGAAGCGGCCGGGCTTGTAGCCGCGGGCGCGGGCCTCCTGGGTCTGGGCGAAGAGCTGGCGGATGTGGTCGAAGACGCCGGTGTAGGTGGCCGGGTTGGAGCGCGGCGTGCGGCCGATCGGCGACTGGTCGATGTTGATGATCTTGTCGATCTGGCTGAGGCCGTCGACCCCGTCGTGGGCGCCGGGCCGCAGCTTCGCCTGGTGCAGGCGGTTGGCGACCGCGTGGTGCAGCGTCTCGTTGACCAGCGTCGACTTGCCCGAGCCGGAGACGCCGGTGACGCAGCAGAAGACGCCGAGCGGGATCGCCACGTCGACGTCCTTGAGGTTGTGTTCGCGGGCGCCGCGGACGCGCAGGGCGCCACGGGGTTCGCGGCGCTCGGCCGGCAACTCGATCCGGCGCTTGCCCGCCAGGTACTGGCCGGTGAGCGAGGCGGGGTCCTTGGCGACCCGGTCCGGCGTCCCGGCGGCGATCACGTGACCGCCGTGCTCGCCGGCGCCCGGGCCGAGGTCGACGAGGTGGTCGGCGGCGCGCATCGTCCCCTCGTCGTGCTCGACGACGATCACCGTGTTGCCGAGGTCGCGCAGGCGGTCGAGGGTGGCGATCAGCTTCTCGTTGTCGCGCTGGTGCAGGCCGATCGAAGGCTCGTCGAGCACGTACATGACGCCGACCAGGCTGGAGCCGATCTGCGTCGCGAGGCGGATGCGCTGCGCCTCGCCGCCGGAGAGCGAGCGGGCCGAGCGGCCCAGCGAGAGGTAGCCGATGCCGACGTTCTCGAGGAAGGCGAGCCGTTCGCTGATCTCGCGCACGATCAGGCGGGCGATCGCCCGCTCGGTCTCGGTCAGCTCCAGGGTCGCGATCCACTCGGCGGCGCCGCGCGCCGACTTGCGGCTGAAGTCGGCGATGCTGATTCCGCCGACCTTGACCGCGAGACTCTCCGGTCGCAAGCGGTCGCCGCCGCAGTCCGGGCAGGGCTGCTCTGCCATGTAGCCCTCGATCCGCTCGCGGTTGGACTCCGAGTCGGTCTCCTCGTAGCGGCGCTCGAGGTTGTTGACGATCCCCTCGAAGCGCACTTTGTAGGAGCGGCGGCGGCCGAAGCGGTTGGTGTAGGTGACTTGGTGGCGCTCGCCGCCGGTGCCGTAGAGGAAGAGTTCCTTCTCCGGCTTCTTCAGCTTCGCCCAGGGCCTGTCGACGTCGACGTCGTAGGCCTCGGCAACCGAGGCGATCAGCCGCTTCCAGTAGGCGGTGATGCCGCGGTTCCAGGGCTGCAGAGCGCCCTCGGCCAGCGAGAGGGTCGGGTCGGGGACGACCAGGTCGGGGTCGATCACCCGCTGGAAGCCGAGTCCGTGGCAGCGCTCGCAGGCCCCGTGGGGCGAGTTGAAGGAGAAGACCCGCGGCTCCAGCTCGGGGATCGAGGTGCCGCACTCGAGGCAGGCGAACTGCTCGGAGAAGAGCAGCGTCTCGCCTTCGACGATCTCCACTTCGACCAGGCCGGCGGCGAGCCCGGCGGCGGCCTCGACCGACTCGGAGAGCCGGCGGCGCAGGTCCGGCTTCATCACGAGGCGGTCGACGACGACCGAGACGTCGTGTTTGAACTTCTTGTCGAGGACGATCTCCTCGTCGAGGCGGCGCAGCTCGCCGTCGACTTTGACCCGCGAGTAGCCCTCCAGCCGGAACTGCTCGAACAGCTTGCCGTACTCACCCTTGCGCCCGCGCACGACGGGCGCCATGACCATGAATTTCGTCCCCTCCTCCAGGGTCATCAGCCGGTCGACGATCTGCTCCTGGGTCTGGCCGGTGATCTCGGCCCCGCACTCGGGGCAGTGCGGGATGCCGATCCGCGCCCAGAGCAGGCGCAGGTAGTCATGGATCTCGGTCACCGTGCCGACCGTCGAGCGCGGGTTGCGCGAGGTCGTCTTCTGGTCGATCGAGATCGCCGGCGAGAGCCCCTCGATCGAGTCGACGTCGGGCTTCTCCATCAGGCCGAGGAACTGGCGCGCGTAGGCGGAGAGCGACTCGACGTAGCGCCGTTGCCCCTCGGCGTAGATCGTGTCGAAGGCGAGGCTCGACTTGCCCGAGCCCGAGAGGCCGGTGATCACGATCAACGCATCCCGCGGCAGCTCGACGTCGATGTCCTTGAGGTTGTGCTCCCGCGCACCCGAGATGACGATCCGATCCGAAGCGGCCACCACGCCCCATCCTAACCGAGCGAACACACGTTCCCGGGGGAGAACCCCCGCTGACTTCGCCCTTATTCGTCGTATGGGCGAACAAAGACGAAGTCACCAGAGGTTGGCGGGGTTGGCCAGGGAGCAACACGGGGTCGTATCGACCTGGCAGCTGGCGGCGCTTGGCTACTCGAAGGATGAGATCGGAAATGGAGTGGCCTCCGGGCGACTCCATCCGATTCACCACGCTGCATACGCCGTCGGTCATGCCGGGATCTCGCGGCATGGACAGTGCATGGCGGCGGTGCTCAGCTGTGGGGAGGATGCGCTTCTGAGCCACCGGTCGGCCGCGTGGCTCTGGGGGTTGACCAAGCGGTTTTATCTGCCGGTCGAGGTCACCGCCTCGAGCCCACGCCGAACGAGGGAGGCGATTCGGGTGCACAGCGCCGCGGCCCTCACCCTGAAGGACCGGGCTTCGCACGAAGGCATCCCGGTCACGGCGGTGCCTCGCACGTTCCTCGACTTTGCCGCGGCCGATCCCTTCTACCTCGGACAGGCGCTCGACAATGCGCGACGCCTCGGCCTTCTCGACCTGATCGCGATGGACGAGCTGATCTCGCGCAGCAAGGGATTCCGTGGGGTCGCCCGGCTGCGGACGGCGCTGGAAATCCATCGCCCAGGAGCTTTCACGCGCTCAGGCCTGGAGCGAAGTTTTCTCGCGCTCGTGCGACGCGCCGGCCTGCCACGACCCTCAACGAACGTGTTCATCGAGGGCTGCGAGCTCGATGCCTACTGGTCGGCGGAGCGCTTCGCGGTCGAACTCGACACCTACGACTACCACGGCAGCCCGCGGGCCTTCGAGGAAGACCGGATCCGCCAAGAGAGCCTGAAGCTCGCCGGCGTCGAGATGGCGCGGATCACGGGAGTGCGCATGGATCGCGAACCGCAGGCCGTGGCCGACCGCCTGCGTCGCCTCCTCGCCCAACGCCGCCGCGAGCTTCGAGGGTGAGTTCGACTTTGTTCGCCGATGGGACGAATAAAGGCGAAGTCAGCGGGAGGGGTCAGTAGAGGGCGGTGGCGAGGCGGCGGCGGTAGGCGCGGGCGCTGGGGTCGTCCGGGGGCGCCTCGCTGAGGATGCCGACGACGGCGCGGCGGATCAGCTCGCGGGTGTCGACGTCTGCCTCGGCGAAGACGGCGAGGAGGGCATCGAGGGCCGCGTCGCGTTCGCCGCGATCGAGCGCTTCGAACGCCTCGGTCGCGACGCCGCCCTTGACCAGCTGGATCCGAGCCGCGATGCCCGCGGCGGCGAAGTCGCCCGCATGGCCCTCGACCGCGGCCAGAGCATCGTCCTCCGCCCCACGCTCCAGCCGCTTGCGCGCGAGCGCAATCGCGATGTCCGCCCGGCGGGGCTCCAGCTCGGCGGCCTCGCGCAGGGAGAGCTCGTCGCCCGCCGCCAGCAGCTCGTCGGCCCGCGAGGGGACGAGCGAGTCGAACAGGGCTTCCACCTGCGCCTTCGGCACCGCGCCGACGAACTCGTCGACCACGGCGCCGTCGCGAAAGGCCTTCACCGCCGGGATCCCCTGCACGCCGAACTGCGCAGACAGCGCCTGGTTGGCGTCGACGTCGACCTTCGCCAGCACGACCTTGCCCTCGCGCGCGGCCTCCGCCGCTTCGAGCGCCGGGCTCAGCGTCCGGCACGGACCGCACCACTCGGCCCAGAAATCGACGACGACGGGCACCTGGCGCGAGCGCTCGACGACCTCGCGCTGGAAGCTCGCCTCGGTCACGTCGATCGCCATCGGGGCAGATTATTAAGGCGGCTTGCGCGCGGCGCCGACCGCGTCTAGCTTGAAGGGAGGCAGGGCCCAGCCACTCCGACGAAGGAGGAACGATGTCGAACATCGATACAGCCCGGTCCGCCTACGACGCCTTCGGCCGCGGCGACCTCGACGCCCTGAAGGAGAGCTTCGCCGAGGACGCCGTCTGGCTGACGTCGGACGACCTGCCGCTCGGCGGCGAAACCCGCGGGCGCGACGAGATCATCGCCAACTTCGCCCAGCTCCCCAGCTACTGGTCCTCGTTCAGCGTCGAGCCGACGGAGTTCATCGACGCCGGCGAGTACGTGGTCGTGCTCGGCACCCAGAAGGCGGCAAACGACAAGGGGAGCTTCGAAGCGCCGTTCGCCCACGTCCTCAAGTACGACGAGGACGGCAAGCTCGTGCGCGGCGAGTTCCACGCCGACAGCGCCAAGGCGGCGAAGCTGCTCGGCTAGGTTCCCGCGAGAGCCAGGCCGGCGACCGCAAGCCGCTCCTCGACCACGGCGCGCTGCTCGGCGAGCGGTCGCCCGCAGGAGCCCGGCTCGCTGCCCTCGACGACCCGCGTCGTCCCGTCGTGCAGGCGGATCTTCAGGCGGCTGGGGAAGGTCATGCGCAGCGCGGCGGTGTCGAGGCCGTCGATCCCGGTGTCGCCGCCGGCTCCCCGCAAGCGCTCGCGCAGCGAACGGCCGAGCCGGCGGCGCAGACCCGCATCGGCGCGAATCGCTCCCAGTACCGCGGAGGCGGGGTTGGCGTCGCGCATGTTGGCGTCGCCGAGCCGGCGGCGGATGCGCAGCAGGTCGCCGATCCCGAGGTCCGGCGAGGCGCCGGCGTCGAGGCTGCCCCGCAGGGTGGCCGCGGTCAGGGCGGGGTCCTGGCGGAGCGAGATGCGAGCGGCGAGAGCGCGGACGGCGCCCCCGTGCTCCTCCAGCCAGGCGGGGCTCAGCTCGGCCGGCGTCAGCCGTCCCGCGATCAGGGCGATCGCGGTCGTCAGCGCAGCGGAGAAGTTGACCCTGACCGGGGTCAGATCCGGGCCGCGCCCCAGCTCCTCCATCTCGCAGGTGAGCCAGTTCGCCTCGACCTCGATCGCCGCGACCGCGTCGGCCGCGACCCCCGACGCCAGCGCCGCCTCGCCCACCGACTGCAGGTAAGCGCAGCCGGGCAAGCGCTTGTAGGCGAGCGTGTCGGTCAGCCAGACGCGGCCGAGCGCGCCGAACATCGCCGGCCGCGGCGCGAAGGAGAGGGCCGAGAGCACGCCACGCGGATGCTCGATCACGTCGAGGGCGCCGCTCACGCCCTCGGCCGCCAGCAGCGCCGCCCGTGCCCCGACCGCCGCCGGCTCGGCCGCCGTCAGCAGCTTGCTCGCCGGCCCCATGAACCCGGGCCACATCCCGTAGGGCGGTTGGTAGAGGGCGATCGCCAGCGCCTGCGCCGTGCGCTCGGCACCCAGGTCGAGGCCGAGCGAAGCGGCGACCGCCGCGGAGGCGCAGTGGATCGAGGCCCAGAACTGGCCGTTGTGGGGACCGAGGAAGAGCGCCGCGCCGAGCCGGCCGGCGACCTCGTTGGCCGCCACCTGAGCGACCAGCGCCCGTTCCGGGTCGGGGGCGAACGCCGCCGCGGCGGGCACGGCCGAGTGCCCGGTGTGGCCCATGAAGAGGTAGTCGTCCCAGTCGTGGGCGATCGAGGCTGCCGCCGAGCGGTAGGCCTCGCCGACCGGGCCGTCGGGAGCGACGGCGGCAAACGGCGCCGCGGCCTCCTCTCCCGCCACGCGGGCTGCCGCGATGCACTGAGCCTGCAGCGCCGCCCGCTCGCGCACGCTCCCCGGAAGGTCCTCCATCCGCAACGCAGCCGCCCACTCCCCAACCTCCTCACAGATCGTCATCGCTCAGGCTCCCGCCCGCATCCCGTCGAGGTCGCGGCGCAGCTCCTTCAGCTCGTCGCGCAGCCGCGCCGCCTCCTCGAAGCGCAGGTCGTCGGCCGCCGCCAGCATCTCCTCCTCGAGGGCGACGATCGTCCGCTCCAGCTCGGCCGGGTCGGCAAACTCCGCCGCGCGCTTGCCCCGGCGCTTGCGCGGCGCCCGGTCCTCCATCGCCAGGAACTCGCTCATCTCGGAGATGCCCTTGCGCACCGTCTCGGGCGTGATCCCGTGCTCGGCGTTGTAGGCGAGCTGGATCGCGCGCCGCCGGTCGGTCTCGCGGATCGCCGCCCGCATCGCCTCCGTCTCCTTGTCCGCGTACATCAGCACCCGGCCGTTGACGTTGCGCGCCGCCCGCCCGATCGTCTGCACGAGGCTGGTCTCGCCGCGCAGGAAGCCCTCCTTGTCGGCGTCGAGGATCGCCACCAGCGAGACCTCGGGCAGGTCGAGCCCCTCGCGCAGGAGGTTGACGCCGACCAGCACGTCGTACTCCCCCAGGCGCAGGTCGCGGACGATCTGGATCCGCTCCAGCGTGTCGATCTCCGAGTGCAGGTAGCGGACCCGGACGCCGTACTCGAGCAGGTAGTTGGTCAGGTCCTCGGCCATCTTCTTGGTCAGCGTCGTGACCAGGACCCGCTCGCCGCCGTCGGCCCGGGCCTTGATCTCGTTCATCAGGTCGTCGATCTGGTTGCGCGTCTCACGCACCTCGATCTCGGGGTCGACGATCCCGGTCGGGCGCACGATCTGCTCGACCACGCGGCTCGATTCCGCCCGCTCGAACGGCCCCGGCGTCGCCGAGACCATCACCAGCCGGTCGACCCGGTCGAGGAACTCGTCGAACTTGAGCGGCCGGTTGTCGATCGCCGAAGGCAGCCGGAAGCCGTAGTCGATCAGCGTCTGCTTGCGCGAGCGGTCGCCCTCGTACATGCCGCCGATCTGCGGGATCGTCTGGTGGGACTCGTCGACGAAGACGACGAAGTCGTCGGGGAAGTAGTCGATCAGCGTGTGCGGCGGGCTGCCCGGCGGCCGCCCGTCGAGGATGCGCGAGTAGTTCTCGATCCCCGAGGTGAAGCCGAGCTCTTTCAGCATCTCGATGTCGTAGGCGGTGCGCTGGCGCAGCCGGTGCGCCTCGAGCTGCTTGCCCTCGGCCTCCAGCTCCGCCGTGCGCGCACTCAGCTCGGCCCTGATCTCCTCGACCGCGCGCTCCAGCGTCTCGTCCCTGGTCACGTAGTGCGAGGCCGGCCAGACCGAGACGTGGTCGATCGTGTCGAGGACCTCGCCGGTCAGCGGGTCGAAGTGCTGGATGCCCTCGATCTCGTCGCCGAAGAGGGCGATCCGGTAGGCCGACTCGGCGTAGGAGGGCATGATCTCCAGCACCTCGCCGCGCACCCGGAAGGACCCACGCCCGAGCGCCGTGTCGTTGCGCTGGTACTGCATCTTGACCAGCTTGCGCAGCACCTCGTCACGGTCGATCTCCTCTCCGACCTTGAAGAGCTGCATTTTTTCGTTGTAGACCTGCGGCGAGCCGATCCCGTAGATGCAGGAGACCGAGGCGACGATGATCACGTCGCGGCGCGCGAACAGCGCCGCCGTCGCCGCGTGGCGCAGACGGTCGATCTCGTCGTTGATCGAGGAGTCCTTCTCGATGTAGAGGTCCTGCGCCGGCACGTAGGCCTCGGGCTGGTAGTAGTCGTAGTAGGAGACGAAGTACTCGACCGCGTTGTCGGGGAAGAACTCGCGGAACTCGTTGCAGAGCTGCGCCGCCAGGGTCTTGTTGTGGGCGATGACGAGCGAGGGGCGCTGCACCGCCTCGATCGTGCCCGCCATCGTGAAGGTCTTGCCTGTCCCCGTCGCCCCGAGCAGGGTCTGGAAGCGCTCGCCCGCCGCCAGCCCCTCGGCCAGGCCGGCGATCGCCTGCGGCTGGTCCGCGGTCGGCGTGTATGCGGGGTTGAGCTTGAACTCGGCCATGAGGACCCACCATAGGGCCTGCATAGGTGGGCGCCGGAGGCGGGGTCCCCCGGAACTCCCGGCGAAGCCGGCCCGGGGACCCGCCTCCGGCGCCCACTCTCTCGCCGCAAGCTCCTAGACTGGGCCGCTCGATGAGCCGTTCGCAAAGAGCTTTGGCGGCCTTCTTCGTTTTCGCCGGGACGATGCACTTCGTCGTCCCGCGTGCCTACGAGGCGATGATGCCGCCCTCGCTGCCGCGGCGCCGGGAGGCGGTCGCCGTCAGCGGTGTGGCTGAGATCGTGGGGGGAGCGGCGGTGCTGGCGCCGCCGACGCGGCGCTTCGCGCGCTGGTGGCTGCTCGCTCTGCTCCTCGCCATCTTTCCCGCCAACGTGCACATGGCCGTCAATCCGGAGCAGGTCCGCGGTCTCGACCTCGATCGCATCCCGCGCTGGGCGCTCTGGGCGCGCCTGCCGCTGCAGCCGCTGGCGATGATCTGGGTCTGGCGCGCAACCCGTGACTGATTCGTATATAAACGTGCAGTTTCGTTGAGAGGCGTTTTGGCTGTAGCGCTTCTGTCTAAGCAGACAGAGAATCTCTGTATGAAACCACGTGAACGTTTCGCCATTAATCTGCGTAAAGCGCGTAAGAAGGCAGGGATCTCGCAGGAAGAGCTCGGCGACCTCTGCGACCTGCACCGGACGGAGATCTCGCTGCTGGAGCGAGGCGGCCGCGAGCCCCGGCTGGGCACGATCGTGAAGCTGGCCGGCTCCCTGAACACGACGCCCGAACAGCTCTGCGAAGGCGTCAGCTGGCTGCCGAAGAAGCGCAAATTCCAAATCCGCAAATAGCCGGCTGGTGACTATCCGAGAACCCGCGTGTGCGACTGGCGAGTGCCGGACCGAGCGGGGGTAGGACGCAGGGAGGCCGAATGGCAGCGCCATTTGGCCGACCGAGGACGCCGCCCCGCGAAGTATGTCCGGCACCGCCAGACGTGCGTGGGGGTTTTCGGATAGTCACTTGGCTCAAGCGCCGATCTCAGCCAGTTCCGAGTCGGCGTCGGCGATCCGCTCGCGGGCGGAGCTGACGTCGACGCGGTCGGCGAGCAGGCGCCGCGCTTCGGCGAGGTCTTCGGGCCGGCCGACGCTGAGCGCGCCCGCGACACGGCCCTGCTTCAGGTACCAGACGGAAAACTCCCCCGCTTCGCGGTCGCCGCGCCAGATCTCCTCGTCCCAGTCGTGCGCCGGACCGACGTACTCGAGGCTCGCCCAGTCGGCGAGGTCGCTGAAGAAGTAGGGGACGACCTTGTAGTCGGCCTCGGCGCCGAGCATGTTGCCGGCGGCGTGCATGCCCTGCTGCATCGCCACGTCCCAGTGCTCGACCCGCAGGCGGCGACCGTGCACCACGCTCTCGTAGGAGCAGCAGTCGCCGGCCGCGTAGATCCCCTCCGCCGAGGTGCGCAGCCGCGAGTCGCAGGCGATCCCGTTGCCGATCTCGAGGCCGGCTCGTTCGGCGAGCATCGCGTCGGGCCGCACGCCGGCGCCGACGACGACCGCGTCGCACTCGATCGCCCGGCCGCTCTTGGTCAGGACCGCCCGCACCCGGCCGTCGCCCTCGAAGGCCTCGATCTCCTCGCCGCCGAGCACCGTCACGCCCCGCTCTTCGAGCCGCTGCTGGAACCAGCGGCCCGCGTCCTCGCCGAAGGTGCGCGAGAGCGCCACCTCCTCCATCATCACGATCGTGCACTTCCTGCCCTTCGCGGTCAGCGAGGCGGCGACCTCGGTGCCGATGTAGCTGCCGCCGACCAACACGACATGCTCGGCCGCCTCGGCGTCGGCGCGGATCGCGTCCGAGTTGCCGTAGGCGCGCAGGTAGTGGATGCCCTCGTTCTCGGCGCCCTCGACCCGCAGGATGTTGACCATCGCGCCGGTGGCGATCAGCGCCCGGCCGAAGGAGACCTCCTCCCCGCCTTGCAGCTTCGCCGTGCGGGCGGCGGGATCGAGCGCCATCACGTTGACGCCGGTCAGCAGCTCGACATCGTTGTCCTCGTACCAGCTCGTCGGATTGACGTAGGCGTCCTCGCGCTCGGCTTCGCCGCGCAGGTACTCCTTCGAGAGCGGCGGCCGTTCGTAGGGCGGTTCGGGCTCGCGGCCGGCGAGCAGGATCGAGCCCTCGGCGCCGCGCTTGCGCAGCTCGGCCGCGCAGTGGGCGGACGCCATCCCGCCGCCGACGAGGAGGAAGTCGACCTCGCGCACCGGCAGATCCTCAGCCGCCGGCGCCGTTCTGGTCGGGGCCGAAGAGCGTCTTCAGCTGCTCCTCGTGACCCGGATCGAGCACGGCGAGCACCTCGTCGCCCGCTTCCAGCACCGTGTCGGGACCGGGCACGAAGCCCTTGCCGCTGCGCAGCACCGAGATCAGCAGGCTGCCTTCGGGCATTTCGAGGTCGCCGACCCGCCTCCCCGTCACCCCCGAGTCCTTGCCGAGCAGCATCTCGATGATCTCCAGCTGCTCCTCCTGCAGGTCGAGCAGGTGGACGAGGCCGTACTGGGGCACCTCGTGCTCGAGCAGACGCAGGATCAGGTCCGTCGCCGAGACGGACGGCTTCACGCCCAGCAGGTCGAAGTGCTCGCGGTTGCGGGGGTTGTTGACACGGGCGATGATCCTGACGACCAGGTACTTCTCGCGCGCGACCTGGCAGATCACCATGTTGTCCTCGTCGTCGCCGGTGACGGCGACGACCATGTCGGCCCGCTGCACCCCCGCCCGCTC
>JBLMYD010000041.1:0-5581 GCA_050258095.1 Chloroflexota bacterium
CCACGAAGGGTGCTTGGACACATCCCTCGTTCGAGCGAGCCGCCGTTGCTCCCTGCTTTACCTCAGGCTCGACATCGAGAGCCGATCTCCTTCAAGTTGGCCCGAGGTCACGAAAGTCGAGTATGAAGAAGGCCCGGGTGAAAACGGTGCCGCCGGCGCCCACTTCTTCCTCAGCCTCGGCGAGGAGGAGCTGGCGGGATGTGAGTACCACCGCCGCGATTGGATATCGATCGCGGCGGCGAGCGTGGAGCTACTGGAGCGGCTCGACCCGAAATGCAGCTACGAGGAGGTGCTGGCGGCAGCTTCGGAGCTGCTGCCACCGGGCGGGGACCGGGAGGAGCTCTGCTTCCTATTCAGCGACCCGATCAACTGGAGCCCGGGCGAGTCGAGGCTGACGAACGGACAGCACCGAACCTGCGCACTCAAGGCGGCGGGGGCACCACTATGTGCGGTGAGCACGAATCGCAGGTGGGCGATAGGCAAACCCGAAGCGGGGGATCCGCGGCGGATGGCGCAGAGTGCGTTGGCCAGCTACTGGGCGAGGCGATTGGGGCAAAGCTAGGCGGGACGACGTGGCAGCCGGGCCATATGCGTCGGCGGCTCCTACTCGCAAACTTCGGTTAGCTGTAGGTATCCCGGCGTCCGAGCGGGAGGCGGGACGGATTCCCGGCGATGAACTGTGCGAGGGTGAGGAGGATGGGGGGCCGCTCAGCTGTAGGAGCCGGGTCGCGGCTACGAGGGCGACTACTTCGAGCTGTCCGCGTGACGGAGGTAGATCGCCTCTGCCTGCTTGGCGTATCGCTCGGGAAGGGCTCCATGTAGCTCGGCCAGGAACTCGTCGGGCTCAGAGGCCCGGCGGGCCGGCAACGCAGCGAAGAAGCGATCGACCTCGGCGTTGACCGTCCCCAGTTGCGCGGAATGGTCGCGCTCGACGCCTTCGAGCAGGCCACCGGCGACCTCCTCGATCGAGGCGCGGCGAAGGTGGGTGGCGAGCCGCAGCAAGTCACCGACGGCAAGGTGCTTCTCGCGGCGGCCCCAGGGGATCGGCTCCAAGCCAAGCTCCTCGATCCCGCGCGTGATCCCGGCGGGGCTGATGTCGATCAGCTCGGCGGCGCGCGAGAGGGTCGGCAGGGCGCGGACGTAGTCGGCGCGGGTTGAGTCGACGGTTGCCATGACTTCTGGGAGTGTAGCGCAAGAGTTGGAAGAATTAAAAGTATCAGCCGGCTCGCTCAGCTTGCCCCGGCGCCTGCGCCCTTCGGCGATGCAGCGGGGTTAGTATCGACTGGCCTGCATCGCGAGCGTTTCTCGAAGCGGTGCTGGGTAGGAACACGGGTAGGAACAAAATCGGACCCATTGTGTCCAGCGTGGTCGTTCGGTGTCCACTTCAAAAAGTGGTGATTTACAGGCAAAGCGCATTGGAAAGCGGCTGGAGCTAAGCCTCAGCGCGAGATTCCCAAGCTCGAGGTCGCGGGTTCGAGACCCGTCGTCCGCTTCTCAGGGCTCGTCTTCCCCGAAGTACTTCATCGCCGCCAGGCGTTCGATCAGCTCCTGTGCCTCGGGGTCCTCGCGGCAGGCGCGCAGCATCTCGGCGATCGCCTCGCGGACCGTCGCTTTCTCGGGGATGCCGGCCTGCATCAGCTCCATGAGCTTCTCGAGCAGCTCGCCTTCGTGCTCCTCGAGCGCGCTCTCGGCGGCCTCGATCGCGTCGCTGTCGGTGTCCATTTTCTCCGCCCTGCCCGCGGCTTCGTCTTCGGCGACGGAGATCAGGCCCTCGAGCACGCTGGATGGATTGGCTTCGCTCAGTTCCTGCAGGCGTTCGAACATCTTCGCGAACTCCTCGTCCTCCTGCGCGATTTCCTCCGCTGCCTGCTCGCGCGCCGGCACGCTCGCGTCCACGCCGACCCGCTCGTCCACCGCGTCGGCGATGCGCTTGAGCAGCCGAATTTCCTCCCGGCCCATCTCGCTGCTGGGTCCCGGGCCCAGCGTGTATTCGGCGTCTGGGTCGAAGGGGGTGTCCGCCACAGCTCGACTCCGCTTTCGGTACAGAACGAATCTTCATCGTAAACCCTGTGGGGTGCGGGCCTCTTACGGAACGGCGAGCTTCATGCGGCGGAGCCGGCGAGCGACGTCCTCGACCACCTGGCGCGATAGAAGTGCTCGGTCGCGCCACGCACGGGATGCTCGTCGACCAGCTCGAGGAGGCCGCTGCGGCGGAGCACGGCGACGTGGTAGCTGACGTTGCTGAGGGGCATCTGCAGCTCGTGGGCGAGGTCGCTGGGGGAGAGGCAGCGACCGCCGTCGAGCTCCAGGACCTCGAGGATCGAGATCCGCAGCGGGTGGGTATTGGCACGGGCAAGCAGCTGCCAGTTCATTTGATGACCTCCGTTTAGGGAATGGATACCTAAAAATAGTAGATCACATCATCAAAATCGGGTATAGTGCTGCTAGATGAGACTCGGCAGGGGCAATTCGGCGGGGCTCGCGCGCGGCATGCGCCGACGGTCGGTGGGCGTCGCCGCGGTTGCCGTGCTGCTCGTCTGGGCCGGCCCGGCGCGGGGGGACACGGCCGGGATCATCGCCCCCTCGGACCCCGACAACCCGGCGGTCGACAGCGGCTGGCAGGCGGGGACCTGCACGAAAGACAGCCCGACCTGCAGCGTCGCCACGCCGGGGCAGTTCTTCGAACAGGCCGCCGGTCACCCGCCCGTCGGCTTCACCCAGTTCATCGTCAAGCACACGACCGAAGAAGTGCTCGGCGAAGAGCTCCAGCAGCCGGTCGACGAACTGAAGACGGTGCGGGTCGACCTGCCCGTCGGTCTCAGCGTCAACCCGGGAGCCACGCCGCAGTGCCCGCTGGCGACCTTCGAAGCCAGCCCGGCCTCGTGCCCGGCGGGATCGGACGTCGGCCACAGCTTCGTCACCGCCTCGGTCCTCGGCGTGCCGATGGAACTGCCGGAAGCGCCGACCGTCTACAACATCGTCCCGCCCGCGGGCGAGCCCGCTCGCTTCGGCTTCAACCTGCTCGGCAACGACGTCTACCTGCGCGCCGACGTCGACTGGTCCGGCGACTACCACGAGGGCTTCACGATCGACGTCCCCGAAACGCCGTTCGAGTCGCTGCCGCTGTTCGAAGGCGGCGTGGTGCTGAAGAACCGGCTGGTCTTCGACGGCCGCTCCGGCGACGGCACGTTCATAACCACGCCCAGCACCTGCCTGGGGCTGGCCGAAGCGCCCTACCAGCACGTCTACTCGACCTGGCTCCTGGCCGCCTCGGTGGGCGAAGAGGAAGAACCCGGATACGAATTCCCCGCCGACGCCAAACCGCCGTTCGAGTCGCGCATCCCGCCGGGCACCTCGCCCAAGGAATGCGACACGGTCCCCTTCGAACCGTCGCTCGCAGCCGATCCGCAGACCGAAGAGACCGACTCCCCGTCCGGCGCCTCGGTCGAGGTCGACCTGCCGCACCAGACCGAAAGCGAAGGAGAAGCGCAGGAAACCTCGCACCTGCGGACGGCGACGGTGACCCTGCCCGAAGGGATGGGCCTCAACCCGTCGGCCGCGAACGGGCTCGAAGCATGCAGCGACGAACAGTTCGGCAAGGGCACCCGCAACCCGGTCGCCTGCCCGGCCGGATCGAAGATCGGCACGGTCACGATCGACACGCCGCCGCTGCCGGAAGGGCCGATCGGCGGCAACGTCTACCTCGGCCGGCAGCTGAGCCGCGACCCGGCCTCCGGCCAGGAGTACAGGATCTTCGCCGACGTCGAGTCGGCGCGCTACGGGCTCTCGGTCCGCCTGATCGGCAACGTCAGCGCCGACCCGCAGACCGGCCGGCTGACGACGACCTTCGCCGACAACCCGCAGGTGCCGTTCGGCTCCTTCACGCTCGACTTCGACGACGGGCCGCAGGCGCCGCTGACCAGCCCGCCGACCTGCGGGCCGCACCTGACCAGCTCGTCGATGACGCCGTGGACGACCGCCGAAGGGCTGGTCCCCGCCGGCGAAGAAGGCGGACCCTCGACCGGCCCGCCCGCCGAACCGACGAGCGAATTCACGCTCGACAAAGCGCCCGGCGGCGGCAAATGCCCCGCGGGCCGCGGCGCCCGCCCCTTCGCCCCGGGCTTCGGCGCCGACGACGCGAACCCGCTGGGCGGAGCGTTCAGCCCCTTCGCCGTGGACGTCGCCCGGGCCGATGGCGAAGAGGAGCTGAAGGGCGTCGACGTCAAGCTGCCGCCGGGGCTGACCGCCAAGCTCGCCGGAGTCAGCTACTGCCCGGAGAGCGCGCTCGCCGCGGCGGCGGCCGGTAGCGGCCTCGCCGAGGCCGCTACCCCGAGCTGCCCGGCGTCGAGCTACGTCGGCAGCGCCGCGGTCGCCGCCGGCAGCGGCCCCGAACCGACCCGCGTCACTGGAAAAGCCTTCCTCACAGGGCCCTCTCACGGTGCCCCCCTCTCCCTGGCAGTTGTCACCCCCGCCACGGCCGGGCCGTTCGATCTCGGCACGGTCGTGGTGAGGGTGGCGCTGTTCGTCGACCCGGCGACGGCCCAGGTCGAGGCGATCTCGGACCCGATCCCGCACGTCTTCGGCGGCGCCCTGCTCGACATCCGCTCGGTCTCCGTCAACCTCGATCGCGAGCAGTTCTCCCTCAACCCGACCAACTGCTCGCCGATGTCGGTAGACGCGACCCTGCACGGGGGCGGCGCCGACCCGCTCGACCCCGCCGCGTTCACGAACGCCGCCGCCTCGGCCCCCTTCCAGGTGCAGGGATGCGACCGGCTCGGCTTCAGGCCCAAGCTCTACATGCGCGTCTTTGGCGGCACGCGCCGGGGCACGAGCCCGAAGCTGCGGGCGACGCTCGTCGCGCGGGCCGGCGACGCCAACATCGGGCGCTCCGCCGTGACCCTGCCGCGGCCGTTCTTCCTGCGCCAGAGCAGCCTCGCCAGGATCTGCACCCGCATCCAGTTCGCCGCCAGCGAATGCCCGAGGGAGTCGATCTACGGCTACGCGACGGCGAAGTCCCCGCTGCTCGACGCTCCCCTGAGAGGGCCGGTCTACCTGCGCTCCTCCGGCCGCGCGCTGCCCGACGTGGTGGCCGCGCTGCGCGGCCAGGTCGAGATCGACCTCGACGGCCGCATCGACCAGGTCAGGCACCGGATGCGCACCACCTTCGACGTCGTCCCCGACGTGCCGGTCTCGAAGTTCTCGCTCACCGTGCGCGGAGGACGCAAGGGCCTGCTCGAAAACTCAACCAACCTCTGCGCCCACAAGTACAAGGTGATCGCCCGCTTCAGGGCTCAAAACGGCAAGCCCCTGCGCCGCAGTCCGAAGCTCAGGGCCCCGTGCAAGCTAAAAAAGAGCCATCGCCACGGCCGGTAAACGGTCTATTTGGGCGGGGTGGAACGTCTTGTACTTTTTCGCGACCGCACACTCGGGCGACAGCAATCTCCGAATCTCGAAAAAGTTAAAGGGTCCTCCATCTCAGTGCAGTAGCCTGATGAGGTGCCGCGTGACGCGCCGAGGGCCGGACTCGACTACCCCCGCTCCTATGCCGAACTGCGGGCGTGGTTCCCAAGCGATGGAGCGT
>JBLMYD010000042.1:0-23286 GCA_050258095.1 Chloroflexota bacterium
CTCGGTGTCGACCGGGACGACGAGCCGGTAGTAGGAGAACGATTCGTTCGGGTACCGGTAGCGCCAGAGCCACTGCTGGCCGGTGGTTTCGATCGTCAGCGGTTCCGAGGCGGCGGTCTCGAGGCCGGTCGGGCCGGTGGCGGGCGCCTCGCGGGCCCTGTCGGTGAAGACGATGCTCAGCACCAGCAGCACGGCGGCGAAGACCCCGAGCGCGCCGCCGACGCGCAGCTGGACGCCGCGGCCGCCGGTCACCTGGCGGGGCTCGGCGCCGCGCTCGGCGCGGTTGCGGCCGAGCGCGACGAGCAGCCCGCCGATCGCGGCGATCCCGAGGATCGCGGCGGCGGCGAAGCCGATCCAGAGCAGGGTGTCGATCTGGTCGATGCCGGGGCTGTTGGGACTCAAAGCGCGGCCATCCTATACTCGCCGCCCCCATGAAGACGACCCGGCCATCCCCGCTGCTGCGGAACGCCGTGCGCGCCGGAGCGGCGGCGGCGATCGGGGCCGCGATCGCGGTGCCGCTGCTGCGCAAGCGGGCGCGGATCCCAGCGCCGGCGACGGTCGTGGCCTGCGCCGGCGGGCCGCTCGGGCTCGCCGTCCTGCGGCCGCGCTCGCGCAAGCGCGACGTGGCGATGTACGTGCTCCAGATGTGGGCCTTCACGATGATCCACGAGCTTCCCTACGACGACCCGGAGGGCCTCCGCGCCCGGCTCAAGATCCGCTACCCGATCGTCGCCGACCGGGCGATCGGGCTCGGCCGGCTGCCCAACGTCCGCCTCCAGCGCGGCCTCGCCGGCCTGCGCCGGGTGGGCGCGCTCAACCGCTTCCTCACCTGGGCCCACTGGCTCTGGTTCCTCGAGCCGTACACGGCGCTCGCCTTCATCCTCCTGCGCCACCCGGAGCGCTTCCCGCGCGCCGCGCGCCGCCTCGCCGCGGTCTTCGACGTCGGCTGCGGCTTCTACTTCCTGGCGCCGACCGCCCCCCCCTGGTGGGCGTCGGAGAACGGCCACACCGGCGAGGAGGTGCGCCGGATCATGGTCGAGGTCGGCGAGGAGACCTGGAAGTCGGCCTGGCCGGCGATGTACGGGGCGCTCGGCGGCAACCCCTGGGCGGCGATGCCCTCTCTGCACTTCGCCACCTCGGTGACGGCGGCGATCTCGCTGGCGGAAACGGGCCGCGGGCCCGGCGCCGCCGGCTGGGCCTACGCGCTGACGCTCGGCTTCGCGCTCGTCTACCTGGGCGAGCACTACGTCACCGACCTGCTCGCGGGAGGCGCCCTGGTCGCCGCCGTGCAGCGTGGCGAGGCGTTCGCCGAGCCGGCGGTCGAGGCGGTGAACCGGCGCCTGCGGAGCCTGGAGCGCCTCGCGAACGGGTAGCGTCTTACGGGTGTCTCCCGAGCGGCCGGCGAACGAAAACGGCGGCTACGAGCTGCCGCTGTTCACGCCGCGGCGGATCGCCGAGACCCTGCTCGTCGTCATCGCCGTCCTGGTCGGCGTCTACTTCCTCTTCCCGAGGCTGGTCGGGCTCGGCGACGCGCTGGGCAGGCTGGGCGACGCCGACGCCGCCTGGATCGCCGTCGCGATCGGCTTCAACCTGGTCGCTATCGCCACCTACATCGCCCTCTTCAAGGCGGTCGTCGGCGGCGACGCGCTGCGCCTCACCTGGGTCGAGACCTACGAGATCAACATGGCCGGAGTCGCCGCGACGCTGCTCTTCTCCGCCGCCGGCGCCGGCGGCATCGCGCTCACCTACTGGGCGCTGCGCAAAGCCGGGATGGGGCGCCGCGACGTCGGCCGGCGGATGGTCTCCTTCCTCGCCCTGCACTACGTCTTCTATCCGCTGGCGCTGATCGTCTTCGGGGTGCTGCTGCGGACCGGGGTGCTGCCGGGCAACCACTCGGTCGAGCTGACCGTGGTCCCGGCCTCGGTGGCCGGAGTCCTGCTGATCGGCGGCGCCCTGGTCGCGCTGATCCCCCCCGACCTGGGCCGCCGGGTGGCGCGCTTGGCCCCCGGCGAGCGGGCGCAGGCGGTCGCCGCCAACGTCGCCAAGGTGCCGGCGGTCATCGGCGAAGGGCTGCGCTTCACGCTCGGCCTGTTCGCCAACCCCTCGCGCGGCGGCCTGGCGGCGATCGGCGCGATCGGCTACTGGGCGGCCAACATCGGCATCCTCTGGGCCTCCTTCCAGGCCTTCGGCGTCGAAGTGCCGATCGCGGTCGTCGTCCAGGGCTTCTTCCTCGGCATGGTCGCCAACCTCTTCCCGCTGGCCCCGGCTGGGGTGGGGGCGGTCGACGCCGGCATGATCGGCGCCTTCGTCCTCTTCGGCGTCCCCGAGGAGACGGTCTTCCCGGCGATCCTGATCTACCGCCTGGTCGCCTTCTGGCTGCCGATCCCCCCCGGCATCGTCGCCTTCTTCCAGCTGCGCAAACGGGTGGCGCGCTGGGAAGAGGAGGGTCTGCCGGTTGACCGCGGCGCTACTATAAAAAGTGAAGTAATGGACGTCGCGGCGGCCGATTCGCAGGCCGATTCGTAGACTGGAGACTAGATGACCGACTCCACAACCACGCACACCTGGATGACGCGCGTGGCACTGCGCATCTCTGCGTCCTCGGGCTTGCCTTTGGCACCGCCAAAGGCTGCGCCCTGCGTCCTTGATCTGCTTGGCCACGCACGCCCCCAGGCGCACGTGGCCGTGGAGTCGATCATCTGAGATGGCCGAGCAGAGGAAAGTCGAGAACGTGATCGTCGTCGGCGGCGGTCCGGCCGGGTACACCGCCGCCCTCTACACGGCGCGGGCCAACCTGGAGCCGCTCGTCTTCGAGGGCTTCCAGTGGGGCGGCCAGCTCCAGAACACGACCGACGTCGAGAACTACCCCGGCTACCCCGAGGGGATCATGGGGCCGGAGATGATGAGCCGGTTCCGCGCCCAGGCGGAGCGCTTCGGCACCCGCTTCGTCACCGACGACGTCGACCGGGTCGAGCTCAGCGACGGCGGCGTGCAGAGGGTCTTCCTGGGCGAGGAGGAGCACCGCGCGAGAACCGTGATCCTGGCAATGGGGGCGGAGCCGCGGCGGCTCGGCGTCCCCGGCGAGCTCGAGCTGAGCGGCCGCGGCGTCTCCACCTGCGGGGTCTGCGACGGCGCCTTCTTCAGAGGCAGAAGAGTGATCGTGATCGGCGGCGGCGACTCGGCGATGGAGGACGCGATCTTCATCTCCAAGTACGCCAGCGAGCTGACCATCGTCAACCGCCGCGACGAGTTCCGCGCCTCGAAGATCATGCTCGAGCGGGCGCGCGAGCGCGAGAACATCAGCTTCAAGACCCCGTACGTCGCCGAGGAGTTCGTCGGCAGCGACGCCGGGCGCCTCGCCCACGTGCGTCTGCGCAACGTCGAGAGCGGCGAGACCGAGGACGTCGAGGTCGAGGGTGCCTTCGTCGCCATCGGCCACATCCCCAGGTCGGAGGTCGTCACCGGCCAGGTCGGGACCGACGAGAACGGCTACATCCTCACCGAGGGCAGCTCGACCAGGACCAACCTGGCGGGCGTCTTCGCCGTCGGCGACGTCGTCGACCACACCTACCGCCAGGCGGTCACCGCCGCCGGCAGCGGCTGCAAGGGCGCCCTCGACGCCGAGTGGTACCTGCGCGACACGCCGCCCTCGCCCGAGGCCCACTGGACGGCCGGCGGCGAGCCCGCCGAGGTCGCGCCGACGCCAGGTTCGTAGGTTGGTTGAAGGGTTGTGCGCGTATATCGCGCACAACCCTTCAACGAGCGGACTGGTTTCAGCCCGGGAAGGGCTCTGTCTGACGCTCGCCGGGGACGTAGCTGTCCTCGGACTCGAACAAGTCGCGGATCTGCGCGCGCAGCTCGGGCGTGTCCTCGTGCCCGTGCACGGCGACCGCGTGTTCGGCCGCGGCGTTCAGCACCTCGTCCTCCTCGCCGATGATCGTCAGGGTGCAGTTGCTTTCGCTCTCGAAGCGGCGGCAGTCGGCCATTACTCGGCTCATCGCAAGTCTCCTCCGGTTGGTCGTATTCGCGGTTCTTCCCGGTCTACACCCGTCCGGCCCGCGAGTCAAGCCTCTCCGCGCATGCGAATCTCGGCGGAAGGGTGGGGGGTGAGAATCGCGCTCCCTGAGCTTATTGCCGTGTGCGCTTCACTCGACACGCCAAGAACCGGGCGCGGGAGATCGGTGCGACGCTTACTGACGCCGAACGGCTGGTGGCCAGGCCAGAGCGCATCGAGTTCGGTCGGGATGGGAAGTGGAGATATCTAGGGCATATTCGCGGCGAGCGTGTACGAGTCGTCGTTGCGCTTGACGACCCGGGCCTGATCGTCACAATCCACCGGAGGCGAAAATGAGGGCCGATTACGACAGCGAGGGCGACACGATCCAGATCGACTTGGTCGACTCGGTCGACAGGGTCGATTACGGCGATGACGAAGTGGACGATTGGCTGGTCGTCGGCATCCGCGATGGTCGGCCGGTGAGGATCGACGTTGTCGGCACGAGTGGGGACACCGCGGGGTCCCTGCGGATCGCCGCGAGGCGGTACGACCTGGACGCGGAGGCGCTGATCGCAGCAGCCAGAGCGGCCCTGTCGTCGCCCGACCGCGAAGTAGTGCTCTGAGTCGGGCTCAGCCGACCAGCTTCTGCACGACGAAGGTGCGGGTGCCCTTCGGCGTCTCGATCTCGACCGGCTTGCCGACCTTGGCGTCGCGCAGAGCCCTGCCGATCGGCGACTCGGCCGAGAGGCGGCCCGTGGCGAGGTCGGCCTCGGTGGAGCCGACCAGGGTCCAGGTGTTGACCGCGCCCTTGCCCTCGTCGAGCACCTCGGCCGTGCGGCCGAAGGCGAAGACGTCGCCGTCGCCGTCGACCTCGACGACGACGGCGGTGCGCAGGCGCTCGCGCAGTCGCTTGATCTTGGTCTCGAGGTGCGCCTGGTCCTCCTTGGCGATGTGATACTCGGCGTTCTCCTTCAGGTCGCCGAGCTCGCGCGCTATCTTGATCCGCGCCGCCATCTCGGTGCGGGCCGGGCCTTCCAGCTGCTCGATCTCCGCCCGCAGCGCCGCGATGCCCTCCTCGGTGATCGCCTCGCCGCCGGAGTCCGGATCTGCCATCGCTGCACCATTTCAGATGTGGCGGCGAGGCACCGGCGGGCGCGCCGCTCGGGGTCCGTTAGGGTGGGCGCACGGCTCCGTCTTGCTCCCATCTCGACTCGATCCAGTACTTCGACCCGCCGGTCGACGTGCCCGGTTGCGAGGAGTGCCTGGGGCTGGGGATGCGCTGGGTCCACCTGCGCATGTGCCAGAGCTGCGGGCACGTCGGCTGTTGCGACGTCTCGGAGGGCAAGCACGCGACCGCCCACCACGCCGCGACCGGTCATCCCGTGATGCGCTCGGTCGAGCCCGGCGAGGACTGGAGCTGGTGCTACGAGGACGAGATCCTCTTCCGTCTCGCCCGCTAGGTGCAACGCAAAAGTGGGCTATAAGCCCACTTTTGCGTTGCACCTAGCGGGGGGTTGGGGCTAGTCCGGCGTGACGATGGCGAAGGCCGGGTCGGGGTCGTCGAGCAGGCCGAGCAGCTCGCCGAGCTTGGCGCCGTCGCCCTCGACCCGCAGGCGGCCGCTCTCGGCCAGCTCGCCGATGTCGGCGACCTGGAGCAGCAGCTGGTTGAGCGCCTCGCGCTCGACGATCAGCGCGGCGTCGGGGTCCTCGTGCCCGCCCGGCCGGTGCCGGAAAACGCCGTTGCGCACCGTGATCGCGTGCTCCTCGTCGGGGTCGGTGACCCGCCAAGCGATGCGCAGCTCGTGCTCGGCGGCGCGCGGGCCGTCGAGCCGGATCGCCATCGCGTCGAGCACCTGGCTGACGGTGAGCCGGGCGAGGACGTCGGGCGGGGCCGTGACGGCCGCCGTGCGAGAGACCCCCTCGCGCAGCTCCTTCGCCCCCATCAGGAAGAAGTTGCGCCAGCTCGCGTTCTCGGCGCCGTAGCCGAGCTGCTCGAGCGCGTCGACCTGCAGCTCGCGCGCCTCGCGGTTCTCCGGCTCGGCGAAGACGACGCGGTTGACGACCTCGGCGACCCAGCGGTAGTCGCCCGCCGCGAAGGAGGCGCGCGCCTTCTCCAGCACCGCCTCGGCACCGCCCATGAACTCGACGTAGCGGCGCGCCTGCTCGACCGGCGGGTGCTCCCAGAGGTGGGCTGGGTTGCCGTCGAACCAGCCCATGTAGCGCTGGTAGATCGCCTTCGTGTTGTGGCTGACCGAGCCGTAGTACCCGCGGCAGTGCCACTCGCGGGCGAGGCTCGGCGGCAGCTCGATCGCCTCGGCGATCTCCGGCCCGGTCAGGCCCTTGTTGAGCAGGCGCAGGGTCTGGTCGTGCAGGTAGGTGTAGAGGTCGCGCTGCTTCTCGAGGAACTCGACGATCCGCTCGCCGCCCCAGCAGGGCCAGTGGTGACCGGAGAAGAGCACGTCGGAGTCGGCGCCGTAGAGCTCGATCGCCTCGTCGAGGTAGCGCGCCCAGACGCGCGGGTCGCGCACGAGGGCGCCGCGCGGGGTGAGGACGTTGTGCATCGCGCGCGCCGCGTTGTCGGCGATGCAGAGGACGCGGGCGTCGGGGAAGTGGAGGTTCATCTCGGCTGGCGCCTCGGTCCCGGGCGTCAGCTGAAAGGACATCCGCACGCCGTCGACCGTCTCCTCCTGGCCGGTCTCGACGACGTCGAGGTTGGGTGGGATCAGGGTCACCGACCCCAGCGACGTCGTCTGCCCGAGACCGGCGCCGACCTGGCCGTCGGGGCCGCGCTCGAGCCGCGCCCCGTACATGTAGCCCGCCCGCCGTGCCATCGCTGTGCCGGCGAAGACGTTCTCGCTGACCGCGTGGTGGAGGAAGCCCGCCGGGGCGATGACCGGGATGCCACGCGCCTCGATCTCCTCCGCCGAGACGACGCCCTTGGCGCCGCCGAAGTGGTCGATGTGGCTGTGCGAGTAGACGAGCCCCGTCACCGGCCGCTCGCCGCGGTGCTTGCGGTAGAGGGCGAGCGCCGCGGCCGCGGTCTCGGCCGAGATCAGCGGGTCGATCACGATCGCGCCCTCGCGTCCCTCGACGACGTGCATGTTCGAGATGTCGAAGCCGCGCAGCTGGTAGAAGCCGGGCGCCAGCTCGAAGAGGCCGGCGATCCGGGTCAGCTTGCCGAGGCGCCAGAGGCTGGGGTTGACCGTGTCGGGCGCCTCGCCGTCGAGGAAGTCGAAGGGCTCGAGGTCCCAGGCGACCCTGCCGTCGTCGCGCTCGACGACGGGCGGCCGGAGCTCGGCCACGAGCCCGCGGCGCGCTTCCTCCTGGTCGGGGTCGGCGCCGGGCAGCGCAGCGTCGGCGGCGCGGTTACGGGCCGCCGTCTGCTCGGTCGCCGGCTTGCGCTGCTGGCTCACGATCGCCGGAGTCTCCCACGCCGAGGACGCGAGTGACGACGATCTCTACCAGCTCGGGGTCGAACTGCCCGCCGGCGCCGCGGCGCAGCTCCCCGATCGCCTCGGCCTCGCTCAGCGGCTCGCCGTAGAGGCGCGACTCGACCATCGAGTCGTAGGCGTTGCAGATCAGGATCACCCGCGCGGCGAGCGGGATCTCCTCGCCCGCGAGGCCGTCGGGGTAGCCGCTGCCGTCCCAGCGCTCGTGGGTCGAGCGGACGACCTTGCCGACCTCGCGCAGCGCCGGCGCCGAGTAGAGCACGCGCTCGCCTATCTCGGTGTGCTTGCGCATCAGCTCCAGCTCCGCCTCGTCGAGCGGTCCCGGTTTGCGCAGGATCTCGTCGGGGATCGCGACCTTGCCGATGTCGTGCATCTCGGCCGCCCGCACCAGGACGTCGAGGTCCTCGCTGTCGAGGCCGAGCGCGTGGCCGGTTTCGTAGGCGAGGCGGGCGACGCCGTCGACGTGCCGGTCGTGGTCGGGCTGGCGCTCGCGCAGCAGGCCGAGCAGCACGCTGCGGGCTTGGCTCAGGGCCGAGTCGGCGCGCTGCCCCTTCTCCATGTACATGCGCCGGTCGGCCAGCCGCAGCGCCTCGGTCGGCGTCGCCGCCTCGTCGGGCAGGCGCACCATGCCGGAGGAGGCGGTGATCGAGAAGCCGGTGCCGCTGTCGGAGAGGGAGGCCTTGGCGGCGGCGACGATCGCGTCGGCTTTCACCGACTCGGTCGAGGCGAGGACGCAGAACTCGTCGCCGCCGAGCCGGTAGGCGCGGCCCCAGGGGGAGACGGCCTCGCTCAGGCTGGCGCCGAGTCGCTGTAGGAGGTCGTCGCCCGCGGTGTGGCCGAAGCTGTCGTTGTACGCCTTGAACCCGTTCAGGTCGTAGAGGGCGAAGACGGTGCCGGCGCCGCCGCCGGCGGCGAGGGCGCGCTCGAGGTCGTCGATCAGGCTGCGCCGGTTGGCCAGGCCGGTGAGCAGGTCGGTGACGGCTTCCTCGTGGCTGGCGGCGATCATCCGCGTGTTGGCGCGGAAGGTCGCGGCGAGGCGGACGAGGACGGCGAGCAGCGAGGCGACGCCGAGCCCGACGGCGACGGCGCCGACGCTGTGGAAGCTGGCCAGCGCGAGGAGGGCGATCACGGCGCCGGCGAGGACGATCGGCGGCGCGATCGAGCTGCGCGGCCCTTCGCGCTCGGGCTCGGCGGCGCTGGCCGGCGTCCAGGCCACGGCCGCGAAGATGACGAAGGCGGCGGGCCAGCCGATGCTGGCGAGGTCGAGCGCCTCGGTCGACTGCCCGCCCACCGAGAGGTAGACGACGTCGGCGACGCCGAAGAGAACGAAGGCGGCGGCGATCGCCAGCCAGATGCCCTGGCCGCGCCAGCTGCCGCCGGTGAGCGCGGCGGCGACGAGGCCGACGAGGACGAGGTCGGCGCAGGGGTAGGCGAGGCTGACCGCGACGCCGAGGGCGCTGCCGCCGAGCGCTTCCAGGACGGGCGGGAAGACCAGCGCCGCGGCGACCGCGGCGACGGCGAGCGCCCCGATCAGGCTGTCGATCCAGGCGAAGCTGTCGCGGTTGGAGCGGCTGCGCATGAGGAAGACGAGGCCAAGGAAGACCGCCGGGTAGAAGGCGAGGAAGAGCACGTCGGCCGGAGACGGGAAGGGCGCCGGGTAGGCGTAGTAGAGGACGATCGAGTAGTAGGTCTGGCCGAGCGCCCAGAGCAGCAGTCCGGCCCCGAGGCTGAGCCAGGCGGCCCGCTCGGCCGTCATCCGGATGCCGCGCAGGAGGACCGCGGCGGCGGCGCCGAGGACGATCGCGTCGTAGACCCAGCGGCCGGAGAAGTCCTGCAGGGCTTCCGAGCCGAACGGCTTCAGCGTCATCGCCGAGTAGCCGGTGAGCAGCGCGAGCAGCACCGCCAGCCAGGCGAGGGCGGCGAGCGGCGGCCGGCGGCGCGCATGCGGGCGATTCATGCTTCGGCATCGACCGCGCGGCGGTCGTGCTTGAGGACTGCGCGGGCGTGCTCGTACCGGTTCAGGAACCGGCTTCGGCGAGCAGCCGCGGCGCCGGCCGGTAGGCGCCGCCGTGCTCCTCGCAGAGGTCTTCCAGCAGCGCCACGGCGTGCGACACGCCGATCAGCCGCGTCCACTCCAGGGGCCCGAGCGGCCAGTTGAAGCCGAGCCGCATCGCGGTGTCCATGTCGGCGGGCGAGCCGACCTCCTCTTCCAGCGCGAAGGCGGCCTCGTTGGCGATCTGGGCGACGAGGCGGGGGAGGATCCGGGCCGCGACCGGGTCGATCTTGCGCAGCTCGGCGGGGTCGAGCGTCGGCGCGGCGACGCCGAGATCCGGGTCGGGTGCCCGCCCGGTCCCCTCGCCGTACTCGTAGAAGCCGTGGCCGCTCTTGCGCCCGAGCCGGCCTTCGGCGACGAGCTCTTCCTGGATCGGGCTCGGTCGCCAGCGCTCGGGCTCCCCGCCCTGGGCGTAGAAGGAGCGGGCGACGCTGAGGTTGACGTCGAGGCCGATCAGGTCGATCAGCTCGAAGGGCCCCATGCGGAAGCCGCCGCCGACCCGGCAGACGCGGTCGATCGTCGCCGCGTCGGCGACGCCGTCGGCGAGCATGCGCAGCGACTCGAGCGAGAAGGGCCGCGCCAGCCGGTTGGCGATGAAGCCGGGACTGTCCTTGGCGCGGATCGGCGTGCGGCCCATGCGGATGCCGACCTCGGTCGTCGCCTCGAGCGCCGCCGGCGAGGAATCGGCGGTCGCGACGACCTCGACCAGCTGCATCAGCGCCGGCGGGTTGAAGAAGTGCATGCCGACGACGCGCTCGCGGTGGGGGACCTCGGCGGCGATCGCGGTGACCGGCAGCGAGGAGGTGTTGCTGGCGAGGATCGCCTCCGTCCCGCAGGCCGTCGCCAGGTCGGCGAAGAGCTGCCGCTTCAGGCCGAGGTCCTCGGGCGCGGCCTCGACCACGAGGTCGCATTCGCCGAGGTCGTCCAGGCTCCTCGCCGCGCCGACCCGGTCGCCGGCTTCCTCGGCGTCGGCTTCGCTCCACAGTCCCTTGGCCGCCCCCTTCGCCAGCGCCCGGTGCAGGCGGCCGATGCCGGTCTCAAGTGCCTCCGGGATCGGGTCGTGCAGGCGCGTCTCGTAGCCGCCCAGCGCCGCGACCTGGGCGATGCCGGCGCCCATCGTGCCGGCGCCGACGACCCCAACCCGCTCCACCCCCGCCGACGGGCCTAAAACATCACCCATAGCGTCGGAAATCGGCCCGTCGGCGGTCATTTTCCTTCGAACTCCGGGTCGCGCTTCTCGATGAAGGCGGTCATGCCCTCGACGCGGTCCTCGGTCGCCATCGCCAGCTCGTAGAGGCGACGCTCGCTCTCGAGGCCGGGGGAGAGGGCGGTCTCCTCGGCGACGAGGACGGCCTGCTTGCCGAGGCGCGCCGCGATCGGCGGCTTCTCGGCGACCTTGCGGGCCAGGGCCAGCGCGGCGTCGAGCCACTCGTCGTCCGCGACGACCTGGTTGACCAGCCCCATCTCGAAGGCCTCGGAGGCGCCGAAGCGGCGGCCGGTGAGGACGAGCTCCATCGCCCGCTGCTTGCCGAGGACGCGGGCAAGGCGCTGGGTGCCGCCGCCGCCGGGGATGATCCCGAGGTCGATCTCGGGCTGGCCGAAGGTCGCGCCCTCGGCGGCGACGATCATGTCGCAGGCGAGCGCCAGCTCGCAGCCGCCGCCCAGCGCGTAGCCGGAGACCGCGGCGACCATCGGCGTCTTGATCGCCGCCAGGCGGCGCCAGAAGGCCGCGGCAGGGTGGCGCAGCGCCTCGGCGAAGCTGCGCTCGGCCATCGCCTTGATGTCGGCGCCGGCGGCGAAGACCTTCTCGGAGCCGGCGATGACGACGCAGCGCACCTCGGGGTCGGGGTCGAGGCGCTCCAGCTCTGAGGCCAGCTCCTCCATCGCCTCCGGCGAGAGCGCGTTGCGCGCCTCGGGCCGGTCGATGCGCAGCAGGGCGACGTGGCCGTCGCGGGAGCTCTGCACCAGCTCGGCCACTGGCCCCTATGCCTCCTCGACCATCGGCGTCATCGCGTTGATCCCCGTCGCCGCCCGGCCGATGATCAGCTTCTGGATCTGCGAGGTGCCCTCGTAGAGGGTGGTGACGCGGGCGTCGCGCAGGTAGCGCTCGACCGGGTAGTCGTCGACGTAGCCGGCGCCGCCGTGCACCTGGATCGCCAGGTTGGCGCATTCGACCGCCGACTCGGTCGCGTAGAGCTTCGCCACCGAGGTCTCCATCGTGTTCGGCTTGCCTTCGTCCTTGAGCGCGCCGGCGCGGTAGACGAGCATCCGGCTCGCGTCGCGCTTGAGGATCATGTCGGCGATCATCTCCTGCACGAGCTGGAAGCGGGCGAGGGGAACGCCGAACTGCTTGCGCTCCTTGGCGTAGGCGACCGATGCTTCGACGCAGCCTTCGCAGATGCCGACGCAGCCGGCGGCGACGCTGTAGCGGCCGTTGTCGAGGGCGCTCATCGCGACCTTGAAGCCGTCGCCGATCTCGCCCAGCATCGCGTCCTCGCCGACCTCGACGTCGTCGAGCGAGAGCTCGGCGGTGTCGGAGGAGCGCAGGCCGAGCTTGCCGTGGATCTCCTGCGTCGTGAAGCCCTCGCTCGCGGTGGGGACGAGGAAGCAGGCGAGGCCGCGGTGCTTCTTCTCGGGGTCGGTCTGGGCGAAGATCAGCGCCACCTCGGAGTAGTTGCCGAGGCTGATCCACATCTTCTGGCCGCTGATCGACCAGCCGCTGTCGGTCCTGGTCGCCCGGGTGCGCAGGTTGGCGGCGTCCGAGCCGGTGTCGGGCTCGGTCAGGCCGAAGCAGCCGAGCGCCTCGCCCGAGCAGAGGCGGGGAAGCCAGCGCTGCTTCTGCTCCTCGCTGCCCCACTTCTCGATCGAGCCGGCGACGAGCGAGGTCTGCACCGAGACGACGGTGCGGGCGGAGGAGTCGGCGCGGCCGACCTGTTCGACGATCAGCCCGTAGCCGATGTAGTCGAGGCCGCGGCCGCCGTACTGCTCGGCGACGGGGGCGCCGAGGTAGCCCACCTCGCCCAGCTTGCTCGCCAGCTCGCGGTCGAAGCGGGCGGCGCGGTCGTTCTCCTTGACGCGTGGGACGATCTCCTTGTCGGCGAATTCACGCGCCGTTTCGGAGATCAGCCGCTGCTCGTCGGTCAACTGGAAGTCCAAGGTCAAAGCTCCTTTCCGAGCGTCGCCGCGAAGGCTTCCTGCGCCTCGCGGGTACGGGGGCCGGGCGCCGCGGGCAGCGCGGCGCCGTCGATTGCGGATACGGCTTGGATCTCGCGCGTGGTCGAGGCGAGGAAGGCCTCGTGGGCGGCGCGCAGGTCGGCGACCGGCCAGGGACCGGTCTCGACGTGCAGCGCCTTGACCAGGCGGTCGCGGGTGATCGACTCGAGCACGCCGTTGTCGAGGGCGGGGGTGCGCAGCGCCCCCTCGGGCGAGACCCAGAAGATCGATGAGGTCGGCGGCTCGAGCACGGTGCCGTCGGGCTGGACGAGGACGGCCTCGTCGGCGCCCTGGGCTTTGGCGAGCCGGGTCGACTGCATGTTGGCGGCGTAGGAGAGCGACTTGACGCCGTTGAGGACGACGCTCGGGCAGTAGGTGACGGTGGCGAGGCTGACCGTCTCGGCATGCGGCGGGATCGGCTCGGTCATCGCCAGCCGGCGGCCGCCGCGAGTGACGATCAGCCGCAGCTGCCCGTCGGCGGGGCCGAGCTCGGCGAGCAGCGCCTCGATCTCGCTCTCCAGCGCGGCGCGGTCGAGCTCCAGCTCGATCGCCGCCGCCGAGCGCCCCAGCCGATCCAGGTGGTCGCCGAGCGCGAAAGGCCTGCCCTCGTAGAGCCGGATCACCTCGAAGGCGCCGTCGCCTCGGTAGAGCCCGTCGTCCTTCAGCGGCACGACCGCCTCGGCGGTCGCCGTGATCCGCCCGTCGACGCTCGCCAGCTCCCTCAGCTCAATTGCCATGCGGCGGCGAGGCTACTAGCCCACCCGTTCCGGTGCGCCTTATGGACCTCACAGGTCCATAAGGCGCACCGGAAAGCGTTGGGCGGGATTAGACGGCTTCGAAGACCGTTGCCAGGCCCTGGCCGACGCCGACGCACATGGTGGCGATGCCGTAGCGGCCGCCGCGGCGGCGCAGCTCGCGGACGAGGGTGGTGGCGAGGCGAGCGCCGGAGCAACCGAGCGGGTGGCCGAGGGCGATCGCGCCGCCGTTGACGTTGAGCTTCTCTTCGTCGATCCCCAGCTCGCGGACGCAGGCGAGGACCTGCGAGGCGAAGGCCTCGTTGAGCTCGATCAGGTCGATGTCGTCGAGGGTGAGGCCGGCGGCCGCGAGGGCGCGCGGCACCGCGACGGCCGGGCCGAGGCCCATGTAGGCGGGGTCGACGCCGGCGACGCCGAAGGCGACGACGCGGGCGAGCGGCTCGGCGCCGAGCTCCTTCGCCCCCGCCTCGGAGGCGATCAGCGTGCAGGCGGCGCCGTCGTTGAGGGTCGAGGCGTTGCCGGCCGTGACCGTGCCGCCCTCGCGGAAGGCCGGCCGCAGCGTCGCCATCTTCTCCAGCGAGGCGTCGGGGCGCGGGCCCTCGTCGGCCGCGACGGTGACGGTTTCGCGTCCGCGCGGCGCCTCGATCGGGACGATCTCCTCGGCGAAGACCCCGGCTTCGGCGGCGGCGACCGCGCGCTGGTGGCTGCGCAGGCCGAAGGCGTCCTGGTCCTCGCGGCCGATGCCGTAGCGCTCGGCGACGTTCTCGCCCGTCTCGCCCATCGACTCGGTCGAGACGCCAAGCTCGGCCATGCGCGGGTTGACGAAGCGCCAGCCGAGCGTCGTGTCCTGCATCGTCTGCGGGCCGCGCGGCAGGCCGCGCTCGGGCTTGCCGACGACCCAGGGCGCGCGGCTCATCGACTCGACCCCGCCGGCGAGGTAGAAGTCGCCCTCGCCGAGCTTGACCGCGCGGGCGGCGCAGTTGATCGCCTCCAGGCCGGAGGCGCAGAGCCGGTTGACGGTCGCGCCGGGGATCGAGTGGGGGAGGCCGGCGAGCAGCGCCGCCATCCGCGCCACGTCGCGGTTGTCCTCGCCGGACTGGTTGGCGGCGCCGAGGTAGACGTCGGCGATCCGCTCGGGGTCGACGCCGGTGCGCTCGACGACCGCCGCGACGGTGTGGGCCGCCATGTCGTCGGGCCGCACGCCCGAGAGCGCGCCGCGGTAGCTGCCCATCGGCGTGCGGACGGCGTCGACTACGTATGCCTCTGCCACGCGGGCCATTTAAGTGAACCCGGGGACGGGGCGTATCCTGGGCCCCGTGTGGTTCGTCCTCGGAACGGTCGCAATGGTGCTGGTGATCGTCGGCGTCCTATTCCTGATCGAGCACTTCTACACGGGCACGAACGCCGACCTGCTCGACTGGAAGCCGACCCGCTCGCCGGAAGTCGAGGCGCAGAACGAGATCGACGACGTGCAACAGATGATCGAGGCGCAGAACGAGATGCGCCGCCGCCGCGGCGCGCCCGAGCGCGACGAGCACGAGCTGCGCGAAGAGGTCGAGATCGAGGAGCTGGAGCGCCTGCGTCGTCGCCGGGGTTTCGGGGCGCACTAGGTGGCGCGCGCGCTGATCGTCGGTTGCGGCTGCCGCGGCCGGGAGCTTGGCGGGGGCCTGCTTGAGGAGGGGTGGGCGGTGCGTGGGACCACGCGGCGCGAAGAGGGGCTGGCGGCGATCGAGGCCGCCGGGATCGAGGCGGCGTTGGCCGACCCGGCCGATCCCGGCACGCTGCTCGACCTGGTCGCCGACGTCGCCGCCGTCTACTGGCTGCTCGGCTCGGCCGTGGGGACCGCCGACGACCTCGCCGCGATCCACGGGCCCCGGCTCGAGCGCTTCCTCGAGCGCCTGGTCGAAACCCCGGTGCGCCGCTTCGTCTACGAGGCGAGCGGGTCGGTCGACCCCGAGCTGCTGCGGCGCGGCGCGGCGCTGGTCCGGGCCGCGGGGGAGAGGTGGCATATCCCCACCGAGATATGGCTAAACTCGGATAGGGATTGAGGTATATACCTGACGCGAGCACCTGAGAGGAGCGGTTCCATGACGTTGAAGCTTGGCGACGAAGCACCCGATTTCGAGGCCGACACCACGCAGGGCCCGATCAAGTTCCACGACTGGATCGGCGACTCCTGGGCCGTCCTCTTCTCGCACCCGAAGGACTTCACCCCGGTCTGCACGACCGAGCTCGGCTACATGGCGAGCATCGAGCCCGAGTTCGCCAAGCGGGGCGTGAAGATCATCGGCCTCTCGGTCGACCCGACCGACAAGCACGAGGAGTGGGCGAAGGACATCGAGGAGACGCAGGGCACCGCGCCCAACTACCCGATCATCGGCGACGCCGACTTCAACGTCGCCAAGCTCTACGGGATGCTGCCGGCCGAGGTCTCGGGCGACCCGGCCGACCGCACGCCAGCCGACAACCAGACCGTGCGCAACGTCTTCGTCATCGGCCCCGACAAGAAGGTCAAACTGATCCTCGTCTACCCGATGACGACCGGGCGCAACTTCGACGAGGTTCTGCGCGTGGTCGACTCGCTGCAGCTGACCGCCAACCACAAGGTCTCCACGCCGGCCCAGTGGCAGCAGGGCGACGACGTGATCATCTCCGGCTCGGTCTCCAACGACGAAGCGAAGGAGATCTTCGGCAGCTGGGAGGAGCCGCGGCCTTACATCCGCATCGTCCCCCAGCCGTCTGAGACGCCGTAACCTGCGCCTGGCGGCGTCCTCGGTCGCTCGCGTGCAGAAGCACGCCACGCTCCCTGCGTTCTTGCCAGGCTTGATTACGACGCCTCAGACTCGCACCAGCAAGTCCCCGAGGATTCGCGCGGTAGCCCCCCAGATCAGGTGGCCGTCGACCTCGTAGGTCGGCGTGTGGATCGGCACGCCGCGGCGGATCAGGCGACGCATCCCGTAACCGGCGCGCAGGCCGTCCAACGAGAAGGCGAGCACCGTCTCGACCTCGGCCGGGTTCGGCTTGAGGTCGAGCTCGGCCGGGTTGGGGATGAGGCCGACGAAGGGGTGGATGCGGTAGCCGGTGACGAAGGTCGCCGCCGGCGGCAGGGCGCCGCAGATCTCGACCGAGGCGGGGGAGAGGCCGATCTCCTCCTCGGCCTCGCGCAGCGCGGTGGCGACGAGGTCGATGTCGCCCTCGTCGCGTCGCCCGCCCGGGAAGGAGATCTCGCCGGCGTGGCGGCGCAGGTCGGCGCGCCGCTCGGTGAAGATCAGGCCCGGCTCGTCGGGCCAGTCGTGGATCGCCAGCAGCACCGCCGCCTCGGTGCGCCCACCCGCCGCCATCGTCGCCGCCTCCCCGGGCGAGAGCAGCAGCTCCCCCAAGGCCGACGGGCCGATTTCCGTCGATATGCGGCGGTTTTCGTCCCGTCGGCGGGTCAGATGATCACCTGGACGGTGCCGCCGTCGACCGACCAGGCGGCGCCGCTGACGTAGGAGGCGCGCTCCGAGCAGAGGAAGACGATCGCCGAGGCGATCTCCTCGACCTGAGCGAGCCGGCCGATCGGGCGCTTGGAGCCGGCCGTCGCCAGCGCCTCCTCGCGGCTCGCCGCGCCGGAGAGCTCCATCGACTGGTCGAGCAGGCCGCCCGGCTCCATCCACATCTCCGCCTCGACCGGGCCGGGGCAGATCGCGTTGACGAGGACGCCGCTCTTCGCGTAGCGGTCGGCGAAGAGGCGGGAGAGGGAGAGCTCGGCGGCCTTCGCCACCGAGTACTCGGGCATCGCGGCCGAGGGGCGCTTGCCCGCGGTCGAGCAGACGTTGACGACGCGGCCCCAGCCGCGCTCGACCATCGGCGGGACGGCAGCGCGCATCGCCTGCAGCGGCGCCATCACGTTGAGCTCGTACTGCGCCCGCCAGTCCTCGTCGGGCACCTGGTCGAGGTCGCGCCAGCGGGCGCTGCCGGCGTTGTTGACGAGCACGTCGAGGGCGCCGAAGCGGTCCTCGGCGGTGGCGAGCATGTGCTCGCCGGCGCCGTCGCCGGTGACGTCGAGGACGAGCGTCTCGGCGCGCCCCCCCCGCTCGGCGCCGGCGGCGTTCGCCTCGTCGGCCGCTTCGCGCAGCCGCTCCTCGCTGCGCGCCACGAGCAGGACATTGGCCCCCTCGGCGCAGAGCTGTCGCGCGGTCTCGCGGCCGATCCCGCGGCTGGCGCCGGTGACGACGCAGGCACGGCCCCTCAGCCCGAGGTCCATCAGCTCGGCTCCGCCCGTTCCTCGACGTCGACCGGCGTCTGCTCGGCAAGTAGCTTGTGCACGGGGCACTTGCGGGCGATCGTCAGCAGGCGCGAGCGCTGCTCCTCGTCCAGGTGCTCCGGGAGGCGGACCGAGGCGGAGAAGGAGCGCGGCACGAACCCCTCGAGCTCGAACTCGACCTCCACCTCGACCGCGCCGAGGTCCCACCCCTTGCGCTCGGCGTACATCTCCATCGTGATCGCGATGCAGCTCGCCAGGCCCGCGGCGACCAGCCGGGTCGGGGCCGGGCCGGCGTCGGTGCCGCCGGCGACGACCGGCTCGTCGGCGAGCAGCGCGTGGGCGCCGCCTTCGACGTCCACGTCGTGGACGAACCCTTCGCGGCGGCGGGCGACGACCTTCATCGCTGGCGAGTTATTCCCGCATAGCGGCAAGAAGTCGCCATTCCGGCCTCAGCTCCCCTTGCCGCGGCCCTCGAACAGCGCCGGGTCGTCGACGTCGGCGAAGCGGGCCATCGCGTAGGCGAGGTCGGAGGCGCGGTTGACGAAGTGGATCACGGTCTCGCTCGCCAGCTCGCCGGCCTCGGCGAGGGCGGCGATGCGACGCTCCGCCCGGCGGATCGCGGTGCGGGCGACGTCGAGCTGCGCCGAGAGCGCGTTGCCGCCGGGGATGACGAACTTGGGCGGCAGCTCGACCTCGGCCATGTAGCGGTCGATGCGCTCCTCCAGCGCGGCGACCATCGCCTCGGTGGTGCGGCTGACGCCGTCTTCGAGCCGCTCGGCGGCCTCGGGCGCCGTCGCCAGCTCGGCGCCGGCGACGACGAGGTCGTCCTGGAGGCGGAGGATGTCAGTCGCCAGCTCGGCCTCGCCGGCGTCGCAGAGGGCGCGGGCGACGCCGAGCTGCGAGCAGGCCTCGTCGAGCGAGCCGTAGGCCTCGGTGCGTCCGTGGTGCTTGGGGACCCGGCCGCCGTACCAGAGCGAGGTCGTCCCGTCGTCGCCCTTCTTTGTGTAGATCTTGACCACGGGTTGATCCTACGCCCGCGACCAGCCGCCCTCAGGCCAGCGGGTTGAAGACGAGGCCGGTCAGCACCTTGGGGTAGAAGTAGGTCGACTTGGGCGGCATGTTGGCGTCGCTTTCGCAGATCTCCTTCGTCTGCGAGACGGGGATCGGCCGCAGGATGAAGGCGACGTCGTAGGCACCCTCGCCGAGCAGGCGCAGCGAGTCCTCGACGCTCTTCGCGTAGCCGATGCCGCGCTTGGCGAGGATGTCGTCTTCGCTCATCCCGGCGATGCCCTTCAGCACCAGCGTCTCGAGGATCGCGGCGTCGAGGCGGCGGTAGGCCTCGGGCTGGCCGGCGAGCTGGCGGTCGAGCTCGGCGGTGTCCTTGAGCCGCAGGCGGAAGGCGCGCTTGTGGTGGGTGTCGTAGAGGCCGAAGACGCCGACGCCCTCGGCGCCGAGCGGGTCGAGCTCGTCGTCGGCTACCTCGGTCACGTCGAAGAGCTCGCGCAGGCCCTCGCCGAGGCGGCGCTGGCGCTCCGGATCCTCGGCGAAGCCGGAGAGCAGGCGGTGGGTGGGGAAGATCGCGAGGCCGGGGTCGTCGAGCCCGGTCAGCGCCATCAGCGTGTAGTTGTGGGGACCCTCGCCGCCGACCTCGTCGCGGTAGGCGATCGCGGTCTCGTAGCGGTGGTGGCCGTCGGCGATCAGCAGCTGCGCGTCGGCGAGCAGCGCCGTGACCTCGTCGTTGACGGCGGGCACGCGCCAGAGCCGCGTCACCGCGCCGGTCCAGTCGGTCGCTTCGCCCCAGACGGCCTCCGGCGTGGCGTGGGGGGCGACGATCGGCCACGGATCGACCGTGCTGAGCGAGAAGATCGGCGAGAGGTTGTGGCGAGTGGCGCGCATCAGCTCGAGCCGGTCCTGCTTGGGGCCGGGCAGCGTGCGCTCGTGGGGCAGGACCGTGCCCGTGTCGAAGTCCTCGACCCGGACGCGAGCGAGGATCGCGTGGCGGCTGCGGGCGGCTCCGTCGGGGCCGGTGTACTCCTGCTCGATCGCCCAGATCGCCGGCTCGTCTTCGACCAGGGCGCCGGCCTCGAGCCAGGCGGCGATCTTCTCCGCCGCGCCCTCGTAGGGGTCGCCGTCGCCCTCCGACTGGGGGCCGGTCTCCCCGTAGGGCTTGGGCAGGTCGATCGCCACCGCGTTGTAGGGCGAGCGCGCCAGCAGCTCCGCGCGCATCGCCGTGTCGATCACGTCGTAGGGGGGAGCGACCACGTCCTGCAGCGCCCCGACCACGTCGAGGTCGTAGCGCAGGGCTTCGATCGGCCGCACGTTCGCCATCGCCGCGAAACCTAGCGATCGGTCCGACCCGATTCCTGTCCGCCTCGCGGCACCGCTTTACACTGGCCCGAGCGGGGCGTGGCGCAGCCTGGTAGCGCGCGGCCTTTGGGTGGCCGAGGTCCCCGGTTCGAATCCGGGCGCCCCGACTCTTCTAGAGCGGGACGATCGGTCGCGCGAAAACGACCTCGAAGGGCGCGTCAGGACCGTAGCGTGCCGCGATCAGGCGGCGGACGCGGGCGACGTGTTGGGTTCCGACTTCGACCTTGTTCGCCAAGGAGTCGATGCCGACCTCATTGACCAGCTTCCAAAGCCTGCTCTTCCTGGGTGGGAAGGCGAACATGATCTTTTCCAGTTCCGCCTCCGTGTGGGTCGGCGTGACCGGGAAGGGCTTGAACCGCTCGGGTGCGATCAGGCGCTGCTTGAGCTTTTCCAGCGTCGCCACCGGTTCGGCGGTAAAGCCGACGTAGATGATTCCGCCGTCGGCTTCGTCGAGTTCGTAACCCGCGTAGGTGGAAGGGGCGTTCTTGGTCACCCATTCCCCTTCGATCAGATCCTGGAAGCGTTCGCGGTAAACGTCGCGATATTCCAGCTCAACCTGCTCGGAGGCGCGCAACGGCATGCGAAAGACTTCCTCTTCATTGGTCCAGCGCGCGACCGGGTCGCCGCGGCGCCAGGCTCGGAGAAGACTCTTGGCGCGACGGACGATTGCCGCATGGTTCCCGGCCAGGTCGCGGTCGAGGCCGTAGTAGGCCCGTTCTTCGATGATCTGGCCGATGTGCCTCGCGGGTTCTTCGTAGCTCTTCGGGCAACCGGTCGGGAAGTCGAGCGAGTCTCCGGTCCACCGCCAGACGTTGAGACTGAGCCGGGCTGCACAGCGCGTACCCGGAGCGACGGTGACAGTGCCCCGAAACGTCACCGGTCCACTCGTATGACCCGAGCAGAAGACCCTTGCACCGGGCTGGCGACTACAGTGCAGCGGCCCAGAGGCCCCGGGGCCAGATGCCCGGGCAGTCCGGCCGAAGCCGAGCAGGCCGGCCCCCCGTGGTCGCCTGATTTTCAGCGTCACGCGGCCGGACTGGACGCCGCACCAGACGACGTAGCGCACGACTCCGCGGCCCTCGCTTGACACCCTGGCTTCGGTGGTGCAGTCCTCCGCCCGTCCGGTCGAGCCGGTTGAGCTCGGCTGTGTGGTCTGTGCGCTTGCGGGGAGGGGAGCGGCCACGCAAACGATGACGCCCACCGCCCAGACCGAGATACCGCGTCGCATCTTTCTTCCCCCCACGATGTGAACACTACGCGGCTGCGAGGGATTCATCACAGCTTCCTCTCAATGGCCGGCGATCCAGTTTCGCAGCCTTCTTGTCATGACTGGTTGTTATGTAAAGCGGACGAGTATCGGTGTGGGGGAGCGTTTCGTCTGCCGATAGTCGTCGCGATGAACGGCAGCGAATCAGGTGGGCGCCGGCGGGAGCGGGCGCTGTTCGAAACCGGGCGGCACGTGGTCGTCGGCGACGTGACGCTGCCGCCGGAGGGCTACCAGAGCCGCTTCTCGGACGCGATCAATCGCGGCGACCTATCGTTCATCCCGCTGACGAACGTCGAGATCACCTCGATCGAGAGCGGCGAGGTCACGCGCCATGACTTCGTCGTGCTCGCCAAGGCGTCGATCGAGGTCGCGTATCCGCTCGACGCCGTGAATTAGCGCCGCCGCCTGCCCCGCGTGTGGGCGCCGAGGTCGATCAGGAAGGCGAGCACGACGATGAACCACTCGAAGCCGGTAACGCCGTCCGACGAGCTCCACATCGCGGCGTAGGCGAGCGTCGTCCAGGGCAGCAGGAAGAACCCCAGGAAGGGGACGAGCCAGCTCTCGAAGGCCCGGCTCAGCAGGTTCGTGAACAACCAGATCACGACGAGCGCCAGCCGTGGCGAGATCAGTGCGAGGAGGAGAGCGAGGCAGCCGATGATTCGAGCTTACTCGGGGCGCCGCGGCCGAAGAGGCTGACGAGCGCCGGGATCAGCAGCGTGCGCGCGACCAGTGTGTCGAGCAGCAGCCCGACGCTCATCGCGAAGGCCAGCTCGCGGAAGGAGAGGATCGGCACGATCGCCACCGCAGCGAAGGAGAGGGCGAGGGTGACGCCTGCCACGGTGATCGCACGGGCGGCGCGGGAGCCGGCGGTGCGGATCGCGGGGCGGAGGTCGCGCCGTTCGGCCTCCCGCCAGATGCGGCTGATCAGGAAGACGTTGTAGTCGGAGCCGAGGGCGAGAAGCAGGATGGCCGCCGCTACCGGGACGAAGAAGGCCAGTTCGCCGTAGCCGAGCAGGCCCTGGAAGACGTATACGGTCAGCCCGATCGCCGCCGCGACGACCAGGACGCTGACGGCGAGCAGGTAGATGGGCGCGGACCTGCTGCGCAGCAGCGCCCACAGCAGGACGAAGAGAACCGCGAGCGCCACCGGCGTGACACGGAGGAAGGCCTGCTTGGTGTCGGAGTTGAGTTCGGAGGCGATCGTCGTGTCACCGGTGGCCTTGAAGGTCGCTTCGCCGAGACCCGCCAGGCGCAGGGTTTCCGGAAGCCGCTGCTCGACCCCGCCGAGGGCTGCTACCGCATCGCCCGTGCTCGGGTTGGCGTCGAGGATGAGGGCGAAGCGGGCGGCGCTCCCATCCGGCGAGATGAAGATGCCGTGACGGCCCGCGGCCAGGCCCTCGACGGGGCCGATGGCCGCGCTCACTCCGGGTTGTTCCAGGAGGCGCAGCTCCAGGTCCTGGAGCGCTTCCCGCTTCGCCGCGATCCCCGGCTCTTCCACGATCAGCATCGTGGGACCCACGACCCCGGGCCCCAGCTCGCTGCTCACCGCCTCGTAGCCTTCGCGAGGCGCGGTCCAGCTTGGAAGGCCGCGGATAACCGGGTTTCCGAGCGAGATCAGCCGAATCCCGCTCGCGGCGGCGCCGAGCAGCACGAAGCAGAACAGGGTGATGAGCAGCGGGTGAGCGGCGGCGAAGCCGACCAGGCGGGCCTGCTCGCTTCTCCGTGCCTCGTCTTCGGGCGAAGCGAAGACGTCGGTGCCCTTCGGCCAGAAGAGCGTCCGGCCGAAGATCGCCAGCACGGCGGGGACGAAGCTGATCGCCACCATCGCCCCGATCAGCACCGAGACGCTGAGCCCGGGGCCGAAGGAGGAGAGGAACTTGACGCCCGAGAGCAGCAGGGTGAGGGTCGCGCCGGCGATCATCAGCCCGGCGGTCAGGAT
>JBLMYD010000043.1:0-46323 GCA_050258095.1 Chloroflexota bacterium
CGGCCAGCGGTGAGCCCCGCTGGAGGAGGGGGCCGTGGCGGCTGACGTATGCCGTGGGCTCGGAGAGCGGGCCCACGCCCTCCACCGCGCAGACTGCACCCGCCAGCCGGCGGGGCTCGTAGTTCGGCTCGGTCCTTGCGATCGTCGCCCGCTGCGCCTCGGTCAGATGCAGGACGAAGACCGGGAGGGCGGCGGGCTCGCACGGAAGCAACGTGGCCGGCACCGCGCCGTAGACGGAGACGTGCGCCGAGTAGACGGCGTCGAAGCCCTCCAGCACGGCGCGGCGCGCCGGCACCGGCTCGGCCTCGGGTCCGAGCTTGCGTCGCAAGGCCTCGGGCGAGGCGTTGGACCCATAGGCGATCAGGGGGCTGCGGCCGGAGAGGTCGAGCTGCCTCGCCTCCAGCTCGAGCACGCGCTCGCCGGCCAGCAGGAACGAGTCCAGCGGAGTCGCGTACGGATACTCGAGGGCGCGTCTCAGCAGCTCGGCTCGCGACGGCATCTTGCCTCGCGCCCCAGTATCGCGGTTAGGGTCTCAGCGTGACCCGGGTGATGTTCATCGGCGACGTCGTGGGTGGCCCGGGGAGGCGGGGGCTCGAAGCGGCGATGCCGGAGCTGCGCGAGCGCCACTCACCGGAGCTGGTGGTGGTCAACGGCGAGAACTCCGCGGGCGGCGTCGGCATCACCGAGAAGACCGCGCGGGCGCTCTTCGACGCGGGCGCCGATGTGATCACGACCGGCAACCACGTCTACCGCCATCGCGAGGCCTACGAGTTCCTCGACCGGGAGGAGCGCGTGATCCGCCCCGCCAACTACCCGCTTGCGAACCTGGGCCGGGGGATGACCGTCGTCGAGGCCGCCGGCAGGCGAATCGGCGTCGCAAACCTCAGCGGCGCCGTCGGGCTCAAGGTCGCCCGCTCGCCCTTCAACGAGATCGACTCGATCCTCGAGCGAATCGAGGCCGACGCCGTGTTAGTCGACTTCCACGCCGAGGTGACGAGCGAGAAGGTGGCGATGGGCTGGCACCTCGACGGGCGCGTCGCGGCGGTCTTCGGAACCCACACGCACGTGCCCACCGCCGACGGACGGGTGCTGCCGCAGGGGACGGCGTTCATCTCCGACGTCGGCATGACCGGCTCGCGGACGAGCGTGCTCGGCGTCAAACCCGAGTTGATCCTCGAGCAGCTGATCACCCAGATGCCGGTCAAGTTCGAGACGGCGGAAGAGGACGTCTGGGTGATGGGCGCTGTGGTGACGGTCAACGAGTCCGGCCTCGCCGACTCGATCGAGCAGGTGATGGTGCCGGCGGCGCCCGAGGCCTAACCGGCGCAGCTCGGTCCGACCACCGCTTCCTCGGCTTCGGCGATCAGCTCGTCGGCGGTTTCCGGGTCGAGCTTCTTGCCGCTGAGGGCTTCGAGCTCGGCGGCGAAGGCCTTGAGCTTGTTTGCGGCGACGTCGGCCTGGCCGTGTTCGAAGCTGTCCTGTGCGCCCCGCAGCTTCGCTTCGAGGCTGCCCTGCGTGCCTTTGGGGAGCCCGGCTTCGGCGACCGCTTCGAGCACGTCGGCGATCGTCGGGGGCGAGTCGCCGAAGACCTGAACCCGGTCGTTGGGGTAGTTCTCGGCGACGTAGACGTTGCCGTCCGAGTCGCTGCCGACGCCGACCGCGTATTCGAACTGGCCGGCTTCGTTGCCCGGGGCGCCCCATTTCAGGACGAACGTCCCGGTCGAGTCGAAGACCTGGATGCGGCCGTTGCCGGTGTCGGCGACGTAGACGTTGCCGAGGGAGTCGATGGCGAGGCCGCGCGGCATCTTGAACTGGCCGTCGCCGCTGCCGAGCGCGCCCCACTTGACGATGAAGTTACCTTCCTGGTCGAAGACCTGGACCCGGCTGTTGCCGGTGTCGGTGACGTAGACCCGATCCAGCGAATCGGTCGCGATGGCAGTGGGCATGTTGAACTGGCCGTGCCCGGTGCCGAAGCGGCCCCAGGCGCGGATGAAGTTGCCGCTCGCGTCGAAGACCTGGACCCGGTTGTTGTCCCCGTCGGCGACGTAGACGTTGCCGCTGGAGGCGGTGGCGACGCCGAAGGGATGTTTGAACTGACCGGCGCCCGTTCCGGGGCTGCCCCAGCTGAAGAGGAAGGTCCCCGCCGGATCGAACACGTCGATCCGGTTGTTGTTGGCGTCGGCGACGTAGAGGTCGCCGTTCGCGCCGAAGGCGGCGCCGAGCGGAGCGCTGAGCTGGCCGGGGCCCGATCCGGCGCTGCCGATCGTCGCGATCCACTGCCGGCAGGGGTCGAAGACCTGGATCCGGTTGTTGAAGGTGTCGGCGACGTAGACGTCTCCCCGCGCGTCGACCGCCACTCCGGAGGGCGATTCGAACTGGCCCGGTTCGGTGCCGGGGCTCCCCCACATGGCGAGGAATCCGTAGGAGCCGGCGAGGGCGCTCCCGGGGAGCAGGAGCAGGGCGGTGAGACCGGCGACGAGCCATGCCGAGAAAGACCGCCAGCCCCGACGCGAACCGTTTGGAGGAGAAACACACATCCCTACCTGAGTCGGCCGAGCCCCCGGGACCTGCACCCCTTATCCGCAGTTGCTAGCCAGATATCTGACCGGTCGGTCTCTCCACGCGCGAAGCAACAAGCGCAACCAGCAATAGTGGGTAGAACCAGACGATGTACAGGTAGAACCAGTGGTGCATCGTGAGCTGAATGCCAATGAGCAGCGCCGCGCTCAGAGCAGCTACCTGCGCGAGGGTCTTGCGCCTGGGACCGAACGCTAGAAGCACGGAGAGCACCCCCACCCCGGCGAGGAGCGCGACTCGCAGCGGTTCGAGCCCTGACACCTGCCCCCAGATGCTGAAAGGCGAATCCCTCCCCGCCTGATACGCGATCGTGCGCTCGTAGAACGTGTGCAGGCCGGGGTCTATCGCCGCCCACGCCATCGCCACCGCCGAGGTCAGTACGAATGCGGCCACAAACGCAACTCCCGCGGGTGGCGTCGTAGGGGGGACCGCCCCCGAGGACGCTTTAGCGACCGCAGGGGGCGGTGGGTCCCCTGCGGCGACAGGACCCGCGGGTCGATACGTCACGAGCATCGGCACCAACACCGCCGGGGCGAACTTCGCAAACGTGGCGAGGGCTGAGAGGGACCCGCGTGCGACCGGACGGGCGAGCACGAGGAGCGTTGCCACGAGCAGCACAGCCACCAGCGTGTCGTTCGAATTCGAGAGCAGAGCGAAAGCTGTATAGGGATAAGCCGCCCAGCCGAAGGCGAGCGTGGCAGCTAGGCGATTGCCCTCGGGCCCCGGGCGAATGCGGCGACCGAGGAGAAGGAGCAGGACGAAGGTCGCGAGGTCGAAGAAGACGGCCGCTGCGTGGGCGGCGGGCAGGTCGTTCCAGGTGCCCGACCAGGGCCAGATCCGCTCGAAGGGGACGTAGGCGTAATAGGTGACCGGGCCGTAGGTGTCGCCCTGCGAGACGTCGGCGGGGAAGTTGGCGTAGATCGGTTCGCCGTGGGCGATGCGGCTCGCCCCCACCTCGCTCGCGTAGCCGACGTCGATCACGCCCGAATCGGCCATGTTGAGCCCGACCCGCAGGCCGAGCAGGAAGAGGGCGGCGACGAGCAGCCAGGAGGCCGGCCAGACGGAGCGGATTCCCCCAGCCCTGCCGCGCAGGCCGATCCAGAGCGCACGGGCGAAGAGATAGATCAGCGGCACGTACTGCAGCGGCACCGAGACGCCGATCTCGGCGCGGTTGAAGAAGAAGTGGGAGACGCCGAAGCCGAGCAGGAAGACGAGGTCGAGGTTCGCCGCCCGGCGCAGCCGCCGCCAGTCGACCAGGCCGAGCAGGAAGATCGCGCAGAGCGGCAGGAAGACGTAGGGCGCGTTGAGCTTGTGGCCGAAGGCGCCGGGGTAGCCGCGCGCCATCTTCCAGGCGACCTGGTACCCGGTCCACGACTCGCGTACCGCGCCCGTCGCCGGGTCGACGATCGTCAGCGCCACCTCCTTGTCGCCGGCGAACCAGGCCACCTCCCACTTGCCGTCGACCTTGCTGACGCTGTGCGTCAGCTTCCCGTTCTCGCGGCGCTCCTTGACCACGTTGGCGTCGTGAGAGGCGGTTCGCGCAGCTTGCTCCGCACTGACCTGGGCCGTGGCCGTGGCTGGCGCGAGCAGCGCGAGCGTGACGAAGGCCGGCGCCACCCAGCGCATCAGCTGAGCCCGAAGTGGTCGAGGACAACCGGGGCTACGTCACGGAGGGCCCACTGCTGGTGAGCTGTCGGGGGGGCGTCCGATGGGCCGCAGCCGACGAAGAGGAGCGGGCCGAGCGAGTCGCCGGCGTGCAGCGAGCCGTGGCCGCCGCCGCCGACGTGGGTGACGCCGCCCCAGTCGACCGCCTCGTAGCCCGGCGAGAGGGAGAGGATGAAGTCGCCGGCGTGCGGCGCGTTCAGCGCCGACCAGACCCGGGCGAGGGCGTCGGGGTAAGCGTCGCTCAGCAGCACACCGTCCTCGACCCTCGCCTCGAGGACGGCCGGCTCACCCTCTATCTCCCAGCCGTCCCCCCGCTCATCCTGGATGGGTGAAACGTTTTCGACGTGAAATAGGCCCCCAACGCGTTGCACCTTGGTGGGGGCGGGGTGAAAGTGCAGAGCTTGCTCGGCACGTTCGATCACCGCGGTCTTCCCGTCGAGGAAGCAGACGAGATCGACGCCTTCGGTCGCGCCCAAGGTCTCGCGCACCGCCTCCGGGTCGGCGCGGCCGCCCTCGGCCGGCAGCAGGTAGACGTGGGCGGCGCGGCCGCTCGGGCTGACGGCCAGCTGCGCCTGCTCGGGCTCGGACTCCGAAGGCCGCAGGACCGACCACTCGCGGCCCAGGATCTCGCTGAGCGGGAGGCCGCGCTGCACGGGAGTTTGGGCGTGGTCGGCGACCAGGATCAGGGCGTGGTCGGCGAAAAAGCGCTCGAAGCCGCCGCCGGCGTCGATCAGCTCGGCGAGACAGCGATCGACCTTGGCGATCGAGTCGACGGTCGCCTCCGGCCCGTAGCGGTGCGAGAAGCTGTCGTTGTCGGGGAGCGAGAGGAGGAGGAAGTCGTAGCCGTCCGCCCGCTCCAGCTCAGCCGCGCAGCAGGCCGAGTAGGCATCACGGGTGCCGGGGATCGAGGTCGATTTGCAGGGCACGTCGCGACTCGCGTAGAGGTCGCCGTAGAAGAGCTCGGCCGGCCCCCACGTGTGGTGGCGGAACTTGAGCCGCGTGGCCTCGACGGCGCGGCGCAGCAGCCCGTCGAGCGAGACCTGATGGCGGTGGCGACCGCGGTAGATGAGGAACGGCGTGCAGGCTGTGCGCAGTCCCATGTCGTCGAGGCGTTCGAAAAGGGTCGGCGCCTCGGGATTGAGGTGCGCCAGGTTCATGTTGTAGACGAGGTCGTAGAGCGAGCGGAAGATGCCGAAAGCGCGGCTCGCCTCCAGCGAGGAGCCGTACTCGACGTAGCGGCGCTCGAGCCGGTGGTACCAGTTCATGCCGCTGATCCAGTGCCGATCCGCGGCGACGCCGGTGGCGAGCTCGGCGCAGGCGACCGGGGTCACCGAGGGGAAGCTGGAGACGCAGTCCTCGATCAGGACGCCACGCTCGATCAGGGCGGCGAGAGTCGGCGCGCGTCCCTCCGTCACCCCCCGCAGCAGCATGTCGGTGCGCAACGAGTCGACGTAGGCGAGGACGAGCTTCTTAGCGGCCACTCCACCATCATGCCGGGGCACACTCCTGCTTCGGCGGCAAGAGGGCCGCTTAGGCCTGCCCCGGTAGGGGCGGAGCGTCTTGTACTTTTTCTGGAGCGCCGCGCGCGGACAGCCGCAACCTGTCTTCAGAAAAAGTTAAGCGGAGCCCCTACCGGGGCAGGCCTAACGCAGTACTCGAAGTCCGGCGTGCTTGCGCTGCGCGCGGCGACGTCGGGAGGTCGCGAGCCAAACGAGCGCTGCGACGACGAGCAGCGAGGCGAGCGGAACGACGATGGCGATCGCGACGACGAGCAGGGCGACGATCGAGACGAGGAAGGCGAGCGCTCCGCCACCGCTGCCCTCGCGGCGGCCGGCGCCGCCGACCACGTCGCTGACGACGATGCAGGCGAAGGCGGCGCCGACCAGGCAGAAGATCGCGCCGGCGAGGACGTCGACGTCCGCGGTGCCGGCCAGCAGCGCGCCGAGCACGGCGGCGATCACGGCCGCCAGCAGCGTCATGCGGCCGCGGGCGGAACCGTGCGTCCCGGTCGTGCCGGCGAGCATCCCGATCGCGATGCCGATGCCGACCTCGAAGCAGATGCCCGAGAAAGATCCCACGCGGAAAACCTAGCTCCCCTGGCGGCACCGTGCCGATCCGCCACACTACGCGCATGGCAGATCCGCCACACCGGCGCCGCGCCCACGCCAGCAGCAGCGACCTGGAGCGCTACGCCGGGCTCTTCGCCGAGCGCACCCGGGCGATGCGCTCCTCGGCGATGCGCGACCTGATGGCGGTGACGGCGCGCCCCGACGTGATCTCGCTCGCCGGCGGGTTGCCCGACACCTCGACCTTCCCGCCGCAGACCTTCGCCGCGCAGATGACGCGCATCGCCCAGGAGTCGGCCGCCGAGGCGCTGCAGTACGGGCCGACGGAGGGCTTTCGCGAGACGGTCGACTGCATCGTCGAGGTGATGGGAGCCGAGGGGATGCTTCCCGACCCCGAGGACGTGATCGTCACCACCGGCGGCCAGCAGGCGATCGACCTGCTCTGCAAGACGCTGGTCGATCCGGGCGACGCGGTGATCTGCGAGGCGCCGACCTATCCGGGGGCGATCCCGGTCTTCTGCAGCTACCAGGCGGACACGATCCAGGTCGAGTGCGACGACGACGGGATGCGGATCGAAGAGCTGGAAGCGGTGCTCGCCCGGCTCGACCGCGAAGGCCGCCGGCCCAAGTTCGTCTACTCGGTGCCGACCTTCCAGAACCCGGCCGGCGTGACGATGTCGCTCGAGCGGCGCCGGCGCCTGGTCGAGCTCGCCCGCTCCCGCGAGCTGCTCGTCGTCGAGGACAACCCCTACGGCCTGCTGCGCTTCGGCGGCGATCCGCTGCCGCCGCTGTATCAGCTCGACGGCGGCGACTTCGTCATCTACGTCGGCACCTTCTCCAAGATCCTCTCGCCGGGCATCCGCCTCGGCTGGGCGGTGGCGCCGCCGCCGGTGATGGAGAAGGTCGTGCTCGGCAAGCAGGCGGCCGACCTCTGCACCTCGACCCTCACCCAGTACTTCGTGCGCGAGTACTTCGCAGCCGGTCGCTGGCGCGAGTACGTGGCGAGCCTCAGCGAGATCTACCGCGCCCGGCGCGACGCGATGGTCGACGCCCTCGCCCGTCATTTCCCGCGGCAGGCGAGCTGGACCGAGCCCGCGGGCGGACTCTTCATCTGGGCGACGCTGCCCGACTACATCGACACCGGCGACCTGCTGGCCAAGGCGCTGCGCCGCGACGTCGCCTTCGTCCCCGGCCAGTCGGCCTACGTCGACGGGCGAGGCCACAACTCGATGCGGCTCAACTTCTCGGCCGGCGGCGAGGACGAGATCCGCGAGGGGATCCGCCGCATCGGCGAGACGATCGCCGAGCAGGTCGAGCTCTACGGAGCGCTAACCGGCGAAGAGCCCGTCGTTCCCGCGGAAGAGGCCGAGACGGGCGAGCCGAACGTCGTCCCCTTCCGCAAGGCCGAGGGCGCATGAAGGTCGCCGTGCTGAGAGGCGGCCGGTCGCTGGAGCGAAGCGTCTCGCTGCGCTCGGGGGCGCGGGTCGAGGACGCGCTCGTGCGGCTCGGCCACGACGTGCTGCCGCTCGAGGCCGACGGCGAGCTGGTCAAACGGCTGGCCGCCGAGCGGCCCGACGTCGCCTTCGTCGCCATGCACGGCCTCGGCGGCGAGGACGGCACCGCGCAGGAGCTGCTCGAGATCCTCGGCATTCCCTTCACCGGGCCCAGCGTCGCCGCCTGCATGCGCTGCATCGACAAGTCGCTGAGCAAGCACGAGCTGCGCGGCGCGGGCATCCCGACGCCGGACTGGTTCGCCTTCAACGAGACGGCCTTCCGCGAGCTCGGCGCCGCCGACGCGCTGGGCGGCCTCGAGCGGCGGCTCGGCTTCCCGCTCGTGATCAAGCCGAGCCGCGGCGGTTCGGCGCTGGGCGTGAAGTTCGCCGAGCGGCAGGCCGACGTGCCGGCCGCCCTGGTCTCCGCCTTCAGCTACGACGACCGCGTTCTGCTGGAACGGTTCGTCGAGGGACGCGAGCTGGCGGTCAGCGTGCTCGGCGACGAGCCGCTGCCGGTCGTCGAGGCGATCCCGCAGGGCGACGACGGGTACGACTTCGAAGCGCGCTACGAGATCGGCCGCACCTCCTTCGTCTGCCCGGCACAGCTGAGCGAGGAGGAGGACGCGGCCGTCACCGAGACCGCGCTGGCCGCCTACGAGACGCTCGGCTGCTCCGGCTTCTCGCGGGTCGACCTGATCCTCGCCGCCGACGGACCGCAGGTGCTCGAGGTCAACGCGATCCCCGGCCTCACCGACACCAGCCTCCTCCCCCAGGCAGCCGAGGCGGCTGGGATGTCGTTCGAGCGCCTGGTCGAGCAGATCGTCGACCTGGCGCTGGCACCCGCCGCGAGTTAGACGTCGCCGCCCTGGGCGAAGTCGTCCGGGGAGACCTCGTCGAGGAACTCTTTGAATTTGTCGACGACCTCCTCGGTGTCCTCGACGTCGTGCTCGAACTCGATCGCCGACTCCTCGATCACCTCCTCGTCGGCGAAGATCGGCGCCGAGACCCGTACGGCGAGCGCGAGAGCGTCGGATGGGCGCGAGTCGATCTCCAGCTCGGAGCCGTTGACCGAGACCGTGATCGAGGCGTAGAACGTGTTGTCGCGCAGTTCGGTCACCGAGACCCGCTCGCATTTCGCGTCCAGCTGCTCGAGCAGGTCCGAGAGCAGGTCGTGGGTCATCGGCCGCGGCGTCGAGGCCCCCTGCAGCTTCATCAGGATCGCCGCCGCCTCGGGGTGACCGATCCAGATCGGCAGGAACTTGTTCCCGTCCACGGTCTTCAGCAAAACGATCGGCTGCTTGCCGACCATGTCGAAACTGACGCCGTAGATCTGCATCTGTTGCACGAATGGGCGATCCTGGATTCGAACCAGGGACCTCGTCCTTATCAGAGACGCGCTCTAACCAGCTGAGCTAATCGCCCTTCTTGGCTCTGCAATGCGGTTTTCGCTGCGGATCGCGCATCGGCACCAACGCGCAATGACACTTTCGTGACACCGGGGGCACGAATCGCGGTGTTTCTCGCGCTGCATCGCCGCGTCGAATGGTAGCGACGGCTCCTTGTGGACGGGGCAGAAGTTTGAGACTGACGCAACGGTCTGGGGCAATGATTGCGCCGTCAGGCGCTCGCGGTAGAAGCCTCCCCAGGCTTGGTCCTCGGCCGGCTTTCGGCATCGGGTCCAGGCCAGGTCCGCATCACCCGCTTGGCAAGATCGGTGCCCCGCTGGTCGATGAGAGTCTCATCCCACTCGTCGTGGTAGCAGAGACTCTGGTTGATGAGCAGAAGGCTGCGCTGCTTCAGCTCGTCGCGCTTTGCCGTGCGGCTGGCCGTCGGATGAGCGCCATGCCACGTTCGAGAGCGCGGAATTAAGGGGCTGGGTGACGAGCGTGAGGTTGCCGAGACGGTTGACGTGGGCGTCGCGGGTCTCGGGCCGTGCTTGGGACGCGAGCCAGAGCGCCCAGGCGTGCGGGAATCGCCGCGCCAGCGGGGCGGTGGACAAGCCTCGGTCCCCCGAAGCTGCGGCTCCGGCGGGACAGCGTTGCCGCCGGTCGAGCAACGCTCCGGCCCTAAATGCACGCGCCCGTGAAGGGTTGGGGCGCTCCGCGGTCGCGGCCAGCGGTAAGCGGTCCTGGCTGCTGGCAATAACAATTCCGGCACGCCCGCCCTCGACCTCAGGCGCGGACGTATCCTTAAGGTCATGGCACCGCCGTACACCCTCGCCGGCCTGCGGGCTCGACGCGCCGAAATCGAGAAGATCGCCGCTCGCCATCACGCGAGCAACATCCGCGTGGTGGGATCGGCCGCTCGTGGCGACGTTGACCAGCTCAGCGACGTAGACCTGCTCGTGGACATGGACCGCGAGGGCAAGCTGACTGGCTTCACTTACTTCGGCGAGCTGGATAGCTTGGAACGAGAGCTTGCCGAGCTGTTGGCCTGCAACGTCGATGTGATCGACGCGGGGGGGATCGAGACGAACGCCTCGCTGCTCGCCAGCGGGGCGCGTCTCCAAGACAACCTCGCGCGCGACGCCGTCGCCTTGTGAGAAGTGACGCCGACTACCTCGCGTTCATCGCGGAAAGCATCCAGCTCGTCGCGGGCTACACGACGCCTGGCAGAGAGCACTTCCTGAACGACGTTGCCAACCAGGATCAGGTGCTCCGGCGACTGGAGGTGCTGGCGGACGCCACGGGACAGCTTTCCGAGGAGCTGCGGTCGGCACACCCCGAGATCGACTGGACTGCGATCACCGGGTTTCGCAACCGGGTGGCTCACGGCTACCTGGACATAAACCTCGACCTCGTATGGCAGGCGGTAGAGATGCTGCCGGAGCTGCAACGGGTGATTGACGATGAGTTGGGCCGACGGTAGCTATCCGGCGTCCGAATTGTCGCGGAAGGCGGAGAAGGCCGTCTTGCGATCAAGGTAAACGCCGAAGGCTCCTTTGCTTCGTTGCAGTAGGTTCCTCACCCGTCTCCCTCCCAGGCCCGACCCTCGCTCGGTCACTGACGGCTCCGTCAGCTCAAACGTTTCGGCTCGACAGAGACGACCGACCCTTCTCTCTTTGTAACTGTTCAGGTGGCGATCAACCCGCCCACTGAAGCCAGCGGCGGTAGGCGGCGAACAGACGCGCGGTTTCCGGATCGGCGTCGAGGTGGACGTCGAGCAGGGCGACCCCATGACGTCGCCCTGCGCGCTCGCAGGCGGCGATCAGCTCACGGCGCCCGCCGCTCATGCTCACCGAAAGAACCTTGACTTCCTCGCCGACGACGGTGCCTCGGCACGGCAAGTTGGCCTCGTCGAAGGCGTTGGCGAAGCCCATCAGCTGCTCGTCCTCGTCGTGGCAATCGACGGTGATCTCGGCGATCAGGCTGTTGAGCTCGGGGTCGGCTTGACGAGCGCGGCTCATGCGGCGGCTTGCCCGCGATCGCGCTCATGCAGCTCTGGAAGCCGGTCCAAAACGAGCGGCGGGCAGCGGATCTCGCCGCTCTTGAAACGGCCGATCGGGCGGTGGACGCAGACTGTGGCGCCCTCGTCGTCGAGAGCGAGAACGGTGCCCTCGACGCCGTGCAGGTAGCGGGGCGTGGCGCGGTGGTTGATGCGGATCCGATCACCGACGCGAAGCTCGGCGAGCGCCTCGGCCGAGGCCACCGTCTCAAGCAGTTCCGAGCGGGCGCGGATCGCTTCGGCGATTGCAATCAGGTGGGGGTCGAGCTCACCGGCGGCAATCCGCTCGAGCAGCGGGCGCTCGGGCTCCGCCTCACGCGCGCCGGGAACCGGCCGGGCCGCAGGCAGCGAAGCATGCCTCGCGCGGCGCCTGCTCGACTTGCTCTTTCGGCCCATCGGGGACGAGTATCGGTCTGGGGGCGGACGAAGCGGCGTCGCGTCCTCAGGGGCCGCAGGCCATCGGCGGCCACGGCCGCCTGCTGCGCGACACCTGGGCGACGGTCGCGCGGGCAGGATCACCGACAGGCAGTGACCTCGTCGAACAGGTCGAGCCCGGAGGAGCCCTGGCGAACGCCTTGCGGCGCTTGCTGAATTTGAAGGACGAGGCGCACTACGGGCTGTTCGACGTGGGTGGACAAGATCTCCAAGCCGCCCTGCGCCAGGCGAAATCGCTTCTGGAATTTGCCGCCGAAGCGGTTCGCAGGCGGGGCGCCTGATCAGCCGCGACGCGTCGTGAGGGTCCGGGCCAGGGCGCGGGCCTCGTCGAGGTCGTCGAGGCGGATCTCGATCGAGACGTGGTCGCTGCCTGGCTTGAGCTTGACCTCGTGGCCGAGCGCCGTCTCCAGCTCGTCGGCGGTGGCGCGGAAGGCGGCCTCTTCCTCGGGCCCGAGAGAGGGTCGGGATGGCCTTCCCTTCTTTGGCTGGCCGGCCAGCTTGGCCCTGTTCTCAGTCTCGCGGACCGACCAGCCGCCGCGAACGGCGTCGCGGGCGAGGCGGCGGCGGACGTCGTTGCCGTCGGCGATGAGCAGAGCCTTGCCGTGCCCCTCGCTGAGCTCCCCGGACTCGAGCAGGTCGAGAGCCTCGTCGGGGAGGTCGAGCAAGCGGATCAGGTTGGAGACGGCGGGGCGGCTGCGGCCGACGCGCCGGGCGAGCTCCTCCTTGGAAAGGCCGAGGTCGTCGACCAGCGCCGCGCAGGCACGGGCCTCGTCGACCGGGTTGAGGTCCTCGCGGACCATGTTCTCGATCAGCGCGACCTGCAGGCGCTCGGCCCGCTCACGGTCGCGCACGATCGCGGGGACCCGCGCCAGGCCGGCGGCCTGCGCCGCTCGCCAGCGCCGCTCGCCGGCGATCAGCTCGTAGCTGCCGTCGGGCAGCGGCCGCACCAGCAGCGGTTGGACCACGCCGTTGGCCTCGATCGAGGCGGCGAGCGCTTGCAGCGACTCGGGGTCGATCTTCGTCCGCGGCTGGTTTGGGTTCGGCTTGATCGTCTCGACCGGCAGCTCGTGCAGCTCGCCGGCCGCCTGCGGGACGGATTCGGGGAGGATCGCGGCGAGGCCGCTGCCCAGGCCGCGCTTGGTCGCGCTAGCCACGCTGCGCCAGCTCCTCGGCGAGGGCACGGTAGGCATGGGAGCCACGCGAGGCGGGCGAGTGCTCGGTCACCGGCAGCCCGTGGCTTGGCGCCTCGGCAACCCTGACGCTGCGCGGGATGACCGTCTCGAAGACCATTTCGGGGAAGTGCCGGCGCAGTTCCCGCTCGACGTCCTGCGCCAGGCGGGTGCGCTCGTCATGCATAGTGACCAACAGGCCCGACACCTCCAGCGCCGGGTTGAGCTCGCGCCTGATCATCGCCACTGTGTCGAGGAACTGCACGAGCCCCTCCAGCGCCAGGTACTCCGATTGGACCGGGACGATCACCCGGTCGGCGGCAGTCAGGGCGTTGACGCTGACCGGCCCCAGCGAAGGGGGGCAGTCGAGCAGCGTGTAGGCGAAGCGCTCGCGCACCGGGCCGAGGCGCTCGCGCAGGCGCGTCTCCGATCCGTCGATCCTCGGCAGCTCGACCGCGGCGCCGGCGAGATCGCGGTTGGCGGGAACGAGCCAGAGGTTGTCGGGCCCGGCCGGGCGGGCGGCCTCGGCGACCGAGACCTCGCCGATCAGGCAGTCGTAGGAGGAGGGGTGCATATCGCGCCCGGCGCCGAGGGCGACGGTCGCGTTGCACTGCGGATCGAGGTCAACCAAGAGGGTTTGAGCACCGGTTGCGGCGACGCAGGCGGCGACGTTGACCGCGGTCGTCGTCTTGCCGACTCCGCCCTTCTGGTTCGCGATCGCGTAGACGACGCCCATTCGGCAGCAGACTATTGCTACCCGTGGGGCCGCTTCTTGGCCATTCCCGCACGGCGCGGCAATCCGGCAGGAGTCGGGCCCGACTTGCGGATGACGTGCAGGTGGCGGTGCTCGCTGCCGGCGTAGGGACCGACGGGGAGGATCTGCTCCGGCCGCATCGCCAGCAGCGCCGCGGCGTTCGCCAGCTGCGCCTCCTCGTCGGGATCGCGCCGCCCCTTCCAGGCGACGAGGACGCCGCCTTCGCGCAGCAGCGGCGAGGCGAGCTCGGCGAGGGTCGAGAGCCGACCGACCGCACGAGCGGTGACGACATCGTAGGCCTCGCGACCATCGGCCGCGGCGAGCGTCTCGGAGCGCTCGTTGAGGGCGCGGGCATTGTCGATCCCGGCAGCCTCGATCGCGCGCTGGATGAACTCGCACTTGCGCCCCACCGACTCGACCAGGTCGACTCGCGCATCAGGCAGGGCAACTGCGAGCACGAGGCCCGGAAACCCAGCCCCAGAGCCGATATCGGCGATCTTGGCGCCCTCGCGCAGCTCCTCTATCTCGAGCCCGGTGAGGCTGTCGGCCACGTGCACCCGCCACCCCCGCGCCGGATCCCTCACCGAGCTGACCGAAGCCCGCTCCCCCTCTAGAAGCTCCAAGACAAGCGTGATCGCCGCCCTCTGCGCCGCATCGAGGGGGACTCCCGGTAGGGGTAAAGCGTCTTGTACTTTTTCGCCGTCAACCATCGTCCGTCGCCATATCCGCGGCTCGAAAAAGTTAAGCGGAACCCCTACCGGGAGTCCCCCTACTCAGCCACAAGAGGTGCGACGACCACGCAGCGGCGAGGCTCGTCCCCTTCGCTGTAAGTCTCGACCCCGGCTCGGTCCTTCAGGTGCTCGTGGACGACGCGCCGTTCCTGGGCGCTCATTGGGTCCATCTCGATCGAGCGGTTGCCGTCCAGCGCCCGCTCGGCGGCACGGTCGGCGCGGGCGGCCAGCGTGTCCCGCCGTCGCTCGCGGTAGCCGGCCGCGTCGACGATCACCCGCTTGCGGTCGCGCATGCCACGGAAGGCCGCCTGGTAGGCGAGCAGCTGCAGCGCGTCGATCGTCTGACCGCGCTTGCCGATCAGCAGGCCGTAGTCGTCGTCGCCGTCGACCGAGGCGACGATCCGGTCGTCTTCCTCGACGATCTCCACGTCGCCGTCGAGGTCGAGCTCGTCGAGCACGCCCTCGACCATCTCGCGCACCCTCTCCGCCGGCTCCTGCGGCCAATCGTCAGTAGCACCCATCGGCCGCAGTCTATTCGTGTGGGGACAGGGACACCCGGAAGGCAGCTCCACTCCCGACCCGATGGACGAATGCGCCTTTCTCGCAAAAGCTTTCCATTCCTGGAAGCCGCCTCCAGTCGAGAGCAAATGAGCTGAATGCTTCGAGAGGCCCGGCGGGAGGGGTCCGGTGGATCCTCGCGAAGCGGCTCTGCAAAGTGTCTCTGAGCGGCGAAGCCGCTCCAAATTGCGCCGCCTTCGGCGGCGCATGGGATCCACCGGACCCCTCCCGCCGGGCCTACCGCCTCTTCTTCTTTTTCGGCGGCGGGGGAGGTGGCTTCGTCGCGGCGATCTCCTCCGGCGTCGCCACGTGCGGCGGCGGCACGAGGCGCTGGATCGTGTACTGCTGGCCGATCGTCCAGATGTTCGTCGTGATCCAGTAGAGGACGAGGCCGGCCGGGAAGTTGATCACGAAGGGGATGAAGACCAGCGGTAGGACGAACATCATCATGCGCTGGCTTTTATCGGCGGTGAGCGACATCACCATGCCCGAGATCAGCTGCGTGCCGACGTAGAGGACGAGCAGCACGATCAGTTCGGGGCCGGTCGCCTTGGCGGTCAGGTCGTTGATGAAGAGGAAGGACGCTTCGGCGCCGCAATGGCCCGCCTTGCAGCCGATGTCGGCGGGCAGCTCGTTGCGCAGCACCGAGAAGAGCGTGAAGAAGACCGGCAGCTGGGCGATCAGCGGGATGCAGGAGGCAAAGGGGTTGACTTTGTTCTCCTGGTAGAAGCGCATCATTTCCTGCTGCATGCGCTGCCGGTCGTTTTTGTACTTCGCCTGGATCTCTTTGATCTGCGGCTGCAGCGCCTGCAGCGCCCGCATCCCCTTCAGCTGCTTGTAGGTGAGGGGGATGAGGATCGCCCGAGTCAGGATCGTCAAGGCGATGATCGCCCCACCCCAGCTGAGCCCGGCGTTGTCGTGGAAGAACTTGAGAACCGCGTTGACGACGTCGATCAGCGGCTGCAGGATGTTGGCGTCGACGATCACGGGTGGGCCTCGCGGTGGTAGGCGACCGGGTCGACCGGCCCGACTTTGAGCGTGAAGCGGTCGGGCACGGGATCGAAGCCGCCGTGGCTGAACGGGTTGCAGCGAAGCAGGCGCCAGGTGGCGAGCAGCGTGCCCCGGACGGCGCCGAAACGGCGAATCGCCGTGGCCGCGTAGGACGAGCAGGTTGGCTCGTAGCGGCAGCGACGCGGCATCGCCGGCGAGATCCAGCGCCGGTAGGCCGCGATCAGGGCGAGCAGGAGCCGTTTCACGTGGAACCCCCCTTGGCGGCGGTGGCCGCGAGCACCTCTTCGATGCTCGCCTGCACACCGCTCCCACCCTCTCGCTCGAGCAGCTCGCCGATCTCGGGACGGGCGACGAGCACGAAGTCGTGCTGGGCCGGGAGTCGATCGGCGAGCGACCAGAAGGACTCGCGCAGGACCCGCTTGACCCGGTTGCGATCGACGGCACCGCCCACTTTGCGGCTCACCGAGACGCCGAGCCTCACGTCGTCTCCCTCTTCGGCCTGGCGGGGAAAGCTGTAGAGAACGAGGTAGCGAGTCGCATGTGAGGTTCCGTCGCGGTACACGCGGTCGAACTCGCCGCTGCGCGAAAGTCGGCGCCTTCTCGACGCCATCTAGGGAGTGAGGCGCTTGCGGCCTTTTCGGCGGCGGCGCTTGAGGATCGCCCGGCCGCCGCGCGTGCGCATCCGCGCTCGAAACCCGTGCGTCTTCGCCCGCTTCCGCTTCTTCGGCTGGTAGGTCCGCTTCATCGGCCGTCGCAGTATACGGATCACTCCTCCAGCTCACGAAGACGCTTCCTCCGGCGGGTGGCACGGGGCAGGGGGGTCGAGGGCGTATACCTCGCCCGCAGGCCCCCCTGCCCCGTGACAGGACCCGCCGGTCGAGCGGCCACGAGCTTTTCCTCGGGATTTGCGGCTCGCTCAATCTCGGGCGATCCGACCGTCGCTATGGTCGCCGGACGGTGCGCGACGAGTCCGCCAAACCCGACCTGGACGCCCTCTGGCGAGAGGTCCGAACCCGGCTCGAGGCGGCACTGCCGAAGACCACCTTCGAGCTCTGGCTCAAGCCGCTGCGGGCTCTTGGCGCCGATGCCGACACGCTCTACCTCGCGGCGCCCGACTCGATCCGCACCTGGACCGAGCGACGCTACGGCAGCCTGATCCGGCAGATACTCGGCGAGGTCGGCGGCGAGCTGACCGAGATCCGCTTCGCCGAGGACGGGCGAGCTCCAGAGTCCACCGACGACGTCGGCGAGCCAAGGCTCAACGTCAACTACACCTTTGACCGTTTCGTCATCGGCGAGGGGAACCGCGTCGCCCATGCCGCCGCGCTGGCCGTTGCCGAGGCGCCCGGCGAGGCTTATAACCCGCTCTTCCTGCACGGCCCGCCCGGGCTGGGCAAGACCCACCTGCTCGTCGCGATCGCCAACTACCTGGCCGATTCCGCCCCTGAGCTGTGCATCCGCTACACGACCGCCGAGCGCTTCACCACCGAGTTCGTGCGTGCCCTGCGCAACGAAGGCGCCGAGGAGTTCAAGCAGCGCTACCGCGATCTCGACGTGCTGCTCGTCGACGACGTGCAGTTCCTCGAGGGAAAGCGCCACACCGAGGACGAGTTCTTCCACACCTTCAACGCCCTCTACGAGGGCGGCAGTCAGCTCGTCCTCTCGGCCGACCGCATCCCCAGCGAGCTCTCGTCGCTCGAGTCGCGCCTGCGCGACCGCTTCGAGTGGGGCCTGACCGTCGCCGTCGAGCGGCCCAACCTCGCCACCCGCCTCACCGTTCTCCGCCGCCTCGCTCGCGAGGCCGGCCTCGATCCCGAGAGCGACATCCTGGCTGAGCTGGCGCGGCGGATCGACGTCAACGTGCGCCAGCTGCACGGCGCCCTGACGAAGGTGATCGCGCACGCCTCGCTCACCGCCAAGCCGCTCACCGCCGAGCTGATCGACGCCGTGCTGCCCCGCGCCACCCGCAACGACAACCCCGTCGAGGAGATCCAGCGTCGCGTCTCCGAAACGTTTGGGATCTCGCGCGCCGAGCTCGTCGGCTCGACCCGTGCCGCCACCCCGGTCCGCGCCCGGCAGGTCGCCATCTACCTGACCCGCGAGCTGACCGACCTCTCACTGCCACAGATCGGCAGGCTCTACGGCGGACGCGATCACTCCACCGTCCTCAACTCGATCCGCCGCGCGGAAACTCGCTACCGAGAGGACGACGCGCTGGCCGCGCGCATCGACTCGCTGCGCGCCTCTTTCCACAATTCCTCCACAGGTTCCCGCTGACGGCCGACACCGCTGCAAGAATCAATGCCCTCCACAGACCGATCCACAAGCCCCAAACCGACCTGTCAAGCGGCAGGGCTCGCGATTCCGTGCTTTTCAACAGGAACTAACTCAACTCAAGAAGGGCAATAGCCAGTTGAAGCTGAAGACAGAGAAGGACGAGCTGGTCGCAAAGCTTTCGGTTGTCTCGCGGGCTGTCTCGACCCGCGCCGCGACGCAATCGCTCTCCGGCATCCTGGTCGAGGTCTCCAACGGCAGCGTGAGCCTCAGCGCCACCGATCTCGAGATGGGCCTGAAGACCGACCTGCAGGCCGAGTCGGACGGCGACGGCACCGTCCTCCTCCCTGGGCGCCTATTCGCAGAGCTCGCGCGCTCGCTCGGCGATCCGACGGTGGAGCTCGAGCTGCGTGAGAGCGAGCGCGACGTGGAGATTCGCTGTGGCGGATCGAGCTTTCACCTGCGGACCCTGCCGAGCGAGGACTTCCCCTCATTTCCCGAGGAAGAGGGCGAGCCGCTGAAGATCCCGGCCGCGGCGCTGGCCGCGACGGTCGAGCTGGTCGCCGGAGCCGCTTCGCACGACGACATGCGGCCGGTGTTGACCGGCGTGCTCGTCAGCGCCAGCGGGTCGGAGATGACGATGGTCGCGACGGATTCCTACCGGCTGGCGGTCAAGCGGACCGAGTTGGAGCAGCCGATCGACGGCGAGCTCGAGGCCAACATCCCGGCCCGGGCGCTGCGCGAGCTGGCCCGGATCGTCGCGGCCGACGGCGTCGAGGAGGTCTCCGTCGCTCTGCAGCGCAACCAGGCGATCTTCAGAGCAGGGGCGACTATCCTCAGCACGAGGCTGATCGAGGGGCAGTTCCCCAACTTTCGACAGCTCCTGCCGGAGTCCTACGAGCACGACGTTCGCCTGCCGCGGCCGGAACTGCTCGAGGTCACGCGCAGGATCAGTCAGCTGGCCCAGCGCAACGCGCCGCTGCGCCTCTCGTTTGCGCCGGGGGAGCTGACGGTGGCGGCTTCGACGCCCGACGTCGGCGACGCCGAAGAGACGATGCCGGCGGCGTTCGAGGGCGAGCCGCTGGAGATCGGCTTCAACCCCGACTTCCTGCGCGAGGGCATCGAAAGCGTCGCGGGCGACGAGGTGCTGGTGCGGCTGATCTCGCCGTTGCGACCCGGCCTGCTGCAGCCCGTCGACAACGAGGACTTTCGCTACCTGGTGATGCCCATCCGCCTCAACGTCTGAGGTCGTGGCGCGGTGCTGGTCGTCGCCGTCGAAGCGAGGCCGCTGAGGAGCCTGACGGAAACGCGCCTCGAGCTCGGCCCGGGGATCGTCAGCCTCGTCGGGCCCAACGGCGCCGGCAAGACCAATCTCGTCGAGGCGCTCTACTTCGCTCTCACCGGCCGTTCCTTTCGGACCGCCGACCGGCGAGACATGATCCCGTTCGGCGGCTCGTTGGCCCGCGCCGAAGCGACCCTGCGCGACGAGGACGGCATCGAGCGGCGGCTGCTCGCCTCGGTCAGTCGCAGCGAGGGCCGCCGCCACCTGATCGACGGCAACGCCGCCGATCCGGCGACTCTGGCGCGCAACCGGCCGCCGGTGGCCGTCTTCGCTCCCGATCGCCTCGCCCTGGTCAAGGGCGCGCCGGCCGAGCGCCGCGCTCATCTCGACCGCTACGTCGCGGCCCGCTGGCCGTCGCGGGCGGAGTTGCGCCGACGCTTCGGACAGGCGCTCGCGCAACGCAACGCCCTCGTCGCACGGGTGGCCTCCGGCGAGCGTTCGGCGGCCGATCTGGATCCCTGGGACGAGGCCTTCGCCGAGACCGCTGCCGCCCTCGTCGCGGCCCGAGCTGAGGCGGTCGCCGAGCTGAGCGCACCCTTCACCAGCGCCGCCGCGGAGCTGGGCCTCCCCGGCAACGGACGGCTCGGGTACGCGCCTCGCGCTGACGGCTCAGTCGAGGAGATACGGGCGGGGCTCGCCGAGAGGCGCGAAGCCGATTTGCGATTGGGCCGGAGCTCATGGGGCCCTCACCTCGATGAGCTGAAGATCGAGGCCGGGGGACGATCTCTGCGCCGCTACGGTTCGCAGGGACAGCAACGCGCCGCTCTGCTCGCCTTGATCTTCGCCGAGCGCGAGGGGCTGCTCGCCGCTCGCCGCTCGCCGCCGCTCCTTCTCCTCGACGACGTTATGAGCGAGCTCGACCCGGATCGGCGCGAGCGCCTCGTCGAGCGCTTGGCCGGAGGCGGGCAGGCGCTGATCACGGCCGCCGACGAGCACTCGCTGCCGCCGCAGGCGCTGGAGCGGGCGACTCGGCTCTCGCCACCGCTGGACGAGGCCGCCGCGGCATGAGCCGCCGTCGCTCGCCGAAGCCTGCCGCGAGCGCTTTTCGCATCGCGCGCGAGCGCGCCGCACCGCAGACCCCGCTCGCTTCCGTGCAGTTGGTCTGGGCCGAGGTGGTCGGCGAGCGGATCGCCGCCGTGGCCAAGCCGGTCTCCGAACGCGCCGGCGAGGTGACCGTCGCCTGCCGCGATTCCGTCTGGGTGCAGGAGTTGGATTTGCTGCAGGAGCAGCTCCTGCGGGCGCTCTCCGAGCGCCTCGGAGAGCGGGCGCCGCGGAGCCTGCGCTTCCGGGTCGAAGATGAATGAGAAAAGATTCAGTTTTTACCGACATTTGCAGGTCTTTTTCGGCCTCTCGGCGCTTCGTCGGGGGACCCGAACTGGTATCCTTATGTCAACTCGAGTGTCCGCCCCGACTCTGGTGTGGCGAGAGCCCAGCCGGTCGGGGTTTTCTATGAGAACTGGATGGGACTAATTGCCTGAGAAGACCAAGACGACGGCGAAGAAAAAGAGCGCAGCGAGCTCCTACGGGGCCAAGGACATCACCGTCCTCGAGGGCCTGGAAGCGGTTCGCAAGCGCCCCGGCATGTACATCGGCTCGACCGGGCCGCGCGGACTCCACCACCTCGTCTACGAGATCGTCGACAACTCCGTCGACGAGGCGCTGGCGGGTCACTGCGACAGCGTCCGGGTCGTCCTCCACCCGGACAACAGCGTCACCGTCAGCGACGACGGGCGCGGCATCCCGGTCGAAGAGCTGAAGAAAGAGAAACGCCCGGCGGCCGAGGTGGTCCTCACCACGCTGCACGCCGGCGGCAAGTTCGGCGACGGCGGCGGCTACAAGGTCTCCGGCGGCCTGCACGGCGTCGGCGTCTCGGTGGTCAACGCCCTCTCCGAGCGCCTGCACCTCGAGATCAGCCGCGACGGAGCGATCTGGACCCAGGAGTACGAACGCGGCCAGCCGCAGGCGGCGCTAGCCGACGGCAAGGCGACCAAGGCGACCGGCACCTCGATCACCTTCCTCCCCGATGACGAGATCTTCGACGAGCTCGAGTTCGACTACGCGACGCTGGCCGAGCGGCTGCGCGAGACCGCCTTCCTCACGCGCGGTCTGCGGATCGAGCTGGTCGACGAACGCGGCGCCGGGCAGAGCGACACCTTCCACTACGAAGGCGGGATCGTCGACTTCGTCGCCCACCTCAACGAGAACAAGGACGCCCTGCACCGCAAGACGGTGTTCTTCGAGGGCGAGACCGACGACGGTCAGGTCGAAGTGGCGATGCAGTGGAACTCCTCCTACCAGGAGTCGGTCTTCAGCTTCGCCAACAACATCAACACGCACGAGGGCGGCTCTCACCTCTCCGGCTTCCGCTCGGCGCTGACCCGGACGCTGAACGCCTACGCGCGCGGCAAGGGCCTGCTCAAAGAGAAAGACGAGAACCTGACCGGCGACGACGTCCGCGAGGGCTTGACCGCGGTGATCTCGGTCAAGCTCGCCGACCCGCAGTTCGAGGGCCAGACGAAGACCAAGCTCGGCAACCCGCCGGTCGAGGGCCTGGTCAAGGAGACCGTCAACCGCAAGCTCGGCGAGTTCTTCGAGGAGAACCCGAGCGAGGCGCGTCGGATCGTCGGCAAGGCGGTCGACGCCGCTCGCGCCCGCCAGGCGGCGCGCAAGGCGCGCGACCTGACCCGGCGCAAGTCGGCGCTGGAGAACTCGACGCTGCCCGGCAAGCTCGCCGACTGCACCGTGCGCGACCCGGCTCTCGCCGAGCTCTTCATCGTCGAGGGCGACTCGGCCGGCGGCTCCGCCAAGCAGGGCCGCGACCGCAACACCCAGGCTGTCCTGCCGCTGCGCGGCAAGATCATCAACGTCGAGAAGGCGCGGATCGACAAGGTGCTCTCCAACCAGGAGATCCAGGCGCTGATCACCGCCGTCGGCACCGGCGTGCGCGAGGAGTTCGACATCAAAGAGGCGCGCTACCACAAGGTCGTGCTGATGACCGACGCCGACGTCGACGGCGCGCACATCCGCACGCTCGTCCTCACCTTCCTCTACCGCGAGATGCCGCAGCTGATCGACGCCGGCTACGTCTACATCGCCAAGCCGCCCCTCTACAAGCTGAAAAGCGGCAAGCAGGAGACCTACGTCGAGAAGGAGTCCGAGCTCGAGGAGCTGCTGCTGCGCGACAAGCTCGAGCAGACCGAGGTGACCGACGCGAGCGGGAAGTCGCACAAGCTGACGGCGGCGCGCTGGCAGCGCTTCAACCGTCGCCTCAAGGAGCACGAGGGCTGGGCCGACTCGCTGCAGGCCGAGTTCGGCCACGAGCTGGTCCGCTTCCTCGGCGAGTCGCAGATCCTCGACCAGGGCGCCGCTTCGCTCAGCGGGGTGAAGAAGCTGATCGCCGCCGCCGACGACGAGTCGCAGCCGTTCGAGACGGAGATCGCGACCGATTCCGGCGACGCGATCGTCGTCCGGGCGGTGCACCGCCGCGACGGCCTCGCCCGCACCTTCGAGCTCTCCAAGGCGCTCTTCGAGTCCAACGACTACCGGCGCCTGGTCGAGTCGCATGCCGAGCTGCTCAAACAGGTCGGCATGCCCTCGTTCCGGGTTGAGCTCGGCGAGAAAGAGCGCACGGCCGACTCGTTTGCGGAGCTGCGGCTGACGGTGCTGGCGCTCGCCCGCCACGGCGTCACCATGCAGCGCTTCAAGGGCCTCGGCGAGATGAACGCCGAACAGCTGCGCGAGACGACGATGGACCCGGCCAGCCGCACGCTCGAGCGGGTGCGGATCGACGACGCGGCGATGGCGGAGAAGATCTTCACCGACCTGATGGGCGACAAGGTCGAGCCGCGCAAGGCCTTCATCGAAAAGCACGCCAAGGAGGTCAGGTTCCTCGATGTGTAGGAGCGCGATCTAGATGGAGGGAGCGGAAGCGCTCACCGGGGGGCGGATAGAGGAGCGCGAGCTGACGCACGAGATGCGCTCGTCGTATCTCGACTACGCGATGAGCGTGATCGTCGGACGGGCGCTGCCCGACGTGCGCGACGGGTTGAAGCCGGTGCACCGGCGCGTGCTCTACGCGATGCACGACCTCGCCCTGCAGCCGAACCGGCCCTACCGCAAGTCGGCCTTCATCGTCGGCGAGGTGATGGGCAAGTACCACCCGCACGGCGATTCCGCGATCTACGACACCCTCGCCCGCATGGCGCAGGACTTCTCCCTGCGCTACATGCTGGTCGACGGCCAGGGCAACTTCGGCTCGATCGACGACGACCCGCCGGCTGCGATGCGCTACTGCGTCGGCGGCGACACACGGGTAGCCACGCCGTCCGGCACGGTCCGCATCGACTCGATCGTGCCAAGCGCGGCACCGAACTCCGACAACGAGGTCGAGATCGAGGTGCTGGATCGCCTGGGTCGTCCCGTCAAGGCCTCGAGGCTCTTCCACTCCGGCGACCACCCGACGCTCCGCCTGCGCACGAAGCAGGGTCATGAGCTCACCGGGACGCACAACCACCCGGTGCTCTGTCTCGTCGACATGGCGGGCGTGCCGCTCCTGTTCTGGAAGCTGCTGGAGGAGATCCGTCCCGGCGATCGGGTGCTCATCTCCCGCGAACAGGTCGATCCGCTACCCGCACAGGACGCAGAGGCTCTCGTGGGGCGCTATCTCCGCTCCGAGGGTGAGGCAAGAGCAACAACGACCGCGGGCTTGGCCGACCAGGCCGCGAGCACCGCCATCTTGGAGCGGATCGAGTCAGAGGAGGTTCGCGACGTCATCTCACCGCTGGTGACCGGCGACTACTTCTACGCGGAGGTCGAATCGGTGAAGGATGCCGGCGTCCAGCCGGTGTACTCGCTGCGCGTCGATACCGAAGACCACTCCTTCCTCACCAACGGTTTCGTCAGCCACAACACCGAGGCGCGGCTGGCGCGGCTCTCGACCGAGCTGCTGCGCGACATCGAAGCCGACACGGTCGAGTGGGTCCCGAACTACGACGAGCAACAGCGGGAACCGCTGGTGCTGCCGGCGCGCTTCCCCAACCTGCTGGTCAACGGCGCCGCCGGGATCGCGGTCGGGATGGCGACGAACATCCCGCCGCACAACCTGAGCGAGTCGATCGGCGCGGTCAAGGCCTACATCGCCAACCCGGAGATCGACCTCGCCGGCTTGATGGAGCACGTCAAAGGGCCCGACTTCCCCGGCGGCGGCCTGATGAGCTCCGAGGGCATCCGCGACGCCTACGCCTCGGGCCGCGCCTCGGTGCGAGTGCGCGCTCGCGCCCACGTCGAGCCGCTCAAAGGCGGCCGCGACGCGATCGTCGTCACCGAGCTGCCCTTCATGGTCAAGAAGGGCGGCGACGGCGGCCTGATCAGCAAGATCGCCGACCTGGTTCGGGACAAGAAGATCACCGGCATCTCGGACCTGCGCGACGAGTCCGACCGCTCGGGCATGCGCCTGGTGATCGAGACCAAGCGCGGCGGCGATCCGCCCGAGGTGGTCCTCAACCAGCTCTACAAGCGCACGGCGATGCAGAGCACCTTCGGCATCAACATGGTCGCCCTCGTCGACGGCGTGCCGCGCACGCTCAGCCTCAAGGAGCTGGTCAGCCACTACGTCGGCCACCAGCGCGAGGTGGTGATCCGTCGCACCCAGCACGAGCTGCGCCAGGCGGAGGCGCGGGCGCACGTCCTCGAGGGCCTGCTGATCGCGCTCGACAACCTCGACGCGGTGATCGAGCTGATCCGCGCCTCGGCCGACACGGAAGCCGCGAAGGCGGGCCTGATCGAGCGCTTCGAGCTCTCTGCCGAGCAGGCGCAGGCGATCCTCGACATGCGCCTGGCGCGGCTCACGGCGCTCGAGTCGGACAAGGTGCGGGAGGAGCACGAGGAGCTGGTCAAGCGGATCGCCGAGCTGCGCGCGATCCTCGGCGACCCGGCCCGGATCGACGCCGTGATCGTCGAAGAGCTGGACGAGGTCGACAAGCGCTACGGCGACGAGCGACGCACCGAGATCACCCACTTCGAGGGCGACATGAACATCGAGGACATGATCGCCGACCAGCAGATGGTGATCTCGATCACCCACTCCGGCTACGCCAAGCGCCTGCCGCTGGCGACCTATCGGCAGCAGCGCCGCGGCGGCCGCGGCGTGATGGGAATGGACCTGAAGGAGGACGACTACATCGAGCACCTGCACATCTGCTCGACCCACGACTTCCTGCTCTTCTTCACCAACCGCGGCAAGGTCTACCGGCTCAAGGTGTACGAGCTGCCGGAGGGCTCGCGGACCTCGAAAGGCCGGGCGCTGGTCAACGTGCTGCCGCTGCGCGACGGCGAGAAGGTGACGGCGGTGATCCCGACCCGCGACTTCAGCGAGAACAGGTACCTCGTCTTCGCCACCGCCGGCGGGCTGGTCAAGAAGACCGAGTTCAAGGCCTACAACACGCCGATCCGCGCCGACGGGATCATCGCGATCAAGATCCGCGACGGCGACGAGCTCGTCCAGGTCCGCCTCACCTCGGGCGACGACGACATCCTGCTCGTCTCCAAATCGGGCCACGCTTCGCGCTTCTCCGAGGACAAGGTGCGGCCGATGGGCCGCGACACCAGCGGCGTCAAAGGGATGAACGTCTCGGCCAAGATCGACGGCAAGCCCAACCGGGTGCTGGCGATGGACGTCGCCCGCGACGACTCCGAGCTCTTCGTCGTCACCGAGAACGGCTACGGCAAGCGCACCTCGGTCTCCGAGTACCCGGTCAAGGGCCGCGGCACGAAGGGTGTGCTGACGGCAAAGCTGACGGCGAAGAAGGGCGGCCTGGCCGGCGCCCTGATCGTCCGCGAGCATCAGGACCTGCTCTTCATCTCCCAGAACGGCATGGTCCAGCGCACGCAGGCCGGCGGCATCTCGCAGATGGGCCGCGCCACCCAGGGCGTCAAGGTGATGAACATGAAGGACGACGACCGCGTCTCCGCGGTCGCGCTGGTCGTGGACGAAGAGTCGGACTCGGAGCCCGACGGGCAGGAGCAGTTGGCGGAGTAAGAGGGAGCGACGAGCTCGGCCGGTCAGGCCGAGCTTCGTGCCTGGTTAAGCAGTATCAGCAACTGCTGACGGCTGAGATCTAGATCGCGCTGCAAGTAGCGAAAGACGGGGTCGCCCACCCAGATCTCCGCCCACCCGGGATTTATCGGGATTGGACGACAGCCATCTTTTTGAAAGACACGAAAGGCGTCGACATCTCCCTCGTTGGCCAAGCGATACCCAGATTCAACAACGACCTTTTCGACATGTTCGCCCGAGAAAGGACCCTTGTATACCCGCCGTGCATCTCGGACGCGCTGCACGAAACCGCGACGGTCGCTCGTCCCCGCCACATCGCCCCTGACCTAATGAGCAAGTCGCCTGGAGTTAGGACTGGTGGTTGGGACCGAGATCAACCGACCCAACCGGGAAAGCGAAGGGCCGATGCGCAGGAGCTTGCCCCAGGCCACCCAAACCCAGGATCTGACGCGAACTTGAAGCGGCGGGGGTTTCTTGGCCTCCTCGTATGACCGGCCTTCCGAGAAGGAGACGGCAAGGTAGCTGACGAGCAGATCTGTGGCCTCTTCTATCGCGGCCTCTCTTGTGGAGCCAGATCCCGCTATCCCCAATTCAAAGCAATACGCGTAGAACTGCTCATGCCGTTCCGAGATCAGGGCCGGAGTACTGGTCTCCCCCAGCCATGCGAGGAACTCCTCCCCTGGGGGGATTTCCGGCTTCGTAGCGGCGGGAGCTTCTGACGTACCCATTGCCCCGGACGGTACCAGCCTGAACGGCATAAGCCAGTTTTCCGTCCTGTCGACATGCCAAATAGCCGCGCGTTTTAGAGGATCTACGGGCCTTGGAAGTCCCTCGGCAACCCCGGCGATCGGTTCTCGCGCTACGCAGCCGCGGGCAGGTACTGCTGCCAGGCCGGCGGGATGCTGGGGCTGGCGACCTGGATGAAGACGGTGGGGCCGGGGGCCTTCGGCTTCTTCTTCGGATGCATCTGGATCTCGCGCGGTAGGCGGTTGCCCTTGCGGCGGTTGCAGGCGGCGCAGGCGGCGACGATGTTCTCCCAGACCGACTTGCCGCCGCGGCTGCGGGGAATGACGTGGTCGACCGTGAGGCCGGACTTGCGCGAGCCGCAGTACTGGCAGGTCCAGGAGTCGCGGGCGAGGACGGCGCGGCGGGTGATCTTGCGCCGGTGCGCCTCGCGCGGGATGCGCACGTAGCTGACCAGGCGGATCACGTCGGGCCGCTCCATCGTCATCCGCTCGGAGTGGATCGCTCCCTCGCGCCGCTCCAGCAGCTCGGCCTTTTCCTTCAAGAGGAGCACGGCGGCGCGCCTCAACGTGCAGACGTTGATCGGCTCATACGTCGCGTTCAGTACGAGCACTCGTGCCATGTTGCTCGGGATTGTAGGCGGTCGCTTCTCCAGGCACCGATCGAAGCCCCTGCCCGTCTGTCCGTCGCGTTCACTCCGTAGGCTGCGCACGGCCGATGAGCAATGCACCCGCTCAAGCCCGACGAAAGCGCGGCGTCCCCCCGCTCGCTTCAGCTTTTGTTCGTGCCTCTTGGGACTTTGCGAGCTCGAGCAATCGGCGCGAACTCCATCCCTATCCCGCTCGCTTCATTCCCGAGATACCGGCACAGGCCCTGGATTTGCTCCAGGTTGACGGTCCGGTGCTAGATCCATTTTGTGGATCTGGCACGACCCTGGCAGAGGCCAGGCGCCGGGGCCTACCGGCAACCGGTGTAGACCTAAATCCAATCGCTTGCTTGATCAGTCGAGTGAGGACTACCCGGTGGCAGACGGCGGATGCCGCGCGCGGGTTGGAGGAGTCGCACATGGTCCGCGAGGCAGCGATGGCAGGCGGGAACGTGACGGCGGTAGCCGCGTGCATTCCAAAGGTCGATCACTGGTTTGATTCGTGGACCCAAGAGGCCCTGGCAGGGGCGCTGGCATATCTCGACGGGGTTGCAGACAGCCGCTGGCGCGACCGGCTCGCAGTTGCCATCTCAGCGGCGATAGTGCGGATAAGTCGACAAGAGTCGGATACGCGCTACGCAGCCGTTGGTGGGTCGAAAAGCCGGGCCGAAGCGGCGACCGAGCTTGGTCGCTCGGTCGTACGGGTATGTGACTGGCTGTCTGAGAACGCCGCCAATCTGCCGCCGACCCCGGCCACGGTTATCTGTCGAGACGCGCGCGACCTTGCCACTCTCGACAGGAATTCTTTCGCAGCCGCTGTCTTCTCTCCGCCATATCCCAATGCCTATGAGTACTGGCTTTATCACAAGTACCGAATGTACTGGCTTGGTTTCGACCCCATTCAGGTTCGGCGGGACGAGCTAGGCGCTCGTCCCCACTACTGCAAGAAAAACGGCTTGACTGCAAGCGATTTTCGGAATCAGATGTCAGCCGTTTTCGCAGGCTTGGCTCACGCCCTTCTCCCGGGAGCGCCCATAGTTGTTGTGGTCGGTGACTCCATCATCAAGGGACGCAAAGTCGATAATGGCAAACTGCTGGCAGAAGCAGCGAAGTCCACGGGCCTTGAGCTTGAAGCCTCCACTACACGGGCGATCAGTGGCCGGCGAAGCTCATTCAACCGCGCGCATAGTCGCGCCCGGAAGAGAGAGCACGTCCTGCTCTTCCACGCCCCGTAATTCGCCCTATCGAACTCGTTCGAGAATCAAAGCATCCTCGGTCGTAACACCGTTGGAAGAATGGAGCCCATAGCGAGGCCACGTCTCCAGGGGCAGCAGCTCTCGGAGCTTAAAACCTCTCATCTCCGCAATCTCGCCGAGGAATTCGGAGGTCGGTATCTCTACCCGCTCGCCGCCTGCAGTGGTTCGATTTCGGCCAACGATCATCACGGCAGAGCAATCGGTGGGAAGAATCTCAGCCCAAGTCCCCATTACGGCGCTCATACGAGTGAAGTATCGGTAAAGAAGCGAAGGGACAGCCTGACGCCGAAACCCGGCACCGCTGGCTGCATTCGCGGCGGCGATCGACTCGAGAAACGCAAGGATTCCATCGGGCAGGTCGTCCTGGTTCACGGCGCGACGATCGGTCCAATAGTCGTTTTCCGCCTTGCTCCACTCGCGGCTGCCAACCAAATCACGTTCGGTTTTGGCCAAGCAGGACGCACTAGTGAGACCGAGTGCTACCAACGACAGGCGATCGGTATCGACGTATGGGAGGGCCGTAGCATAGGGTGGTGACGTAAGAACCAAACTGCGTGAGTATTGCTTTGCGGTGTTGTACAGGACGGGATCATCAGCGTGCCCTGAGTGAACGGACCAGCTTCCCGCGAATGGTGCCCATTCGTCCATCTCGCGCAATCCTCGAACCACCTTCTCTACGGCGTCGGCAAAGAGCGGCGCTAGCTGCGGGGCAGTAAAGGGTGTCGGACGGCGACGAATCCGAAGGTCATCAGGAAGCTGCAGCGAGACCGTTCGCAAGATTGATGACAGTGCTGTAAAAGCGAGCTGCCGGGCAACCGATCGGCGTTGACAATACAGGAACACCAGAGTTTGAGAGATAGCTGCGAATGCTGCTGGAGTAAACCACTTTTCGAGGTACTCGGTAGATGGTGCGCCGAGAATTGGGTTCAAATCGGCAGACACCGAATTTGCTTGCCCTTTTTCGAGCAGGTCGCTTACTTGGCACGCCATGGTTTCAAGTCGCCGCCGGAGGCTTCGCTTCGACGCAGCGGCGCACGCTGCCATCTTCGTAGTTGCGAGGAACGCTGCCATTGGCGACCGGTCGATCCCGATCACGTCCTTATCCAGCCGCATACCCTCGATCAAGGCGGTACCACTGCCACAAAATGGGTCAACAAGCAGCTGCGCATCGTAATCGACGATGTTGCACAACGCCCGAACCACCTGCGGATTGAACTTTCCCTTGTACTCGTGGATTCCGTGCAAACCGTAGCGAGTTACTTGGCGACCCGACCGTTTTCCCCGCCGCTCAAGATGAGCCGCTTCGGTTTGAGCTTGCACGGTCTTCTGCGTACCCAATGGGGACGACACGCGATCAAAGTAAGTAGCGCGATCAATGACGATTTCGGGATCGCCGAGGGCGGTGACATCATCCTGATCAGCTACCACTGTCAGACCAAGCGCCTCCAACTCGCGAAGCCCCAGCTCACGCTCGTAGGGGAATTGCCGGTAGGCCATCCAGTGCACGTCCATGGGTTCTACAAGTCGTGAGAAGACCTCGGTTCTCCCCCCCTGCACCGTTTGGCACGCTGAATTCGCTGAACGGCTTGTAGATATCATCTATGGAGTAGATGCTACTTTATAGATCAGATGCCGAAGAGCCGAACAGAGCAGGCCCGGCAGGTGAACGTGAGGCTGCGACCATCTGACGCCGAGGTTTTGGCAGCCGTGGCATTCATAAACGACCGATCGGCTGCCGAGGTCGTCCGGCCGGTTATCGAGGAGTTTCTTCGGGCGCAGCACGGAGATCCGCGCGTTAAGGCGGCAATCAAAGCCCGCGCCGACCGCGTCGCAAAGGCCTAAACGTCGATTCCGCCTTGCGGAGACCGTTTAGCCTTGCTTAGGCTACGGCGCGTGCGCTACGTCGACTCTGCCTCCCGATTGCGCTCGGACACAATGTATGGCTGGCTGGCGGAATATCTACCGCTCGCTACCAGCTTTGCGTGTCAGACCGGCTATTACCGTTTCGATGCGTTGGAGCCGTTCGCGAAAGAGATCGGACGGATTCTCAAAGATGACGGCCGGTTCGATCTTGTCATCGGCGCGAACGAGGATCGCCTCAACGTAAATGACCTCGAACGTACGCTTGAGTTGATAGGTGAGTGGATCCCAGATCAGGCATCGGTGACGGTGATTGGGGCAAGTGTTGGCTTGTTCCACCCTAAGACTTACTACGCAGAGCTCTCAACCGGCGCGAGGGTCGCTGCGGTCGGATCTGCCAACCTGACCTGGCCGGGAATCACTCACCATATAGAGGCGTGCGTCTTCCTCAATGACAGTGAAGACGACCCCCTGGTCGTAGATGCAGTCCGCGATGCGATCATCGCCTGGCGGACGAGTGCCAAAGTGGATCGCACGGGCAATTCCAGGCCACTCACACAAGAGCTGATAACCCAGCTTGCCGAGGAGCGGATCATTGACCCGATTCCTTCCTCACCCCCAGAGTCACGTGCACGGGCGAGCGGCCCGCGCACCACCTTCCCGCCTCTTCCGGTCGTCCCCGGGATACCGGCTCGTCGAGCAAAGGCGAGGCCTCGAAATGCGCGAGCTCTGAAAAAGCTCAGAGGGGCTGTGGTCGCATTTCCACCTGGTACCGCCGGCCTCGTGAAGCGCCTCTCGAAAAACGATGTCAAGGGGTTCACCGCCCAACCGGGAACGCCCTACATCGCTCTGCCGGCGAATCCCGCAGTGCTCGCAACACGGCTCCCGCTTAGACCCGCGGGCAAACACAATGAGCCGCGCTTGGATGTCGTTCTGGAATGCAGGCTCGACGGGGCATTGCGCGAGCCGGTGAGCTCATCGACCGATCCGGCCAACATCCAGCACGTGGGGGAGGGCACGACCAAGCGTAGCCACAGAGACTTGCGTCTCAATATCCCCAAGCAGCTCCATGATGATTTGAACATGATGGCCCTGCGAGAGAAATTGCGCCGACCCGCAGCGGGCGATATGGCAGCCATCGAATTTCTCGATGAAGGTAAGCTCTTGCGAATCACATTTGCGTCCCACGATCCCTTGAAGAAAATCTTCGCTAGTCACCTCGAGGGGAAAAAGAGCTGGGGTTGGCTTCCGACCGGCGTTGTCCCACCCTGGTAGACGTCAGCAGCCCACCGGGTAGGAGCCGAGCACGCGCACCGATTCGGCCTTCGCCCGCAGCGCCTCTATGGCCTCCGCGACCGCCGGATCCGTGTCGCGACCTTCGAGGTCGCAGAAGAACATGTAGCGGCCCAGTTCGGAGCGCAGGGGTCGCGACTCGATGCGGGTCAGGTTGACGGCGCGGGAAGAGAACTCCTGCAGCGCCTCGACCAGGGCGCCCGGGTGGTCTTCGCCCAGCTCGGAGAAGACGAGCGAGGTCTTCCAGGTCTCGCCCGGATCGGGCGCGGTGCCGGCGGGCGCGATCCAGACGAAGCGGGTGACGTTGTTCGACTCGTCCTCGATCCCCTCGCGCAGGATCGTGCAGCCGTAGAGGTCGGCGGCGGCGCGAGCGCCGATCGCCGCCCAGGGCTCGCCCGCCTCGCCCACCAGACGCGCCGCCTCGGCGGTGCTGCTGACCGCCCGCAGCTCGGCGGCCGGCAGGTTCTCGCGCAGGAAGCGGGCGCACTGCGCCAGCGGCTGAGGATGGGAGAGCACCGCCGCGATTCCGTCCAGCGGAATCGCGCGCCGCGCCAGCAGCATCGCTCGCACGGTGAAATCGTGCTCGCCGACGATCGTCACCCGCTCGGCGTCGAAGGCGAGCGCGTCCAGCGTGCTGCGCACCGAGCCCTCGATCGAGTTCTCGAAGGGCACGAAAGCCCGCTCGGCCTCGCCGCGCTCGACGGCTAGGACCGCGTCGTGGATCGTCGCCTGCGGCCGCAGCTCGGCGCCCTCGCCCACCCCGACCTCGCGCAGGGCGTCTTCGGTGAAGGTCCCGGCCGGTCCCAGGTAGGAGATCCGCAGGGGCGCCACCGCAGCTCCTATTCGAAGGTGACCGTGTAGGTGGCTTTGTTGTTTTCCAAGATCTGCTCGCCCGGGACGGTGGCGACGTCGACTTCCAGCGTCGCTTCGCCTTTCGGCGCCGGGGTGAGCGGGATCGAGACGGTCGCCGTTTCCCCCGCTTCGATGCTTTCGATCGTGGCCTGCACGGCGCGGCCGCCGTTGACGGTCACCGAGACGGCGATCCCGTTCTCGGTCGATTCACCCTGGTTTTGCACCTGCACTTCGACTTCCGGCGTGCCTTCGACGACCACCGCCGTGGCCGATTCGGCGACGAGTTCGGTGCCGTTGACGCTGGTGGCGAACAGACCGAGGCCGTGGACCCCGGGGGTCGCCGCTCCGGTCGCCCCGCTGACCGACCCGAGCGCCGCGCTCACCGTCGCTTCGTCGAGCCACTTGGTCCCTTCGGGGACGAAGACGCTGGCCGGCACTTCGCTGTCGCCGATGCCGTTGGATTCGAGCACGGCTTCGATCTCCGGACGCACGATTTCCGCGTAGAGGACGTCGCTGCCGAACAGCGTCTGCATCTGCTTCGCGATCGCGGCGCTCGCCTTCCCCGAGCCGACGTCGCCAAGCGCGGTGCTCATCTTTTCCGCGATCTTGTCCATCGCGCGGCGACGCAGTTCGTAGGCGAGCTCGAGGCTGCTCTGGGCATGGCTCATGTCGCCGGGGGTGCCGAGGCTTTCCACTCGGCCGGCGTAGCTGTCCATCGCGCTGCGGTCGGCGTTGACTTCGTTGACGAACTCGGTCACCGAGAGGCTGCCCGGGTTCGAGAGCTTGCCGAAGAAGGATTTGCTGGTCTGTTCGGTCTCGTCGACGATCTGCGTGACGTTGCGGGCATAGTCGCTCAGCGCCCGCCGGGCCCGGGCGTCCAAGCATCCCTTGACCCCTAGGACGATCAGGATGATGAGCAGCAGCCCGCCTCCCAGCGCCAGGCCTCGCCGCAGCAGGATCTGCTGGCGTTGAGGGCGTCGCGGCCGTGGCCGGCGTCCCGACCGGGATGCGGGGGAAGCCTCCAAGTAGCGGGGAGTATGTCGCAGGAGGAAGCGGATCGGCGGCGAAGCTGGATAACGCCCGTGGTCGGCTCGCTGGTCCTCAACCGCTTCCTGATCGAGCGCCGCATCGGCAGCGGCGGCTTCGGCACGGTCTATGAGGCGTGGGACGGCCGCCTCGAGCGCTCGGTCGCGGTGAAGACGATCGAGGATGCCGGCATGTTCGACTCGGGGCGGGTCCTGCGCGAGGCCCAGGCCGCCGCCCGCCTCAACCACCCGGGCATCGTCACCCTCTACGAGCTGGGCGAGGAGGACGGCAACGCGCTGCTCGTCACCGAGCTGGTCGAGGGCGCGACGCTGGCCGAGCTGAGCCGTGAAGGGGCGCTCAGCGACCGCGAGATCGGCGAGATCGGCGCCGACCTCTGCGAGGCGCTCGCCCACGCCCACGCCCGCGGCGTCGTCCACCGCGACGTCAAGCCGCAGAACGTGCTCGTCACCGAGGAGGGCGAGCCGCGCGCCAAGCTGATGGACTTCGGCGTCGCCCGGCTCGCCGACGGCGCGGCGCTGACCGCTCCCGGCGACGTCGTCGGCACCCTCGCCTACATGGCGCCCGAGCAGGCCGAGGGCCGCACCGCCGGCCCCGAGGCCGACGTCTACTCGCTCGCCCTGCTGCTGTACGAGTGCTGGAGCGGCGAGAACCCGACCCGGCGCGCGACCCCGGCGGCCACGGCGCGCGCGATCGGCGCCCGCCTGCGCCCGCTGCGGCGCCTGCGCCCCGACCTGCCGCGCGAGCTCTGCGAGACGGTCGACGCCTGCCTGCAGACGCGACCGAACCGGCGTCCGTCGCTGAGCGAGCTCGGCGAGACGATCGAGGACTCGCTCGAGCTGCTCGCCGAGCACCGCCGCGAGGTCGCCCGCGCCCTGCCGCTGCGCCTCGGCGCGATTGCCGCGGCCGCCGTGCTCGGGGCCTGGCTCGCAGCCGGTCACGGCGCCCTGCTGCCCTGAGAGTCCGAGGTCCCACCATCTAGGATTCGAGCCTTCTCCCGGAGACCCGAGCAGCCGCCGCCGCTCGCGAAAAGGAGCCAACGATCAGCGTTCTACGCAACTTGGAGAGTCGGATCGAAGGCCTCGTCGAGGGGGTCTTCAGCCGCGCCTTCAGCTCCGAGGTGCAGCCGGTCGAGCTGGCCCGCAAGCTCTCCAAGGAGATGGACGCCCACAAGACGGCCGGCGTCGCCAGGGTCTACGTGCCCAACGAGTACACCGTCTACCTCTCCAGCCGCGACCGGGCCAAGCTGGAAGGCTACGAGCGCTCGCTGGAGCAGGAGCTCTCGGGCTACCTGCTCGAGCACGCTCGGCGCCGCAACTACGACCTGTTGACCCGCCCCGCCGTCGAGTTCAAGACCGACGAGCGCCTGCGCCTGGGGGAGTTCGGCATCCAGACCCGCCTGGTCAAGCCGCCGGCCCGCGAGGGGGAGAGCGCCAGCCAGGGGGAGGAGGGCCACACGATGGTCTACTCGGCCGTGCGCGAGCGTCCCGCGCCGCCCCCTGCGCAGGAAGCGCCGGCCGTCGCCACCCGCGCGGTCGTCGGCCTCGACGACCGGCGCTACGTGCTCGACGGCCCGCGGGCGACGATCGGCCGCTCGAAGAGCACCGAGTGCGTGCTCGCCGACCCCAACGTCTCCCGCCGCCACGCCGAGCTGCGCCGCTCGCAGACGGGCGACTGGACGATCTCCGACCTCGGCTCGACCAACGGCGTCAAGGTCAACGGCAGGCGCGTCTCCTCGACCCGCCTCACCCCCGGCGACCAGGTCACCCTCGGCACGACGACCTTCGTCTTCGACATCGAGCAGTGAATGCGTTCCAGCGCCCTAAGGACGAGGTCCAGACGCCGCCGGGCAAGGACGCAAGAGAACCCAATGGCAGCGCCATTGGGTGAACGAGGACGCTGCCCGGCGGCGCTCTGGGGCCGTCATTAGGGTGCTGGCGTGGACTACGCTCCGATCTCCGTAGCCCTCAAGTTCGGCTTCCTCGCCGTCCTCTACCTCTTCCTGCTCTGGATCGCGCGCAGCGCGATCAAGGACCTGCGGCGGACGGTCTCGCCCGCTCCCGACGCGACCGGCTTCCACCGGGTACCGATCGCCGCTGCCCAACCCGCCGCCACGGACGCCTGGCTGGTGGCCGAACGGGGCGGCGGCATCGCCCAGGGGGAACGCTTCGACCTGATCGGCGGCCTCTCGATCGGCCGCTCGGCCGAGGCCGACGTGCGGATCGAGGACCGCTACGCCTCCGGCGTGCACGCCAGGATCTTCTCCCGTGAAGGGCGCACGTACATCGAGGACATGAAATCGACCAACGGGACGCTGGTCAACGACGCGACCCTGCACGGCGAGGCCGAGCTGATCGACGGCGACGTCGTGCGGATCGGCGACACGGAGTTCCGCTACGAGAGCTCGGGCTAGGCGATGCTGCGAATCGACGACCAGGCCTTCCGCACCGACACCGGTCGCCAGCGCAGCGCCAACGAGGACTCCTTCTTCGTCCGCGCGCCGATCTTCGTCGTCGCCGACGGGATGGGGGGCGCCCAGGCCGGCGAGGTGGCGTCGAAAGCGGCGGCCGACGCCTTCGACGTCGACCTGGGCCAGGCTCCGCCCGAGCAGCTGCTGCGCGAGACGATCGAGGCGGCCAACCGCAGGATCCACGAGCTGGCTCGCGCCGATCCCTCGCGGGCCGGGATGGGGACGACGCTGACCGCGGCGATCGTCAACGCCGAGCGCGAAGAGGTCGCGATCGGCCACGTCGGCGACAGCCGCGCCTACCGCCTGCGCGACGGACGGCTCGAGCAGCTCACCCGCGACCACTCGCTGGTCGAGGAGATGCGCCGCAAGGGGCAGCTGACCGACGCCCAGGCCGAGGACCACCCGCAGCGCTCGATCATCACCCGCGCGCTCGGCCCCGAGCCCGAGGTCGAGCCGGACGTGCACACCGTCGCGGCGGCGCCCGGCGACGTCTTCCTGCTCTGCTCGGACGGCCTCAACACGATGCTCGGCGAGGACCAGATCCGCAAGCTGGTCGCCGGCGCGAGCTCGATGGAGGCCGCGGCTCGCGCCCTGGTCGACGAGGCCAACCGGGCCGGCGGCCGCGACAACATCACCGTCCTCGCCTTCCGGCTCGAGGACGCCGCCGCGGCGCAGCGCCGGCCGACGAGCCAGGCCGATAGCCCGACGCTGGTCGGCGCGGCCGCCGAGGAGGCCGGCTTCACCGCGACCGAGGTGCGCCGCCGCGCCGCCGCGGCCGCCGCGCAGGAACGGCGCGAACAGCTCGCCGTCCGGCCGCCGCGCCGCCGCCTGCGCCGGGCGCTGAAGGTCGCCGCGGCCCTCGTCGTGCTGGCCGCGATCGCCTTCGGCGCCTGGTACGGCAACCGTCAGGTCTGGTTCCTCGGCACCGACTCGGCCGGCCGGGTGGCGCTCTACCGCGGCCTGCCCTACGAGCTGCCCTTCGGCATCGAGCTCTACGAAGAGCGCTACGCCAGCCCGATCCAGACCGGGTCGCTGACCTCGCGCCGCCGCGACGCGGTCAGCGGCCACGACCTGCGCTCGCGCGGCGACGCCGTCTCGCTGGTCGAAGAAATCGAAAAGTCGCAAGGGGCCAGGTGAGCGCCAGGAATCGGGAGCTGATGGCTCTCGTGCCGGTGGCGTTGCTGCTCACCGCCGGCTTCGCCGCGGTCTTCGCCCAGGAGAACGCCCGCCTCGACAACGCCAGCCTGCTCTTCGGCGCCTACTTCTTCGCCGTCTGCCTGGCGACGCACGTCTACCTGCGCATCCGCCTGCCCGACGCCGACCCCTACCTCTTCCCGCTCGTCGCCCTGCTCACCGCCTTCGGCCTGGTGATGGTCTACCGGATCGACCCGACCCTGGCCCGCGACCAGGCCAACTGGTTCGTCCTCGGGCTCGTCCTCTTCGCCCTGACGATCCACTTCCTGCGCGACTACGACGTGCTCGAGCGCTACCGGTACACGATCGCCGCCGTCGGCCTGCTGCTCCTGCTCGCCCCGCGCCTGCCGGGGATCGGCGAACAGGTCAACGGCGCCTACCTCGGTGTGAAGGTCGGCCCGATCTCCTTCCAGCCGGCCGAGTTCTCGAAGATCTGCCTCGTCGTCTTCCTCGCCAGCTACCTGCGCGAGCACCGCGAGGTGCTGATCGTCGGCGCCCGCCGCGTGCTCGGCGTGACCCTGCCGCCGCTCAAGCACTTCGGCCCGATGCTCGTCGTCTGGGGCGCCTCGATGTTCATGCTCGTCTTCATCCGCGACCTGGGCAGCTCGCTGATGTTCTTCGCCGCCTTCCTGGCGCTGCTCTACGTGGCGACCGGGCGCTTCTCCTTCGTCGTCATCGGGATGGCGATGTTCCTGCTCGGCGCCTGGTTCTTCGCCGCCACCGTGCCGCACGTGCACGAGCGGGTCGACGTCTGGCTCAACCCCTACGCCCATCCGCAGAAGAGCGGGTACCAGATCCTGCAGTCGATCTTCGCCCAGGCCGACGGCGGCCTCTTCGGCAAGGGCTTCGCCCAGGCGCTGATCGTCGTGCCGGGGACACACGACGCTCTGCTGCCGGCGGCGCAGACGGACACGATCTACTCGCTGATCGTCGACGAGCTCGGCCTCTTCGGCGCCTGCGCGGTGATCCTCATCTACCTCCTGATCGCCGCCCGCGGCTTCAAGATCGCGCTGCTCGCCGCGGACGGCTTCTCGAAGCTGCTCGCCACCGGGCTGACCGCGGTCTTCGCGATCCAGGCATTCGTGATCATCGGCGGCGTCACGCGGGCGATCCCGCTGACCGGCGTCACCCTGCCCTTCATCAGCTACGGCGGCAGCTCGATCGTCGCCAACTTCGTCCTCCTCGCGCTCCTCCTCCTCGTCTCCGACCGCGCCCGCCGCGAGGCGGCCTCGTCATGAACCGGCAGATCGTCAAGCTCTTCGGCCTGATCGTCGTCCTCTTCGCGGTGCTGGTCGGCTTCACGTCCTACTGGTCGGTCTTCGACGCCAAGGCGCTGAAGGAAAAGGACGCCAACAAGCGGCCGCTGCTCGAGCAGCAGCAGATCCGCCGCGGCCGGATCCTCGCCGACGACGGCACCGTGATCGCCCGCTCGGTGCCCAAGGGCCACGGCGCCGGCCTGCGCTACGTCCGCCGCTACCCGCAGGGGTCGCTCTACGGCCACCCGATCGGCTACAGCTTCGTGCGCCAGGGCGACAGCGAGCTCGAGCAGTTCCACAACGACGAGCTGGTCGGCAACGAATCGGAATTCGGCTCGATCCTCGACGAGCTGAGCGGCCGCCGCCAGGAAGGCGACGACGTGGTGACGAACCTCGACCCGGCGGCGCAGGCGGTCGCGCTCGAAGACCTGCACGCAGCCGGCTTCGGCGCGGTGGTCGCGATCGAACCGAGCAGCGGAAGGGTGCGGGCGCTGGCGTCGAATCCTCCCTATGACCCCAACCGCGTCCCCTACGAATTGTCCAAGCTGAACGTAGCCGAACCGGAAACGCCACTGCTCGACCGTGCCACGCAGGGCCAGTACCCGCCCGGCTCGACCTTCAAGGTCGTCACCGCCGCCGCCGGCCTGGAGAGCGGCACGATCACGCCGGAAACCGCGTTCCCGGCGCCCTCGCCGCTGATCGTCGAAACGGTGCCGCTGCAGAACGACTTCAACACGAGCTACGGGCCGATCGCCCTCGACACCGCTCTGACCAACTCGGTCAACACCTGGTTCGCGCAGCTGGGCCAGAAGGTCGGCCAGGACCAGCTCTTCGAGACGATGGAAAAGTTCGGCTTCAACGCGAAGCCGCCGATCGACCTGCCCGAAGGGGAGGTATCCGAAAGCGGCGTCTACTCCGAAGGGCACCTCCTGCACCGCAACGACCCGGTCGACGTCGGACGGGTGGCGATCGGCCAGGAGCGGCTGGCGGTGACGCCGCTGCAGATCGCTATGGTCGCCGCCGCGGTGGCCAACGGCGGCAAGCTGATGAAGCCGCAGATCTGGAGCCGCGTCGTCGACCCGGACGGTCGGGTGGTCAAGCGCATGGAGCCTGCCGAATACAGCCGCCCGATCAGCGCCCAGACGGCGGCCGAGCTGACGACGGCGATGGAAGGCGTGGTCAGCGGCGGCACCGGCACCAACGCGGCGATCTCCGGCGTTCCCGTGGCGGGCAAGACCGGCACCGCGGAAACCCCCTACAACGAATCCTGCGGCAACGGCACCGAAGAGAACCAGGCCTGGTTCATGGGCTTCGCGCCGGCCGACGAACCGAAGATCGCGATCGCCGCCACGGTGGAATGCACGACGCAGTTCGGCAACGACGTCGCCGCACCGATCTTCCGCGATGTGGCAGAAACCATCCTCAATGGCGGCTGAGATCAGAGAGGGGACGACGCTCGACGGGCGCTACCGCGTCCTGCGCCGGATCGGCTCCGGCGGCATGGCCGACGTCTGGCTCGCCGACGACACGCACCTGCAGCGCCAGGTCGCGCTCAAGGTCCTGCACCGCCAGTTCGTCCAGGACGCCGAGTTCGTCTCCCGCTTCCAGCGCGAGGCCGAGGCGGCGGCCGGGCTCCAGCACCCCAACGTCGTCGCCGTCTTCGACCGCGGCGAAGCCGACGGCACCCCCTACATCGCGATGCAGTACCTGGAGGGGCCGACGCTGAAGCAGCTGATCGACAAAGGCCTGACGCCGGTCGAGGCGGTTCGCCTGGTCCGGCAGGTGCTCGAGGGGGCGCGCTTCGCTCACCGCCACGGCATCGTCCACCGCGACCTGAAGCCGCAGAACGTGATCGTCGATGCCGACGCCAAGGCGACGGTGACCGACTTCGGCATCGCCCGGGCGGGCGTCTCGGAGATCACCCAGACCGGCTCGGTGATGGGGACGCCGCACTACCTCTCGCCCGAGCAGGCGCAGGGGCTCGAGGTGACCGCCGTCTCCGACCTCTACTCGATCGGCGTGATGCTCTACGAGGCGCTGACCGGGCGCGTTCCCTTCGAGGGCGACTCGGCGGTCGCGGTGGCGATGAAGCAGGTCTCGCAGCCGCCGCAGCGGCCGAGCTCGATCAACTCGCAGGTCTCACCCGCCCTCGACGCGGTGGTGATGAGGGCGCTGGCGAAGGAGCCCGGCCGGCGCTTCCAGAGCGCCGACGCTTTCATCGCGGCGCTCGACGCGGCGCTGAAGGAACCGGGCGTCGGCACGTCCACGGCCGCCTTCGCGCCGCTGCCGCCGGTGGTCGCCGCGCCGGAGGGGGAGGCCGAGGAGGAGAAACGCGGCCGCTGGTGGCTGCTCGTCCTCGCCGCGGTGCTGGTCGGTCTGCTGGTCGGCTTCATCCTCACCCGGGACACGAGCACGAAGGTGCCGAACGTGACCGGCAACGACCTCAACACCGCGATCGCGATCCTGCAGCAGAACGGGTTCAGCGTCGGCGAGGTCAAGCGGGTCGAACGGGAAGCGCCCGCCAACGAAGTGCTCGAGCAGGACCCCTCCGCCTCGCCCCCCGCCGAGGAAGCCTCGCTCGACTGCGCCTTCCTCACCTTCTCCTGCTCGAAGCCGAAGGTGACCCTGACCGTCAGCTCCGGGCCGGGCAGCGCCACCGTCCCCTCGACCGCGGGCCTGACCGCGGAAGCGGCGGAGAAGAAGCTCGAAGAAGCGGGCTTCAAGGCGCGCCGCGACCCGACTCCCTCCGAAAAGGTCGAAGAAGGGCTCGTCATCCACTCCGAACCGTCCAGCGGCGAAACGGCGACGCGCGGCACCACCGTCGTCCTCTTCGTTTCCAGCGGCCCGAAGCTGGCCAAGGTGCCGGTCCTGGTCGGCGAGCAGCGCTCGGTCGCCGTTCAGCAGATCCGCGGTCGCGGCTTCGTCCCAAGCGTCGAAGAACGGAAGGACTCGGCGCCGGCCGGGCAGGTGATCCGCCAGGCGCCGAGCGCCGGCTCGCAGCTGCCTGCGGGCTCGACCGTCTCGATCGTCGTCTCCAAGGGCGAAGAAAAGGCGACGGTGCCGAACGAGATCGGCAAGCAGCGCGCCGAAGCGGTGGAAGCGATCCGCGCCGCCGGCCTGAAGCCGAGCGTGCAGGAACAGCAGACGGAAGTCTCCTCGCAGGTCGGCCGGGTGATCGACCAGTTCCCGCCGCCCGGCTCGGAACTGGCGCCGAACAGCACGGTGACGCTGGTGGTGGGCAAGCGCTCGACCGGCGCCGCCGAATCGGAAGAAGGACCGTGACCCGGGCGGCGCTGCGATGAGGATCGCGGTGCTCGCCGGCGGGCGCTCCTCGGAGCGGGAGGTCTCGCTTCGCTCCGGCGAGGCGATCGCGCGCGGGCTGGAGCAGGCCGGTCACGAAGCGGTGCGGGTGACGATCGCCGCCGACGGCTCGTGGAGCGCCGCGGGCAGTCCGGTCGAGCTGACGCCCGGCGGGGGGCTGCTCGGCGCCGACGCCGCCTTCCCCGGCCTGCACGGCCCCTTCGGCGAGGACGGCAGCGTCCAGGGCCTGCTCGAGTGGCTCGACGTCCCCTACGTCGGCTCTGACGTGCTCTCCTCCGCCGTCTGCATGGACAAGCTGACCCTGAAGCGCCTCTTCGCCGAGGCCGGCGTTCCCCAGGTCGCTTTCGCCGGAGCGGGGGAGCCGGGCTGGCGCGAGCGCTGCGCGGCGATGGGACTGCCGCTCTGGGTCAAGCCCTCGCGCCTCGGCTCGAGCGTCGGCATCAGCCGGGTCGACGATCTGGCCGAGCTCGAGGCCGCGGTCGCGCAGGCTCGCCGCCACGACCCGCGGGTGATCGTCGAGGCTCACGCCCAGGGCCGCGAGGTCGAGTGCTCGCTGCTCGGCAACAGCGAGGTCGAGGCCTCGCTGCCGGGCGAGGTCATCGCCCACGGCGACTGGTACGACTACGAGACCAAGTACAGCGCCGGCGGCATGGACCTCGTCGTCCCGGCTCCGCTCACCGAGGAGGAGTCCGCCCGCGTGCGCGAGCTGGCGCTGCGCGCCTTCGAGCTCGGCGGCTGCTCCGGCCTCGCCCGCTGCGACTTCTTCGTCGCCGCCGACGGCACCGTCCTCGTCAACGAGATCAACACGATGCCCGGCTTCACCGAGACCAGCGTCTACGCCAAGCTCTGGCAGGCCTCGGGCATCGAGTACCCGGCGCTCTGCGACCGCCTCGTCCAGCTCGCCCTAGAGCGCCACGCCCGCTCCCGCTCCTACGACTTCTAACCCGCCGACGGGCCGATTTCCGTCGCTATGCGTCGGTTTTAGGCCCGTCGGCGGGGACCCCAAGGCGAAAAAAGGCCCGCCGGAGGCGGGCCTTTGGAGCGGCTGGTTAGGCCGCGTGCACTTGAGAAGTCAACTTAAAGGCTAGCTCTTTGCCTGGACCTGTTCAAGGTGGGCCTTGCCGGCCGGCCCTGAAGCGATCCAAGGGTGGTTGGTCCTCACGGCATTCACCGCGTCGCTCTGGTCGATCCGGCCGGCAGGCCCGGTTGGCGGAAGAGGCGGGAGTCGAACCCGCTGGGGGCGACCAAGCCCCCGTGACACTTCTCAAGCGCACCCCCACGCACCACAAGTGAGGTCCTCTTCCGCAGCGTGCAGACTAAACATTTCACCGGCGGGAAAAGGTCGAGCCGGAGGCATCGTGGCGTGCGTGCAGTGGATCGGTACGCGTGCTGGCGGTAGTCTCGACTTGCGCAACCAAACCGAAGGAGGACGAGATGCTTGCACGAGTTGTCAGGTGGGAGGGCGGCGACGCCGAGGCGATGGAAAAGTCGGCCGCCGAGATCAACGAGCAGGCCGGTGACGGGCCGCCCCCCGGCGTCCCGGCGAAAGAGTTCTTCCTGCTCCAGGACCCGGCCGGCGGCAAGGCGCTCGCCATCGTCCTCTTCGAGAACGACGCCGACTACGCGGAGGGCGACGCGACCCTAAACGCGATGAACCCGCCCGGCGACGGCATGGGCCAACGCATCGCCGTCGAGAAGTACGAGGTGGCTGCCCACTTCGAGGCGTAACCGCGAACCCCCGGATCGAGGTTGGCGGTCCGGGGGTTTGCGATCCCCTGCCGCGTTCACGCGGAAGGAGCAGCGCCGAGCAACCTTGCGCGAGTATGGGGCGATGAGCGAGAGCGACGTCTTCGAGGTGCGCGAGCTTGACCCGGCCGACATCGACGTGCGAATCGACTACTTCCACCGAGCGAGCGACGATGAGCTGCGGCGAATGGGTGTCGATCGAGCGCTGCTCCCCGAGCCGTCCGCGTGGCGTGCGTCGTATGCAGCCGACCACGCGCGGCCGCTGCGGGAACGCGAGACCTACGTCGTTCGCTGGGATCTGAACGGGGTTCTCGTGGGGTTCAGCTCGCTGACCCAGATCGAGTACGGCGATCAGGGCTTCCTGCACTTGCACGTCCTCGACCCGGAGCGCCGCCGGATCGGCCTCGGCAGGCAATTCGTGCGGAAGTCGGCCGATCTCTACATCGATCGCTTCGAGCTTCGCCGCGTGCTGAGCGAACCTAATGCGTTCAACGACGCCCCGAACCGTGCCCTCCAAGCAGCCGGATTCCGCTACCAGTACACCCACGAAACGGTTCCGGGCCCGTGGAACTTCGCTCAGCCCGTGACGCGCTGGCTCTACGAGCCTCCGCGCAGCTAAACGCGCAGGGCAGGGCTTGGCTTGCCGCATCCCGCCAGATCGGCGACTGCACACTTCCGTTTTGCGCGAAGCACAGGAGCGTTCGCCGGCCGCAGCCCGCGGCTCCCGGATAAGGAGCGTCGCCAAGTCAGCACGGGCTCAGTCGGGATAGCCTTGATCTATGCGATTTCAGAACACGATGAGAGGCTGATGGGCGATGTCGCAGGGATCCTGGAGCGATGAAGCCCGCGAGCGCTGGAGGCATTACCGATGGTGGTGCATCGGCGGCCTGGTCTTGGCGTTCGTGATTATCTGTGCTGGGGTCATTGCGGGTAACAGCTCCGACAACTCCTCCTCGCAACCCGGCGCCTTCAATGAATACATGCCGCGACAGAGCCCGATGCCCAGTCGCCGTCACATGAACTCCCCACCCGTGAAGCCAGAACATCGACATCATTCTCAGCCCAAGCCGGCGTTGACCGGGTTGGGGGCACCGATTGCCACCTTTAAAGCTAATTTCCCGCAGGCCGCCGCGCCGCTGACCGAACACGGCAGGGTCTACGGCTTCGAAACGTATTACGTCGAAGCGCCGATCTCCGAGAGTGAAGCGACGGCAATCGCAAGCTCGGCGATGCCGCCCGATGTAACGCTTATCAGCGAAACCGAAAAGCCGACCTGCGAGCAAGTCGTCTTCAGGAGCGCGACGTTGGGATCACTATTCGGCGCGCCGGAAGTGATGGCCGAGTTCTCTAGCGGCCCAAACTCAGCGGGTCCCTATGTGCCTTCGGACATCACCAACATTCTTTTCCTATCTTACTTCGGGCCGATCGGTTGCTGAGGCTGATGGCCCTCACCCAGCTCGGCCATCGCTCTCATGTACCGCCGCTCATTCGCCGTCGCGCGCTGGGCTCGAACCTCGTAGATGGCTCGATCGAGCGCCGCTTGGGCTGCGGGTAGTGCATCCTCCACGTCCGCGCGTGTGATTGGCGAGTTGGCGGCCTGGTTCCAGGCGTGCTTGCCGATCTGCTGGATGTAGAACGGATAGCCCACAGTCCACTCGAGCGTGAACTCGACTGCATCCTCCTCATAGTCGACACCGCGGGCGCGGGCGGGCGCCACCAGGGCGACCGTGGACCGTGGCCGCTTGGGCGTCGAGGTTCGCGATCGTCGGGAAGTCGAAGAGGCGCTCGGCGTAGGAGCGCGCGCCTCCCGGTCAAGCGCGGGATTTGCGGGAGCCCGGCGGCGGCTGCGGAGATCGGCAGTCGCTTCTGGTTGCAGCGGTGAAGCGCGCTGATCAGGGCCCGGTAGTGCGTCTCATCGGCGAACTGAATCTCGTCGAGGAAGAAGATCTCGACTTTCGTGACCTCGGGCCAACTTGAAGGAGATCGGCTCTCGATGTCGAGCCTGAGGTAAAGCAGGGAGCAACGGCGGCTCGCTCGAACGAGGGATGTGTCCAAGCACCCTTCGTGG
>JBLMYD010000044.1:0-17382 GCA_050258095.1 Chloroflexota bacterium
CCTGGTCGACGCGCGCTGCATCCAGGCGCTGTACGAGGCCTCGCGGGCGGGGGTGCGGGTCGACCTCAACGTGCGCGGGGTCTGCTGCCTGCGGCCTGGCGTGCCCGGCGTCTCGGAGAACATCAGGGTCGTCTCGGTGGTCGGCCGCTTCCTCGAGCACTCGCGCATCTACGCCTTCCGGCGCGGCGAGGAGACGCGCGTGCTGACCGGCTCCGCCGACCTGATGCCGCGCAACCTCGACAGCCGGGTCGAGCTGGTCGCGCCGATCGAGGACGAGGGCCTGCGGGGCGAGCTGCTCGACGTGCTCGAGCGCTGCCTCGCCGACAACGCCAACGCCTGGGAGCTGGGCGGCGACGGGGCCTGGATCAGGCTCAGCGCGCCCGCGAGCGAGCGCCGCAGCGTCCAGGCCGAGCTGCGCGAGCGCCATTCCGCATCGACCGCGGAACAGTTCGTCGCGACGGCCGGCTGACGCAGCCTCGATCATTAGGATCGCCCGATGGCACGCCTCTCGCTCCTGCCTGGCGACAGCGCCTTCTTCGAGCTCTTCACCGAGGCCGGCCGGAACACGCTGCGCGCCGCGCGCCTGCTCGACCGGATGATGAGCACCTGGCCCGACGACAGCGGGCTCGGGCGCGAGGTGCTGAAGGCCGAGCAGGAGGGCGACCGGATCACCCACGACATCGTCCAGCGGCTCAACTCGACCTTCGTCACGCCGATCGACCGCGAGGACATCTACGCCCTGGCGACCCAGATCGACGACGTCGTCGACTACACCGAGGAGGCCGCCGACTTCCTCGGCCTCTACCAGATCGAGGCCCCGATGGCGCAGGCGCAGGCGCTGGCGAAGGTGCTCGTGGGCGCCTGCGAGCAGCTCGCCGACGCGCTCCAGAACCTGCGCGGGTTCAGGGACCTGGAGCGCTACTGGATCGAGATCCACCGGCTCGAGAACGAGGGCGACCGGATCTCCCGCGACGCCGTCGCCTCGTTGTTCTCGAATGGGATCGACCCGATGGTGGTGATCCGCTGGAAGGACATGTTCGCGGTCCTCGAGAACGCGATCGACGCGACCGAGACCGCCGCCCAGACGGTCGAGGGCATCGTGATCAAGAACGCGTGAGGTGAGCTCGGACGTAGCCATGGTGCTGGTCGTCGTCGCGGCGCTGGCGTTTGCCTTCACCAACGGGTTCCACGACACCTTCGACCAGATCTACATCGCGGTCTCCACCCGGGCGGCGCCGCCGCAGGTGGCGGTCGCGGCGGCGGCGGCGCTGAACTTCGCCGGGGCCTTCGCCGGCGTCGCCGTCGCCTCGACGATCGCCCGGGACATCGTCGAGCCGGGGGCGATCGCGCCGGTGGTCGTCTTCACCGGCCTGCTCGGGGCGATCGCGTGGAACGCCGCGACCTGGTGGCGGGGCCTGCCGTCGAGCTCCTCGCACGCGCTGATCGGGGGCCTGCTCGGCGCCGCGGTCGCCGCGGCCGGGTTCGGCGTGGTCGTCGGCGGCGGCGTCCTCGACAACGTCCTGATCCCCGCCCTGCTGGCCCCTCTCGCGGCCTTCCTGCTCGCCGGGCTCGCGATCGCCCTCTTCTACCGGCTCTTCGGGGCGCGGCGACCGGGCCCGGTCACGCGCGGGTTCCGCCGCGCCCAGGCGCTCTCCGGGGGGCTGCTGGCGCTCGCGCACGGGGCCAACGACGCGCAGAAGACGATGGGCGTCGTCGTCCTCGCCCTGATCGCCAACGGCAGCCTCGGGGCGGACGCCGACCCGCCCCTCTGGACGACGATCGCCGCCGCCGCCGCGATCGGGCTCGGCACCTACGCGGGCGGCCTCTGGGCGATGCGGGGCCGCCGCGCGCGCAGCATCGAGATGGACGCGGCGCAGGGGTTCTCGGCGCAGGGCGCGGGCGCGGCGACGATCCTCGTCGCCACCTTCCTCGGCTTCCCGATCTCCTCCACGCACGCGATCAGCGGCGGCGTGATGGGGGCCGGCGCGGCGAAGCGCGTCTCGGCGGTGCGCTGGGGCGTGGCCGGCAACATCGTCGTCGCCTGGGTGCTGACCCTGCCGGCAGCGGCGGCGATCGGCGCGCTCGCCTACGGGATCGCTTGGATTCTCGGCGCGGGCGCGTAACCTCTCGAGGGTGCGGAACGTGCGCAACGCCGCGATCGTGATGGCGCTCGCCCTGGCGGTCGCCTTCGCGCCGCACGGCGGCAACGCCGCCGTCGCGATCCTCACCGCGATCACGATGGGCTTCCTCGCCGCCATCGCCTGGGCCCTGTTCGCGTTCGGCCGTCGCAACCAGCTGACCCTGGCGGCGCTCGGCGACGGCCGCCGGGCGATCCTCTACGGGGCGCTCGGCCTGATCGCCCTGCTGGTCGCCGGCACCGACGAGATGCTCGCCAGCGGCGGCGGCACCCTCGCTTGGATCGTCCTGCTGGGCGCCTCGGTGGGCGTCATCTGGAAGGTCTGGACCGAGGCGAACACGTACTGATTGCGCTGATTTGACACGGAGTCGCCGCGCAAGTTTTTGATTCGTCCCGACATGCGTATGACCGGAACTGCCACGGTCGCGCCGTGCCGCGCCAGGTCGTCAGCAGCCGCAACAGGGAGGACGGGACCGCCTCGATCGAGCTGATCGGGGTGGTTCCGTTCCTGCTGCTGGCGATCCTGGTGGCGGCGCAGATCGGCGCCGCCGGGTACGCGCTGTGGTCGGCGGGGACCGCGGCGCGGGCCGGCGCGCGCGCGTCGCTGGTCGGCAGGGACGCGGCGAAGGCGGCGCGGCGGGCGCTGCCGGGCGCCCTGCGCGACGGCGCCGAGGTGAGCGACGAAGGCGAGGTCTCGGTCCGCGTCGCCGTGCCGAGACTGCTGCCGGCGCTGCCGCGGGTCATGGTGGGCGCCGACGCGGCGCTGGAGGCGGGCGGTGGGTAGTGCACGTACTAGCGAGCGCGGTCAATCCACCGTGGAGCTCGTGGCGGCGCTGCCGGCGCTGCTGCTGGCCGCGCTGCTCGTCTTCCAGCTGCTGGCGGCGGGCTACGCGATGACGCTCGCCGACGGGGCGGCGGAGGCGGGGGCGCTGGCGCTCGCCGAGGGGAAGCCGGCGGCGGACGCGGCGCGCGAAGCGGTCCCCGGCTGGGCCAAGGACGATGTCTCCGTCTCGGTCCGGGGCGGCCGCGTCACCGTGCGCCTCCGCCCGCCGTCGCCGATTCCCGCCCTGTCGCGCCGCCTCACGGTCACCTCCTCCGCCCAGGCGAGGCCCAAATGAGCTTCCGGTGCGCTTTATGGACCTCATGGATGTGAAAGGCGCACCGGAAGGGAGCGGGAGCCCGGTCGTCCTGGTCACCCGGGTGGGGGACGCCGCGGGGTCGCGGGCCGCCGCCGCGGCGCTCGCCTGCGCGGCCTCGGAGCCCGACCGGGCGGCGCTGCTGGTCGACCTGGAGGAGGGCAAGGCGTCGCGCGCGACGCTCGTCGCCACCGCCGGCGCCCGCGCCCTGGAGGAGCGGGTGGCCGCCCACCTGCCGGACGCCGCCGTCGCCTCGCGGGGCTGCGTCTGCCAACTGAAGCTCGCGCCCGACCCGGCCGCGCTGGAGGCCCTCGCCGCCGCTCTGCCTCTCGCCCGCGAGTCGGCGGCGATCGTCCACCTGCCGCCGCCTCTGCTGCGCCCGCTGCTCGCCGAGCCGCGCGTCCGGCCGACCGGCGCGCTGCTCCGCGCCGACCTCGCCGCGGACCGCGCCCTGACCGCTCTCGCCGTCCGCGACCTGATGGATCGCGGCCTCCGCGTCGGCGTGCTCAAGCGCCCGCTCGGCTGGCTGGTCGAGCGGGCCGCCCTGCTCGGCGCCCTGCTCGAACCGCCCTACGTAATTCGCCGCGCGGCGAGTGCCGTCAACCACGGATGACAGCGGCTCGCCGCGTGCCTAACTTGGACCCCATGGAGGGACCGAGGACGACGTTCGAGGTGCGCATCCATGGCCGCGGAGGCCAGGGCGTGGTGACCGCCGCCGAGCTGCTCTCGGTCGCCGCCTTCGACGAGGGCCGCCACGCGCAGGCCTTCCCCAGCTTCGGCTCCGAGCGCACCGGCGCGCCGGTCGTCTCCTTCTGCCGCTTCGGCGACGCGCCGATCCGAACGCGCGAGCCGATCGCCGAGCCCGACGCGCTGATCGTCCAGGACCCGACCCTGCTGCACCAGGTCGACCTGTTCGCCGGCCTGCGGCCGCAGGGCTACGTGCTGATCAACAGCAGCCGCGGCCTCGCCGAGCTGGGCCTCGCCGAGCTGGCCGAGCGCTTCCGGCCCGAGCGCCTGCTGACCGTGCCGGCGACCGAGCTGGCGCGCGAGCACCTCGGCCGGCCGCTGCCCAACGCCGCCCTGCTCGGCGGCTTCGCCGCGCTGACCGGGGCGCTGGAGCTCGGCTCGGTGATCGCCGCGATCCGCGAGCGCTTCGGCGGCGAGGTGGGCGAGCGCAACGCCGCCGCCGCCGCGGCCTGCTTCCATTACGTCGACCACGCGTTAGCCGGGGCCGTTGGTGCTTAGGCAGCTGGAGGGCTCGGCCGCGGTCGCCGAGACGGTGGCGCTCTGCCGCCCCGAGGTCGTCTGCGCCTACCCGATCTCCCCCCAGACGCACATCGTCGAGGGCCTCTCCGACCTGGTCCGCGAGGGCCGGCTCGGCAGCTGCGAGTACGTCACGGTCGAGTCCGAGTTCGCCGCGCTCTCGGTCTGCATCGGAGCTTCGGCCGCCGGCGCCCGCGCCTACACGGCGACCGCCAGCCAGGGCCTGCTCTACATGGCCGAGGCGCTCTACAACGCCTCCGGCCTCGGGCTGCCGATCGTGATGACCGTCGCCAACCGGGCGATCGGCGCGCCGATCAACATCTGGAACGACCACTCCGACGCGATGTCGCAGCGCGACTGCGGCTGGATCCAGCTCTACGCCGAGGACAACCAGGAGGCGGCCGACCTGCACGCGCAGGCCTTCCGCCTCGCCGAGCGGCTCTCGCTGCCGGTGATGGTCTGCATGGACGGCTTCGTCCTCACCCACGCCTACGAGCGGGTCGACGTGCCGAGCGCCGAACAGGTCGACGCCTTCCTGCCGCCCTTCGAGCCGCGCCAGGTTCTCGACCCGGCCGACCCGGTGACGATCGGCGCGATGGTCGGGCCGGAGGCCTTCGCCGAGGTCAAGTACCTCGCCCACGCCAAGCAGATGCAGGCGCTCGACGCGATCCCCGAGGTCGCGGCGGACTTCGAGCAGGTCTTCGGACGCCCGTCGGGCGGCCTCCTGCGCGGCTACCGCACCGAGGACGCGGAGACGGTCGTCGTCGCCCTCGGCTCGGTGCTGGGGACGATCGAGGACACGGTCGACGAGCTGCGCGAGCGGGGCGTCCGCATCGGCGCCCTGGCGATCAAGTCGTTCCGGCCCTTCCCGCTGGACGAGGTGCGGATCGCGCTCGCCGGCGCCAGGCGGGTCGTCGTGCTGGAGAAGGCGCTGGCTGTGGGCATCGGCGGCATCGTCTCGGCCAACGTCCGCATGGCCCTCTCCGGGCTCGACCTGCACGGCTACACGGTCGTCGCCGGCCTCGGCGGCCGCCCGATCGGCAGACGCTCGCTGGGCGAGCTGTTCGAGCGCGCCGTCGCCGACCGGCTGGAGCCGCTGACCTTCCTCGACCTCGACCGCGAGCGGGTCGAGGCGGAGCTCGAGCGGATGGCCGCCGGCGGGCGCAGCGGCCCGCACGCCGAGAACATCCTGCGCGAAACCGGCATCGTCGCCGCGAGGTCGCACTGATGGCGGGCGCGGACGGCCAGCGCGTGCGCTTCTACCAGGTGGGCAGCTTCGCCGCCGGCAACCGCCTGCTCGACCCCGAGCAGCGCACCGTGCAGGCACGCATGGACCGCTCCAACACGCTCACCTCCGGCCACCGCGCCTGCCAGGGCTGCGGCGAGGCGCTCGGCGCCCGCTACGCGCTCGACGCGGCGATGCGGGCGACCGGCGGCAGACTGATCGCCGCCAACGCGACCGGCTGCCTCGAGGTCTTCTCGACCCCGTTCCCGGAGTCCTCCTGGCAGCTGCCCTGGATCCACTCGCTGTTCGGCAACGCGCCGGCGGTGGCCAGCGGCGTCGCCGCGGCGCTGCGGGCGAAGGGGCGCGAGGACGTGCGGGTCGTCGGCCAGGGCGGCGACGGCGGCACCGTCGACATCGGCTTCGGCTGCCTCTCGGGCATGTTCGAGCGCAACGACGACGTGCTCTACGTCTGCTACGACAACGAGGCCTACATGAACACCGGCGTGCAGCGCTCCGGCGCGACGCCGCCGGCAGCGCGCACGGCGAACACCAAGCCGATCGGCCGCGACCACCCCGGCAACGATTTCGGCCAGGGCAAGGACCTGCCGCGGATCGCCATGGCGCACGGCATCCCCTACGTCGCCACCGCGACGGTCGCCGACCTGCACGACCTCGAGCGCAAGGTCGAGCTGGCGATGGGGCTGCGCGGCGCCCGCTACATCCACGTCTTCGTCCCCTGCCCGCTGGGCTGGGGGGCCGAGGCGGCCGACACGATCAGACTGGCGCGGCTGGTCGTCGAGAGCGGCCTCTTCCCGGTCTTCGAGGCGGCCGACGGCGAGGTCGTCTCGGTCTCCAAGATCCGCCGCCGGGTCCCGGTCGAGGAGTACCTGCGCCCGCAGCGGCGCTACGCGCACCTGTTCGGCGACCCGCCGCGGGCCGACGTGATCGAGCGCATCCAGGCGATCGCCGACGCGAATGTCGAGCGCTACGGGCTGCTCGAGGGGGAGGCGGCGTGAACGATGGACGCTAAGCCCTACGCGATCACCCTCGACGTCGGCTCCAGCCTCGCCAACAAGACGGGCGGCTGGCGCACCGAGCGGGCCGTCTACGTCGACCGGCTGCCGCCCTGCAACGACGCCTGCCCGGCCGGGGAGAACATCCAGGCCTGGCTCTATGAGGCCGAGGACGGCGACGGCGGCTACGAGCGTGCCTGGCGCAAGCTGATGGAGGAGAACCCGCTGCCGGCGATCATGGGCCGCGTCTGTTACCACCCGTGCGAGGCCGCCTGCAACCGCGGCCAGCTCGACGAGGCGGTCGGCATCCACTCGGTCGAGCGCTTCCTCGGCGACGAGGCGATCGCCCGCGGCTGGCAGGTCGAGGTCGGGGCCGAGCCGAGCGGCAAGCGGGTGCTGGTCGTCGGCGCCGGCCCCTCCGGACTCTCGGCCGCCTACCACCTGACCCGGCTCGGCCACGCGGTGACGATCCACGAGGCGGGGCCGATGGCGGGCGGGATGATGCGCTTCGGCATCCCCGAGTACCGGCTGCCGCGCGACGTGCTCGAAGCCGAGGTGGCGCGGATCCTCGACCTCGGCATCGAGCTGGAGCTGAGCCGCAAGGTCGAGAACGTGCGCGACGCGATGCGCGAGGGCGGCTTCGACGCCGCCTTCCTCGCCGTCGGCGCCCACATCGGCCGCCGCGCCTACGTCCCGGCCGGCGAGGCCGAGCGGATCGTCGACGCGGTCTCGATGCTGGAGGGGATGGAGGGGGAGGAGCGTCCCAAGCTCGGCCGTCGCGTCGCCGTCTACGGCGGCGGCGACACGGCGATGGACGTGGCGCGGACGGCGAAGCGGCTAGGCGCGACCGACGCGGTCGTCGTCTACCGGCGCACGGCCGACCGCATGCCGGCGCACGAGGTCGAGGTCGCCGAAGCCGCCGAGGAGGGCGTGCTGATGAAGTGGCTCTCGACCGTGAAGCGCTTCGAGGGCGGCAAGCTGCTGCTCGAACGGATGGAGCTCGACGAGAGCGGCTTCCCGCAGCCGACCGGCGAGACCGAGGAGCTCGAGGCCGACTCGCTGGTCCTGGCGCTGGGCCAGGAAGCCGACCTCTCGCTGCTCGAGGGCGTGCCCGGGATCGAGGTCTCCGACGGCGTCGTCCAGGTCGGGCCGAACATGATGACCGGCCACGAGGGGATCTTCGCCGGCGGCGACATGGTGCCGGCCGAGCGCACGGTCACGGTCGGCGTCGGCCACGGCAAGAAGGCGGCGCGCAACATCGACGGCTGGCTGCGCGGCGAGCCCTACGCGCCGCCGCCGAAGCACGAGCTGGCCGGGTTCGAGACGCTCAACACCTGGTACTACACGGACGCGCCGCGCACCGAGCAGCCGCGCCTCGACGCGGCCCGGCGGACCTCCTCCTTCGCCGAGGTCGTCGCCGGCCTCGACCGCGACAACGCCCTCTTCGAGGCGCGCCGCTGCCTCTCCTGCGGCAACTGCTTCTCCTGCGACAACTGCTATGGAGTCTGTCCGGACAACGCCGTGCTCAAGCTCGGCCGCCCTGGCGAGCTCTACGAGATCGACCTCGACTACTGCAAGGGCTGCGGCCTCTGCGCCGCCGAGTGCCCCTGCGGCGCGATCGAGATGGTTCCCGAGGAGACATAGGACCTCTCTCGCCTAGATCGATCAAGGGCGCTTGACTATTCATGTCCCGTCTGCATAGGGTCAGGTATGCCCGGCGATCCCGCCGCCGAGAACCTGCGGAAGGTCGACCACATCGTCGTCCTGATGCTGGAGAACCGCTCCTTCGACCACATGCTCGGCTACCTCTCCCTGCCTTCGGGCGAAGGAGGACGAGGACGAACTGACATCGACGGACTGCAGGGGCCCGAGGTCAACTTCAACAAACACGGAGAGGAAACGGTTCCGATCGAGCCGTTCGGCAACGCGCGGCTGGTCAAGTCGCAGGACCCCGATCACTCCGGCGCGGGGGTGGAAACGCAGATGGAGCGCAACATGGGGGGATTCGTCGACAACTACATGGCGACCCGCAAGCCGGGTGCCACCGCCCCCAAACCGCGTGACCCGATGCGCTACCAGATGGCCGCGAACGTGCCGATCTTCGACTTCCTGGCGAGCGAGTTCGCCGTCTGCGATCGCTGGTTCTGCTCGGTCCCGGGCTCGACCTGGCCCAACCGGCTCGCCTCGCTGACCGGCGAAGCGCGGGAAAAGGACAACCTCGACCCGCCGCTCTACTCGCGCCGTTCCTTCGTGCGCTCCCTGCCTGGCGAGGTGAGCTGGCGCTGGTACTCGTCCGACCCGGGCTCCCTGCGCCTGATCGACGGCCGCTACCGGGTCGGCTGGGAGAGCAACTTCGCCTACGTCGAGAAGCCGAGCGCGTTCCAGCCGGCGACGCTGTTCGGCGACATTCGCGCCGACAGCCTGCCCGACGTGGCCTGGATCGACCCCAACTTCGTCGACCTGGGTGGGCTGGCGGGCGCCGACGACGACCACCCGCCGACCGACGTGATGGCGGCCCAGAGCTTCGTGCTGAAGATCTACAGCACGCTGCGCTCGGCGCCGAAGGTGTGGGAGAAGACGATGCTCGTGATCGTCTACGACGAGCACGGCGGCTTCTACGATCACCGCCACCCGGGCGACGGCCTGCCGCCGGAGTTCACCCGCCGTGCCGAGTTCGGGACCTTCGGCCCGCGGGTGCCGGCGATCGTCGTCTCTCCCTATGTCGAGCGCGGAGCGGCCTACGGATCGAAGCAGGGCAACGAGCTGAGCTACCTCTACGACCACACCAGCCTGATCAAGACGATCCTGCTCCGCTTCGCCGACGGCAAGTTCGATGGCCTGCCGCCGCGCGTCGCCTCCGCCGCGCACCTCGGGCATCTGCTGACCGAGCCGGCGCCCCGGCCGGCGCCGCCGGTGCCGGAGGAGGCGGTGGACGGCGCCGTCGATTGGTGGGCGCGCCAGATCCGTCACCACCTGACCGAACCGCTGGCCGTGGTGCCCGCGCTCGAAGAGCTGCGCGAGGGCGAAAGCGAAGGGTTGGAGCGGATCGGCGAGCGGATCTGGGAAGCGGTCGACTGGATCGTCGACAGGCTGCCGTTCCTGCACCGGCGGCGGGCTCCCGTCTCGATCGCCGAGGACGCGAACGAGCTCGAGCAGGGCATCGCGGCGGCTGCGGTGAAGATTCGCAAGAAGGGCCTGCCGCCAGGACAGCCCTGAGCGGGTTGCGGCACGAAGCCGTCACACAATTGTTCGTCTGAGCGCACCACACGCGCGTCGCGGCCCGGCAGGGTCGGGGAATGGAGTACGAGAGAGAGGACGGGCAGGCGCTGCCGCTGGCGCTCGGGGCGTCGCTGGCGCTGATCGCCGCCGCCCTGGCGCTGGTCGCGATCGCCGGCGCGGTGACCGGCAAGGGGCGGGTGCAGCGAGCGGCCGACCTGGCGGCGATCTCGGCCGCGCGCTCGATGCGCGACGACCTGCCGCGCCTGCTCGCGCCGGCGAGGCTCCCCGACGGCTCGCTCGATCCGCGGCACTTGAACAAGGCCGCCTACCTGGCTCGGGCGCGGGCCGCCGCGCTGGAAGCGGCAAGGCGCAACGGGGTCGCCCCCGAGCGCGTGCGCGTCTCCTTCCCGGACGTCGCCTCGTTCGCGCCGGTGCGGGTGAAGGCGGTCGTCGTCGCGAACCTCGACGTGGGCACCGGCCACACGAGAGTCGAGGCGTCGGCCGTCGCCGAAGCAGCAAGCGCCTCCGGCGCAACCGAATCGACGCCGGCGACGGCGAGCGGCGGCGGTTACGACGGTCCGCTCGCCTACCGCCAGGGCGAGGGAATGCGCCCCGACGTCGCCGCGGCCTTCGACCGCATGGCCGCCGCTGCGGCGCGGGCGGGGCTGGCGCTGGTCGTCAACTCCGGCTTTCGCTCCGACGCCGAACAGGCGGCGCTCTTCGCCGCTCATCCCGACCCGCGCTGGGTGGCGCCGCCGGGGCGCTCGCTGCACCGTTGCGCGACCGAGCTCGACCTCGGCCCGCCCTCGGCCTATGGCTGGCTGGCGACCAACGCGCGCCGCTTCGGCTTCCTCCAGCGCTACAGCTGGGAGGCCTGGCACTACGGGTTCGTGGCGGGACCGCCGCCCTGCTCGCGGGCGGGCGACTCGGTCGGGGCAGGCGGTGGGGGGGACGGGGCCGTCGCCGGTGCCGGCGGCCTGCCCTCGTTCGTGCCGGCGCGCTTCCGGGCGCCGCTCTTGCGCGCGGCGGCCCGCTGGAACGTTTCGGCGGCGTTGCTCGCGGCGCAGCTGATGGCCGAGTCGAACTTCGATCCCTACGCCGGCTCGCCGGCGGGCGCCCAGGGCATCGCCCAGTTCATCCCCTCGACGGCCGCCGCCTACGGCCTGCGCGACCCCTTCGACCCCGACGAAGCGATCGACGCCCAGGGACACCTGATGTCGGACCTGATTCGCCGCTTCGGCTCGCCCCAGCTCGCCCTCGCCGCCTACAACGCCGGCCCGGCCCCGGTCGAAGCCTGCCACTGCGTCCCGCCCTACCCCGAGACCCAGGCCTACGTCACCCGCATTCTCGCCCTGCTCGACGGGTCCGGCACCTTCGCTGCCCCGAGCTTCGAAGTGAGGCTGGTCGCATGACTTCGACCGTGGTCAAAGAGTCCGTACACCTCAAGGTGTATAAAGGTGCAATGACGCGAACGAACATCGAGATCGACGATGTGCTCGTCAACCGCGCGATGCGCCTCTACCGCCTGCGCAGCAAGCGAGAGGCCGTCGACCTGGCGCTGCGCAAACTCGTCGGCGAGCCGATGAGCCGCGAGGAAATGCTCGCAGCGGAGGGGCGCGGCTGGGGCGGCGATCTCGACGAGCTTCGTTCGCGCGAGGAGCTACCGGAGCTGTGATCCTCGTCGACAGCTCCGTCTGGGTCGAGTTCCTGCGCGCCACCGGGAGCGCGGCCCACCTGCGATTGCGCGCTGCCCTGCGGGGAGACGAGCCACTCGCCTGCACCGACGTGATCGTGATGGAGATCCTCGCCGGCGCACGTGATGGCGCACACCGCGACTGGCTCAGGCGCCTGCTCTACGGGCTGGAGTTCCTCGCCGTCGACGGCCCGGCCGACTACGAGCGGGCGGCCGAGGTCTACCGGCTCTGCCGCCGCGGAGGCGAGACGCCGCGCAAGCTCAGCGACTGTCTGATCGCGGCGGTGGCGATCCGCAGCGATGCTGAGCTGCTTTGCGCAGACGCCGACTTCGAGGCGATCGCGCGCCACACTCCACTTCGACTCGCAATGAGTTAAATGCAGTCCGGTCGATAGGCTGAGGCGATGGCGACCGTCGAGGTGCAGGGAGTCGAGGGGATGCGGGCCCTGCTCGGGCAGGAGATCGGCCCGAGCGAGTGGCGCACCGTGACCCAGGAGGACATTGACGCCTTCGCCGAGCTCTCCGGCGATGACCAGTGGATCCATGTCGACGTCGAGCGGGCCGAGAAGGAGAGCCCTTTTGGCACGACCGTAGCCCACGGCAACCTGACCCTCTCGCTGGTCGACGGCTTCCGCAAGGAGATGATCTCCTCGACCGGCTTTGCTCTCGGCGTCAACTACGGCTGGAACAAGGTCCGCTTCCCCGCTCCGGTTCCCGCCGGCGCCCGGGTCCGCGCCCGCGCCGAGATCGTCTCGGTCGACGAGAAGGGCGATGGCTGGCACGAGGTCGTCACCCGCTTCACCCTCGAGGTCGAGGGCAACGAGAAGCCCTGCTTCGTCGGCGACAGCGTCGGCCGCGTGATGGTTGCGCCCGCCGCCTGAGCCGAGCGGTCAGGCCGAAGGGTCGACCAGCCGCGCTTTCGCCGGCTTGAAGTCCCGCTGGTCGAGCGTCGCGAGCGTGAGGTCGTGCGTGAGCGCGGTGGCGGCGATCAGGCTGTCTTTGATCGACATCGGCCGGCCGCTTCGGCGGAGGTCGGCGAGCAGCCGAGCCCAGCGCATGCCGACGGTCGAGTCCCAGGGAAGGCACTCGATTCGGCGGATCCCCTGCTCGAACCAGCCCTCGAGATCGGTACGTCGCCTACCGCGCGGCAGGAGGAGGATGCCGAAGCGAACCTCACCCAGGATGACCGGATCGACGACCAGCGCGCGCTCGTTTCGTCGCAGCCAATCGACGATCCGCGGGTCGGGGCTGGGCTTGGTCGCCTCCGAGAGGACATTGGCGTCGACGAGATATCTCACAGCGTGTCGGTCGACTCTGACTCGATCGCGACGAAGTAACCCTTCTCCGGACAGGCGAGCAGCCAGTCCACGAGTCCCTCGTTGGGCGCAGGGGTCAGCCGCCGTAGCCGGTACTCGTCGGCGTCCAGGCGCTCGACCTCGAACTCCTGCCCCGGCTCGATGCCGTCACGCTGACGAAGCTCGGCGGGCAGCACTATCTGGCCCTTGGTCGAAACGGTCGTCTTCATAGATGTAAGATATCATCTTACATCTGGGTTCGACCCTCTGGGGCAGAGGGCCGAAGACGCCCGGGCCTACTTGACGACCAGCGTCCCTTCCATGCCCGCGTCGCGGTGGCCCGGGACCGAGCAGTAGTAGTGGTAGGTGCCCGGCTTGAGGTCGACGGTCGCCGAGATCGAGCCGTCGGCGACGGTTTCGGTCCCGCCGATTTCTTCGCCGCTCGAGGATTCGATTTTCACGTCGTGGGGAAGCGACTGCGGGTTGTTGAAGTCGATCGTCACCTTGCCGGCCTTGGCGGTCGCTTCCGTCGTCGTGTAGGCGATCTGGCCGTTCGGGTCGGCTTCGAGTTCGAGCGTCGACCCGGTCCCTCCGTTGGCGCTTTCGCTGCTTTCTCCCCCGGTCGCGGCACCGCTCGTTTCTTCCGCTTCGGTGGTGGCGGTCGTGCTCGAGTTGTTGCTGCTGCTGCCGCCGCAGGCGACGAGGGCGACCGATGCGAAGAGCAGGGCGAGCAGGGCGGCGAACGTCTTCATGGCTGGGGTCCTTTCCTCGGTGAGAGAATGCTCAGGGAGACTGTAGCTGGATACGGGCGGGCGTTCCGCGCCGTTCAGCGGCCCTTGAACTCGGGCGTGCCGCCGCCGAAGAAGGCGGTCACCCCGTTGCGCAGGTCCTCGGTCGCCATGCTGTCGGCGATTCCGTGGCGCTCGAGCTGCAGGTGCTCGGTCAGGCCGTTCTCGATGCTCTGGCCGACGAGCGCCTTCGCCATCCGCACGTAGTGGGGCGCCTTCGCCGCCAGCTTCTCCGCCTTGGCGCGCGCCCGGTCCATCAGCTCCTCCGGCGCGACGACCTCGGCGACGATCCCCTCGGCGAGCGCCTCCTCGGCCTTCATGTTGGGGTCGTTGAGGAGGATTTCCAGCGCCCGGCTGGGGCCGACGACGCGGGGCAGGAAGTAGGTCATGCCGCCGTCGGGCGAGGCGCCGATCCGCCCGTAGGCGCAGGCGAAGAAGGCCGACTCGGAGGCGATGCGGATGTCGCAGGCGAGCGCCAGCGAGAAGCCGGCCCCGGCCGCCGGCCCGTTGACGGCGCAGATCACCGGATAGGGGATGCGGCGCAGGTCGACGATCGCCGTGTGCAGGGCGTCGGCGCCGCGGCGCACCTGCGCCGGCAGGTCGATCTCCTCCGACTCGACCCCCTCTTTGAACCAGTTGACGTCGCCGCCCGAGCAGAAGGCCTTGCCGGCGCCGGTGACGATCAGCGCCCGCAGCAGCGCCTGGTCGGCGAGCCAGGCGAAGGCGACGGTCAGCTCGCCGATCATCTCCGGGCTCATCGCGTTGAAGGCGTCGGGCCGGTCGAGCGTCATCGTCCCGATCTCGCCGTCGATCTCGATGCGCAGCGTGTTCAGCTCGGGCGGGTTCACGTGGCCCGCAGCCTACCCTTTGTCGGTGTGAGCGAGCTGACACGCGACCTGCCCGACGCCCCCGGCGTCTACCTCTTCCACGGCAAGGACGGGGAGCTGCTGTACGTGGGCAAGGCGCGCTCGATCCGCAAGCGGGTCGCCTCGCACTTCTCCGGCGGCGAGTCGCGGCTGACGTCGCGGGTCGACCGGATCGAGTGCCTGGTCACCGCCACCGAGGCCGAGGCGCTGCTCACCGAGCAGAGCTTCATCAAGCGCCACCGGCCGCGCTTCAACATCCGCCTGCGCGACGACAAGTCCTACCCCTACGTCTGCGTCAGCCTCGACGAGGACTACCCGCGGGTCTACTTCACGCGCGAGAAGCACCGGCCGGGCCGCGCCTACTTCGGTCCCTTCTCCAGCGCCAAGCGGGTGCGCGAGACGCTCGACCTGCTCGGCAAGCTCTTCCAGTTCCGCACCTGCGAGGGGGCCGAGCCCGGTCGCCGCTCGGGCAGCCCCTGCCTCGACTACTACATCAAGCGCTGCGGGGCGCCCTGCGTCGGCTACGTCAGCAGGGAGGAGTACCGGCGCAACATCGAGGCGATCGTCGACTTCCTCTCCGGCCGCTACCGGCAGATCGAGGCCGGCGAGGAAGCGAAGATGGAGGCCGCCGCCGCGGCGCGCGAGTTCGAGCGCGCCGCCCTGCACCGCGACCGCCTGGCGGCGATCCAGTCGCTGTTCGAGCGGCAGCGGGTGGCGGGCGGCTCGGTCGGCACCGCCGACCTGATCGGCGTCGCGACCGAGGGAGCCGACGCCAACGCCCAGGTCTTCCAGGTTCGCGACGGCATCCTCGCCGCGCGCCAGAGCTTCTACCTCGACAACCAGGCCGAACGCGATCTCGCCGAGGTCGCCGAGGAGTTCATCGGCCAGTACTACTCGGCCTCGCCGGCGGTGCCGCGCACGATCGTCGTCGGTCCCTATCTGCGCGAGCGGGTCGAGGTGCTGGCGGCCGCCCTGGGCGAGCGGCGCGGCGGCGCGGTCGAGGTGCGCGTCGCCGAGCGCGGCGACAAGCGCCGCCTGCGCGAGCTGGCCGAGCGCAACGCGCGCCTCGCCCTCGACCAGGACCGGCTGCGCCGCGAGCACCGCCGCCAGCGCCGCGTCGAGTCGCTGGCCAGCCTGCGCGAGGCGCTGGGCATGAGCGAGCTGCCGGTGCGGATCGAGGGCTTCGACATCTCCAACCTGGGCGGCGAGCACACCGTCGCCTCGATGGTCGTCTTCGAGGGCGGCGCGACGAAGAAGGCGGACTACAGGCGCTTCCGGGTGCGGGGGGAAGGCGGCGGCCGCCGCGGCGGGCCCGACGACTTCGCCGCGATGGAAGAGGTCCTGGGCCGGCGGATGAGCCGCTACCTCGAGCAGGTCGACCTCTCGCCGCACGACGGCAAGCGCGACGGCAGCTTCGCGGCCCTGCCGTCGCTGGTCGTGATCGACGGCGGCAAGGGCCAGCTCTCGGCCGGGATGCGGGCGCTGAAGCCGTTCGTCGAGCGCGGCGTCACCGTCATCGGCCTCGCCAAGCGGCTGGAGGAGGTCTACGTCCCCGGCCGCTCGGCGCCGCTCGACCTGGCCGCCGACTCGGAGGCCTCCAAGCTCCTGCAGCGCGTTCGCGACGAGGCGCACCGTTTCGCGATCGAGCACCATCGCGGTCGCCGCGACCAGGCGATGACCCGCTCGGTGATCGACGGGCTGAAGGGCGTCGGGCCGGTTCGCAAGCGCGCCCTGCTGCAGCATTTCGGCTCCCCGGAGCGGTTCGTCGCCGCCACGCGCGAGGAGCTCGAAATGGTGCCCGGCCTGCCTGGCAAGGTTGCCCGTGAGATCCACGAGCAACTGAACAGAACCGGCTGATGGACCTGGTGCTGATCACCGGCCATTCCGGCGCCGGCAAGTCGGAAGCGATCGCCGCCTTCGAGGACGGCGGCTACTTCTGCGTCGACAACCTGCCGCCGCGGATGCTCGTCAGCCTCGGCGAGCTGTTTCGCCACAAGGGCAGCGGCGTCGAGCGCGCCGCCGTCGTCTCCGACGTGCGCGGCGGCGAGTACTTCGACGAGCTGCTGCAGGTGCTCGACGACCTCGGCGAGGACGGGCTGAAGCCGACCGTGCTCTTCCTCGAAGCCGACGAGGAGACGCTGGTCGACCGCTACAAGGAGACCCGCCGCCGTCACCCGCTGGCGCCGGAAGGCCGGATCGTCGACGGGATCCGGGCCGAGCGCGAGCTGCTGGCACCGCTGCGCGAGCGCGCCGACGTCGTCATGGACACCAGCGCCCTGACAGGGGGGATGCTGCGACGGCGCATCGCCGAGGACATGCTCGGCCACCACGAGAGCGGCAGGATGGCGCTGACGCTGCTCACCTTCGGCTTCAAGAACGGGCCGCCGCACGACGCCGACCTGACGCTCGACGTGCGCTTCCTGCCCAACCCCCACTACGTCGACGAGCTGCGGCCGCTGACCGGCCTCGACCCGAAGGTGCGCGAGTACGTCGAGGACGGCACCCAGGCCGGCGAGTTCTACGGCCGCCTGCTGCCGCTGCTCGAGTTCCTCGTCCCCGCCTACGTCGCCGAGGGCAAGAGCCACCTGACGATCGCCGTCGGCTGCACCGGCGGCCGCCACCGCTCGATCACCGTCGCCGACCGCATCCGCCGCGAGCTATCCGAGCGCGAAGACGTCGTCGTGCACATGAAGCACCGCGACGCCTCCCCCGCCGACGGGACTAAAACCGTCGATATACGACGGTTT
>JBLMYD010000045.1:0-16115 GCA_050258095.1 Chloroflexota bacterium
TCCAGCGAGGCTCCTGCCGAGCGTTTTGGGGACCCCACCCCCGACGCCCCTGTCAACGCCGATCTGGATCTTGTTGCGCTCGCGACGGTGGCAGATGTGGTCCCGCTGGTTGGCGAGAACCGGGCGCTGGTCAAGAAGGGACTCGAGGAGGTGCGCAGGGCACGTCGCCCCGGGATCAGGGCGCTGTTGGAGGCAGCGAAATGCGATGCGAGTCAGTTGGACGAGGGGGACCTGGCTTTCCGGCTGGCGCCAAGGATCAATGCCGCGGGGCGGCTGTATCGAGCCGATGCGGGGGTGGAGCTCTTCCTGACCCGGGACGAGGCGCGGGCCCAGGAGATCGCGGTTGAGTTGAGCAAGGCCAACAGCGAACGGCGGACGACCGAGAGGCAAGTCCTGGGAGCCGCGGAAGCGGCGCTCAGGGAGCTGCCGGACGAGCTGCGCGAGGCGCCGGCGATCGTCGTGGCGGGGCACGGTTGGCACCCGGGCGTGATCGGGATCGTCGCTTCGCGCTTGGTCGAGCAGCATCACAAGCCGTCCGTCGTGATCGCGCTGGACCAAGAGGGGAGGGGGAGAGGATCCGGCAGGAGCATCGCGGGGTTCGATCTGCTTGCGGGACTCGCGGCGTGCTCTGAGCACCTGGTCGGCTTCGGTGGGCATCGGGCGGCTGCGGGCCTTGAGATCGAAGAGCGGAGCCTCGACGCGTTTCGCGAGGCATTTGCCGCCCACGCGTCTTCGGTGCTCACCCCCGATGATTTGATGCGGACCGAGCGGATCGACGCGGTCGTCGGCGGCGCCTCGCTCGGGCTCGATCTCGCCGAGGAGCTGCGCCGGCTTGCCCCGTTCGGCATGGGCAACCCGGGCGTGCGCCTGCTCGTGCCCTCGGCGCGGGTGCGCGACGTGCGCGCGATCGGCGAAGGCAGGCACGCGCGCTTCAGCCTGCACAGCGGCTCGCACAGGGCGCTCGGCGTGGCCTTCGGCCGTTCGAGCCTCGGCGTCGAGGACGAGGACGTCGTCGACGCGACGGTGCGCTTGGAGGTCAACCGCTGGAACGGGGCGGTCGAGCCACAGGTCGTCCTGCGCGAGCTCTACCCGCGATCCGCTGAGGACCGAGCGATCGATGCAGGGGAATGGTGGAGCCGCTTCGAGGCGGAGCTGGCCCGCGATCCGGCCGCTCGCCCGACGCCGCCCGGAACGGCGGAACATCAGAGGCAGGTGCTGTGCAGCTCCAACGCGCCCGCAGCGCTGGCCGGCGAGCTGGCTTCCTGCGGCGAGAGCGTGATCGCCGTCGCTGCCGACGCGGGAATGCGCGTCGCAGTGGAGCGCGACGGCTTGCGTCTCACCGACTACGCCGAGCTCGAACGCTCGCCCGAGATCTGCGCGCCCTTCACCCACGTGGTGCTTGTCGACCCGCCGCTCGGCGCCGAGCTCGAGCCGCTGCTGTCGGCCGCCGCCGAGCCCGGTGGCTATCTGCATCGAGCGTGGGGGGAGGCCGAGTGGCGCTTTTCCCTTGCCGTCCTGGACGAGCAGCTCGCGCGGCGGCCGGCTCTGATCGCGCTCTTCCGCGACCTTCGCGACGCCGATGGCAGCGACGGGGAAGACTTGCACCAGGCCCTGCTCGGCAGCGGTCCGCACCCCCGCGCGCCCGAGACCGCGGCGCGCGGCTTCCGCGTCCTCGGCGAGCTCGGATTGGTCGCAGGCGAGCCGGCCGGCGGCCGCGGGGCGGTGCGGGTCGTATCCTCAGAGGGGACCGACCTGGAGCGCTCGCCGGCGTTCCGCGCGTTCAGCGCCCGCTATCAGGAGGCACGCCGATATCTAGAACGACAGAGACAACCGTAAGCAACCGGGAGCTCCTCGGCGATCTCTTCGCCGTGGTCGAGGAGTTCGACTCTTCGCCGGCGTCGAGCGACTCGGGCGCGAACGGGGAGGCGACCCGGCAGGTTGCGGTCGAGACGGCCACCATCGACCGCGACGCGGTCACGCGCGCCTTCGACTTCGCCTGCGACCGCCACGCCGACCAGCTGCGCCGCTCGGGGGACGAGTTCATCACCCACCCGGTCGGCGTTGCCCAGATCTGCGCCGGGATGCGGCTCGACACCGAGACGCTCTGTGCGGCGCTCCTCCACGACACGGTCGAGGACACGAGCGCCAGCCTCGAGGAGATCCGCGTCGAGTTCGGCGACCAGGTCGCCCAGCTGGTCGACGGCGTCACCAAATTGACCGGCATCACCTTCGAGAGCCGCGACGAGCGCCAGGCGGAGAACTACCGCAAGATGATGGTGGCGATGGCCACCGACGTCAGGGTGATCCTGATCAAGCTGGCCGACCGCCTCCACAACATGCGCACGCTCGGCGCGCTGCCCAAGCAGAAGCAGCTGACGAAGGCGCGCGAGACGCTGGAGATCTACGCGCCGCTTGCGCACCGGCTGGGAATCCACGCGATCAAGTGGGAGCTCGAGGACCTCGCCTTCGCCACCCTGCACCCGCGCAAGTACGCGGAGATCAAGCAGCTCGTCGCGCAGCAGCGCGACGAGCGCGAGGCCTACGTCGATGAGGCCGGCGAGTTCCTCGCCGGCGAGCTGCGCAAGGTCGGGATCGAGGCCGAGATCTCCGGCCGCGCCAAGCACTTCTACTCGATCTACACGAAGATGACCAAGAAGGGCCGCGAGTTCAACGAGATCTTCGACCTGACCGCGATGCGGGTGATCGTCGACTCGGTCAAGGACTGCTACGGCGCGATCGGCGTCATCCACGCGCTCTGGAAGCCGCTGCCCGGACGCTTCAAGGACTGGGTCGCGATGCCCAAGGCCAACATGTACCAGGCACTGCACACGACGGTGATCGGGCCGGAGGGCAAGCCGCTCGAGATCCAGATCCGCACCGAGGAGATGCACAAGCTCGCCGAGTACGGGATCGCCGCCCACGTCGCTTACAAGGAGGGCGAGGTCGCCGATCCGCAGAAGGAGAAGATGACCTGGCTGCGTCAGCTGGTCGAGTCCGAGGGCGACCAGGACCCGGCCGAGTTCCTCGAGTCGCTCAAGGTCGACCTCTTCGAGGAAGAAGTCTTCGTCTTCACGCCGAAGGGCGAGGTGAAGAACCTCTCGGCCGGCTCGACGCCGCTCGACTTCGCCTACGCGGTCCACACCGACGTCGGCCACGCCTGCGTCGGCGCCAAGGTCAACGGCTCGATCGTGCCGCTGCACTACCAGCTGCGCTCGGGCGACATCGTCGAGGTGCTGACGGCGAAGAAAAAGCGCGGTCCCTCGCGCGACTGGCTGAAGCTGGTGCGCACGAGCCGCGCCCGCAACAAGATCCGCGCCTTCTTCAAGGAGGAGAGCCGCGAGGACGCCGAGCGCAAGGGACGCGAAGGGCTGGAGGAAGCGCTGCGCACACGCGGGCTGCCGATGCAGAAGGTCGCCTCCTCGCCGCTGCTCGTCGACGTGATCCGCGAGATGGGCTACCGCAAGGCGACCGAGTTCTACATCGCGCTGGGCCAGGGCAAGGTCTCGACCAAGACCGTCGCCAACAAGCTGATGCAGCGACTGAAAGCCGGCGAGGCGGTCGAGGAGACCGACCCGCTCGGGCTCTCGGGCCCTCGCGAGGACAAGGCACGACGGACCAAGGACGCTGCCAACTTCGGCATCCGCGTCAAGGGGGCGGCGGGCAGCGTCGCCGTGCGCCTCGCCAAGTGCTGCCGGCCGGTGCCCGGCGACGAGATCGCCGGCTACGTCTCGCTCGGGCGAGGCATCACAATCCATCGCCAGGACTGCAACAACATGAAGGCGCTGAAGCGGGCGCCGGAAAGGTTCGTCGACGTGAGCTGGGACGGTGAGAACGAGTCCTCATACAGGGTCGAGCTTCAGATCGACGCCTACGACCGCACCCGCCTGCTCGAGGACCTCTCGCGCACCTTCTCGGAGGCCGGCATCAACATCCTCAGCGCCAGCTGCACGACCAACCACCCGATGGTGAAAAACCGCTTCGTGATCGAGGTGGGGGACACCGAGCAGCTCAAGCAGTGCATCGCCCGCCTGCGCAACGTCGAGTCCGTCTTCGACGCCTACCGAATCACGCCTGCGGCCTGAGTCAGGAGACGACCGTGAGGGCGCCGGGGCAGGCGCGCAGGGTCAGCTCGGTCTTCTCGCCGATGTAGTCGCCGTCGACCTGGACCGGGAAGGGGCGGGCGATACCGTCCTTGGTTTCCGAGATCGAGGCGACGGTCGCTTCCGCGATGCCGGGGAAGTGCTCGATCTGGCGGTGGCGGGCGGCGGGCTTGCGCTCGCTGAAGAGGCGGGCGATCAGGGTCGGCATGTCACGCGTCGCGGCGCGCTTGAGCACACCGAGGGCCAGCGTGCCGTCGTCGATCGCGACGCCCTCGCAGACGCGGATCGGGCTGTCCGAGAAATAGGTGAACGGATCCGAGTTCTGCGCCAGCGCCGTGACGCCCTCCGTCTCCTCGCCGTCGACCTGCACGCGCAGGCGCACAGGGTTGACCAGGTAGGAGCGATAGAAGGCCGAGACCGCGGCCCAGCTGAAGTAGTAGGGGCCCGCCATCGACTTCATCCGCGGGTGCGCGTCGACCCGCCTGACGACCGTCGCGTCGATCCCCGAGCCGCAGGAGAAGACGAAGTGGCGGCTGTCGACGCGGCCGAGGTCGATCTTCCGTGGCCGCCACTCGTCGATCAGCGCCAAGAGGTGCTCGGTCGCGTCGACGACGTCGTTGGGGATGCCGAGCGTGCGGCAGACGACGTTGGTCGAGCCCCCCGGGAGCATCGAGACCGGCACGTCGGTCCCCGCAAGCCCGTTGGCGACCTCGTTCAGCGTCCCGTCGCCGCCGAAGGCGACGACCACGTCGTAGCCGTGATCGCGCACCTCGCGCCCGATCTCGGTCGCGTGGTTCTGCGCCTCGGTGTCGACCGCCTCGACCTCATAGCGCCCCTGCAGCGCGTAGACGACCAGGTTCTTCAGCCTGTTCGAGACCGTCGTCGCGTACGGGTTGACGATCAGCAGCATCCGCTTCTTGGCGGAGCGCCTCGCCATCCTCAAGCGTATTCCACCGGCACCCTGGGGATTCATCGTGGTGGCAGCGTACCTGCAGCTCGGGGCCCCCCTTTCAGCCGGCACCCGCGCGTGCGAAACCGGGCCTTTTGGGGAATTCCGATACGTCTGTAGCCAATTGATCAGGTACTTTCTACCATGCACGACTGCTCAGGTTTCTTTGAAAGATCCCGGAAAGGAAGGAACAGGAAATGAAGCAGATTAAAACGCTTTGCCTCATCTCGCTGGTGGCACTGCTGGCGGTAGCCGTGGTTGAGGCCTCGTCGGCGATGGCAGAATCGACCACGCTGTGCTCGGTTGACCCCGGGGAAGGCGAAGAAGAAACCTGTCCGGAAGAACAGATGATCGAGCATGTGCACGAGGTGACGGAAGCCGGCAAACCGGCGATCCTTGAAACCAGCACCCTAACCGTCGAATGCGACACCTTATTCTTAGGTGACCGCCACGGAAACTCCGAATCGGGCGCGGCCTTAATCGAAGGAAACTTCACCTATACCAAATGCAGCAATAGTTGTACTGTAACCGAAACAAGCCCCAATAGCCTGATCGAAGTCTTAAGGTTAGGTCACGAATTAGCGGATGTCACTGGTGAAGGCGAAGTAAACGTACACTGTGGTATATTCGTCAACTGCACCTATGGGGAAAAAGGTGTTAGCGGGCATGCTCTCGGTTCGTTATTAGCCTCCGTGGAAAACGGACAGACCACGTTCAAAGAACAGACGATCCACAAGGTTGCGGGAGCTTTCTGCCCGGAAGAAGCGACGTTAAGCATCTCAACCAGTCCGTTAGTCAAAACCTATATAACGGCGGCTGCGATGGAATGCAGAGCTATGCGTTTTAGCAACAATTTATGGACCAACGTAAGTACGACCAGATCCCGCTTATGCATAAGCGACGATCCCCAAAAAAAGGGATTTTGGTTATTAGTGCCCGAAACAGGAGTGGAATAGCTGCTGATGGAGAATGGCGATATTGTCCATCCACCCAACTGATCTGAGAGTAAGTGTGAATTAAAATGGTCCCCGGGCCGTGGCAATCGCCGAGGTCCGGGGACCGATGTTAGATCGCTTCATAGCGAATCACCCCTCCATCACCTACTTCCCGCACCCGTCCCTCGTTGACCAGCAGGTCGGCGTGTCCGATCACCTCGGAGAGGGTGAGGAAGGCTTGGGTGACGGCGACGTTGCCCCACATCGCCTGGGCGATCTCGTAGGCGTTGCGGGGTCGCTCGGCGATCAGCTCGTAGACCTTCTCCTTGCGGCGGTCGTGCTTGGCGATGCGGTCGTCGATCAGGGTGACGTGGTCCGTGATCGGCTCGCCGTGACCGGAGAGGACGATCTCGGCCGGCATCTCGCGCGTCTTGCGCATCGAGTCGAGGTAGGTGACCAGCGCCTGCGGCCGCTCGTCGGAGCCGTCGAGCGGGCGAGCGAGCAGCGGGTTGGAGGAGATGTGGGCGATCAGGTGGTCGGCGGCGATCAGGATGCGGCGCTCCTCGTCCCAGAAGATCGTGTCGGAGGGGCTGTGGCCGGGCCGGTGGAATGCCTGCAGGATGCGGTCGCGGAAGGGCATGGACTGGCCGTCCTGCAGTGGCTTCGTCACCTCGACGCGCGAGCCCCAGCTGCGGAAGGTGCGCGAGACGCTCTGCAGCGCCCTGGCGACATCCTCGGGGATGCCGTTGCTCAGCATCAGGCTGACGGCGAACTCGTCGTCGCGCTCGGCGTCCTCGGTGAAGTTGGCGAGGCGATCGGCGGCGAGGCCGAGCGCCGCGACCGCGGCGCCGGAGCGCTCGGCGACGATCTCGGCCAGGCCCAAGTGGTCGATGTGCTGGTGGGTGACGACCAACAGCTCGATGTCCTCGATCGAGTGGCCGTGCTCGACGAGCTGCGACTGCAACTCGTCGAGGGCCTTGCCCGAGTTGGGTCCGGTGTCGATCAGGGTCAGCGGCTCGTCCTCGAGCAGGTAGCAGTTGACTCGGCCGACGGCGAACGGGGTGGGGATACGCAGGCAGTGGATCCCGGCCAGGGCCGCCTGCTCCAATGCCTGCTCAGGCGCCAGGCTCACGTGCGGATCAGCCCCAGGACCTCGTCGCGCCTGGCCTCCATGTCCTCGCGCGAGACGAGCGACTCGAGGTTGAGGCGCAGCAGCGGCTCGGTGTTGGAGGGGCGGACGTTGAAGTGCCAATCGTCGTAGTCGACCGAGATGCCGTCGAGGGTCGACTGCCTGCCGTCGGCGTAGCGTTCGGCGATCGCGGCCATCTTCGCCTCCTGGTCGTCGACCTCGGAGTTGATCTCGCCGGAGATGAAGTAGCGCGAGCGGAACTCGGCCATCAGCTCGGCCAGCGAGCGCCCCTCGAGCGAGAGCAGCTCCAGCATCAGCAGCGCCGGGATCGTCCCCGAGTCGGCGTTCCAGAAGTCGCGGAAGTAGTAGTGGCCGGAGACCTCGCCGCCGAAGACGGCGCCCTCTTCGCGCATCCGCGCCTTGAAGAAGGCGTGGCCGACGCGGGAGAGGTCGGAGCGGCCGCCCTCGGCCGCGACCAGGTCCGGCACGGCCCGGCTCGAGCGCGGGTCGTGGAGGATCGTCGCCCCCGGGTTCTTCGAGAGCGCCGAGCGCGCCAGCAGGGCGCAGACGAAGTCGCCGTCGCAGAACTCGCCGCTGCCGTCGATGAAGAAGCAGCGGTCGGCGTCCCCGTCCCAGGCGATGCCGAGGTCGGCGCCGCTCGCCCGCACCCGCTCGACGATCAGGCGTCGGTTCTCCTCCAGCAGCGGGTTCGGCTCGTGGTCGGGGAACTCGCCGTCGGGCTTGAAGTACATCTCGTCGAGGTCGAGGCCCAGCTCGCCGAGGATCGGCCCGACCATCGGCCCCGCCATCCCGTTGCCGCCGTCGACGACGACCTTCATCGGCGCCACCTTCGCCGGGTCGATGAAGGAGAGCGCATGGGCCCGGTACTCCTCCCAGACGTCGACCTCCTCCAGCTTGCCGCCGCCGGGTGCGTGCCCGAGGCCGGCCTCGATCTCGCGCCGCACGTCGCCGATGCCCGCATCGCCGGAGAGGGCCAGCGCGCCCTCGCGGACCAGCTTGACCCCGGTGTAGGCCTTGGGATTGTGCGAGGCGGTGACCATCGCGCCGCCGTCGAGCTGCCGCGAGCCGACCAGGTGGTAGAGCATCTCGGTCGCGACCATCCCCGCGTCGAGCACCGTCGCGCCCTCGAAGATCATCCCGTCGCGCAGCTCGGCGGCCATCGCCGGCGCGGTGAGGCGCATGTCGCGCCCGAGCCCGACCCGCAGCTCGCCCGGCTGCTTGCCGCGCAGCCGCGCCAGCACCCGGACGAAGGCGCGGCCGATCGCCAGCGCCGTCGTCTCGTCCATCTCCTCGCCGTAGAGGCCGCGGATGTCGTACGCCTTGAAGATCCCCGGCGGCGCCAGGACCGGTTGCTCGCTCAAAACGTCCCCTTCAGCGCCTCGTAGCTCTGCTCGAGCGTCTGCGGCATCACTTTCGTGTCGGCGATCACCGGCATGAAGTTCGTGTCGCCGCCCCAGCGGGGGACGACGTGCATGTGGATGTGGTGCTCGACGCCTGCACCGGCGACCCGTCCCTGATTGAAGCCGACGTTGTAGCCGTGCGGCTCGTAGACGTCTTCGAGGCGGACCATCGCCCGCCGGGCAAGGGCCATCATCTCCGCGGTCGTCTCCGCCGGCAGGTCCTGCAGCCGTCCCAGGTGCTCGTAGGGCGCGACCATCAGGTGCCCGTTCGTGTACGGGAAGAGGTTAAGGATGACGAAGCAGCGCTCGCCGCGGTGGACGATCAGGTTTGCCTCGTCATCGTCCGCCGCCGGCTTGGCGCAGAAGATGCACTCGTCCTCGTTGTCCTTCGCCGCGTCCTTCACGTAGGAGAGGCGCCACGGCGCCCAGATCCGAAAGTTGGCCACTCTCCGATCCTATTGGGGACGTGCCGCTCCCCGGGTGCCCAAAAAGGCACCTGGGGACCGGCACGTCCGCGCGGGCTCACAGCCAGCGGCGGCGGCGGAAGAAGAAGACCATCCCGATCAGGATCACCGCCATCACGGCGAGCACCATGAAGAAGCCGGCCTCGTTGTGTTCGAAGGGGACCCACGAGTTCATCCCCATCACGCTCGCGATCAGCGTCAGCGGCAGGATCACGACGCTGATCGAGGTCAGCACGCGGAGGATGTCGTTGAGCCGGTGCGAGATCACCGCCTCGTTGGTCTCCTCGAGCGCGACGGCGACCTCCTTGTAGTTCTCCAGCAGGTCCCAGATCCGCTCGTGCGCGTCGACGATGTCGTCGAAGTAGATCTCGAGGTCGAGGTCGGTCGCCAGGTAGCGCTGCTTGACCTTCTCCAGGTCGTGCAGCACCGGCCGCTGCGGCCGGATCACCTTGCGGAAGTTGATGATCTCCTGCTTGACGTTGGAGATGTCGCGGACGACCTCATCCGAGCGGCCCTCGAAGATGTCGTCCTCGAGCGCGTCGAGCTTGTTGCCGATCTTGCGCAGCATCGGGAAGCAGTAGTCGAAGCTGTCGTCGACCAGCCGGTAGAGCAGGTAGCCCGAGCCGCGCGAGAAGAGCTGGTCGCGCAGCTCCTCCTTGGCGCGGCAGCGCTCGAACAGGTACTCGACCGGCTGCAGCGGCTGGTTGGGGATCGTCACCAGGTAGCCGGGCCCGACGAAGAGGTCGAGCTCGCCGGTGCCGAGCCGGCCCGCCGCCGGGTCGAAGACCGGGAAGTGCAGGACGATGAACAGGTAGTCGTCGTAGACGTCGATCTTCGGCCGCTGGTTGCGCGAGAGCACGTCCTCGAGGTCGAGGGCGTGAAAGTCGAAGTGCTCTTCGAGCCAGGCGCGCTCCAGCGCCCCCGGCCGCTCGATGTTGACCCAGCGCAGGCCGCTGGAGTCGATCTGCTCGACGCGGGGGGCCTGTGGCTCAGACTGCGCCGGCGTGACGACGAGATCGCCGCGCCGTCCCGTCCGCCGCAGCCTGGGCTTCGGAAGGTTCGGCATCTTGCACGCTCATCGTCTCGTCGGGCATGGCCGCACAAGGTTAACCGCAGGCCGCCGATTGCGATGAACGAGATTTCCCCTGATAGAGTTCCCTGCACATAAGCGCCACATCAAGAGGGGTGGAGGGACTGGCCCATAGAAGCCCCGGCAACCGCCTCGGACCACGGTTCGAGGGGAGGTGCCAACTCCAGCAGGCCGATGGCTTGGAAGATGTGGGGGACGTCCGATCGGACCTCTGCCCCACAAGGCGGAGGTTTTTTCAGTAGGCGAGCGAAAGCGAGATCGGATGGCAATCGAGAACCTGAAGTGCAAGGAGTGCGGAGCGACCTACGACCTCGGGGCGCATTTCGCCTGTGAGAACTGCTTCGGACCGCTGGAGGTCGCCTACGACTACTCGGCGCTGGAACCCGACGAGGTCAAGCGGAAGATCCAGGCCGGCTCGCAGGGGATCTGGCGCTATGCCGACTTCCTGCCCTTCGAGGGGCGCCCGGGCGACCCGCTCGAGCCGGGGCTGACGCCGCTGGTGCGCGCCGACCGCCTCGCCGAGCGGCTCGGCCTCTACGCCGAGCTCTGGGTCAAGAACGACGCCGCCAACCCGACCCACTCCTTCAAGGACCGGGTCGTCGCCGTCGCCGTCGCCAAGGCGCGCGAGCTGGGCTACGAGACGGTGGCCTGCGCCTCGACCGGCAACCTCGCCAACGCCGTCGCCGCTCACGCCGCCGCCGCCGGGCTGCGCTCCTACGTCTTCGTGCCGGCCAACCTCGAGGAGCAGAAGCTGCTCGCCACCGGCATCTACGGCACCAACCTGGTTGGGGTGCGCGGCAACTACGACGACGTCAACCGCCTCTGCACGCAGCTCGCCGAAACGCGCCCCTGGGCCTTCGTCAACGTCAACCTGCGCCCCTATTACGCCGAGGGCTCGAAGACGCTCGCCTACGAGACCGCCGAGCAGCTCGGCTGGGAGCTGCCCGACCGCGTCGTCTGCCCGATCGCCTCCGGCTCGCTCTTCACCAAGGTCGGTCGCGGCTTCCAGGAGTGGCTCGACATCGGCCTCGTCGAGGGCCGCCAGCCGGTCTTCAACGGCGCCCAGGCGGTCGGCTGCAGCCCGGTCGCCACGGCCTTCGCCGAAGGCTGGGACGTCTGCAAGCCGCAGCGGCCGGAGACGATCGCCAAGAGCCTGGCGATCGGCGATCCGGCCGACGGCCCCTACGCGGTCGAACAGGCCCGGCGCACGAACGGCTCGATCGACTCGGTCAGCGACGACGAGATCCGCGACGGGATCTCGCTGCTCGCCGAGACGACGGGGATCTTCACCGAGACCGCCGGCGGCGTCACCGTCGGCGTCCTCGCCAAGCTCGCCGAGCGCGGCGACATCGGCGGCGGCGAGCGCGTCGTCGTCTACATCACCGGCGAGGGACTGAAGACGCTCGACGCAACCCGCGATAGGTTCCGCATGCACGAGATCGACCCCGACCTCGACAGCTTCGAGGCCGAGTTCCGCGAGGAGGTAGCCGTCTGATGCCAATCACCGTGAAGATCCCGACCCAGCTGCGCGCGGCGACGGACGGGGAGGCGGAGCTGGAGGTCTCCGGCTCGACGGTCGGCGAGGTGCTCGACGCCGTCTTCGAGGCGCACGGCACCCTGCGCGACCGGATCACCCAGGACGGCGACCTGCGCCGCTTCGTCAACGTCTACGTCGGCGGCGAGGACATCCGCTTCCAGGAAGGGCTCGCGACCGGGGTGGACGACGGCGCCGAGGTCACTATCCTGCCGGCGGTTGCGGGCGGTTAAGGTCCATCAGGCAGGGGTTCCGCTTAACTTTTTCGAGAATCGCTGGATGGCTTACGCCGTGGATGAGCGCCCGCGAAAAAGTACAAGACGCTTCACCCCCGCCTGATGGACCCCACGCGCCCGACCGTCGTCATTCTCTGTGGAGGCCGAGGGACCAGGCTGCGCGAGCACACCGAAACGCTGCCCAAGGCGCTGGTCGAGATCGGCGGCAAGCCGATCCTCTGGCACGTGATCGGCATCTACGCGGCGCAGGGCTTCCGGCGGTTCGTCCTCGCCACCGGCTATCTCGGCGAGATGGTCGCGGACTTCGTCGGGTCGACCCCCTGGCCCGATGGGGTCGAGGTGGAGTGCGTCGAGACGGGGCTCGACACGCCGACAGGTGGCCGGCTCGCGCGGCTGCGCGACCGCATCGGCGACGCTCCCTTCTGCGCGACCTACGCCGACGGGGTCGCCGACGTCGACCTCGGGGCGCTGCTCGAGTTCCACGGCGAGCACGGCGCCGCCGCGACGGTGACCGTGGTGAGGCCGGAGCTACAGTGGGGCGTCGCCCGGATCGGCGCCGACGACGCCGTCGAGGGCTTCGTCGAGAAGCCGCGCAGCGAGCACTGGATCAACGGCGGCTTCTTCTGCTTCGAGCCCGCCGCCCTCGACTACCTGGACGACGACAGCGTCCTCGAGCGCGAGCCGCTGGAGCGACTTGCCGCCGACGGGCAGCTGCGCGCCTTCCGTCACGAGGGCTTCTGGGACTGCATGGACACCTACAAGGACACGGTCGTCCTCAACAGCCTCTGGGCGAGCGGCGACCCACCCTGGACGGTCTGGCCGCGAGCGACGGCGCCGGAGCGATGAGACGGGCGCTCGTCACCGGGGCGCACGGCTTCGTCGCCTCCCATCTCGCGGCCCGGCTGCTCGGCGACGGGGTCGCCGTTCGCATCCTCGACCGGCCGGACCCGCGCGCGGCCGACGTGGGGGGAACGCGGCGCTCGGCCCTCGACCTGCTCGGCATCCGCGACGAGGTCGAGCTGGCCGAGGGCGACCTGCGCGACGCCGAGGCGGTCGCGACGGCGGTCGCTGGCTGCGACTCGGTCTTCCACCTCGCCGCGCAGACGATCGTCGGCGTCGCCCGCCGCTCGCCGCGCGAGACCTTCGAGACCAACGTGCGCGGCGCCTGGAACGTCTTCGAAGCCTGCCGCGAGCACGGCGTCGAGCGCACGGTCTTCGCCTCCTCCGACAAGGCCTACGGGACGAGCCCCGAGCTGCCCTACCGCGAGGACTTCCCGCTGCGGGCCTCCTATCCGTACGACGCGAGCAAGGCCGCCGCGGACATCATCGCCCGCAGCTACGCGCACGCCTACGAGCTGCCGCTGGCCGTCACCCGCTTCGCCAACATCTACGGCGGCGGCGACCTCAACTTCTCGCGCCTGATCCCGGAGACCGTCGTTGCCTCGCTCGACGGCCGGCCGCCGGCGATCCGCTCCGACGGCAGCCCCGAGCGCGACTTCCTCCATGTCGACGACGCCGTCTCGGCCTACCTGGCGATCGTCGGCGCCCTCGACGAGGGGCAGGGCAGGGGAGAGGCCTTCAACGCCGGCGGCGAGCGGCCCCACTCGGTGCGCGAGGTCGTCGACCTGATCGCGGCCGCGGCCGGCACCGGCGTGCAACCCGAATACCTCGGCGCCGGCACCCCCGACGGCGAGATCGACCGCCAGTACGTCGACTCGACCAAGCTGCGCGAGACGACCGGCTGGCGGCCGCGGGTCGAGCTGGCGGACGGCCTCAGCCACACGCTGGAGTGGTATCGCGAGCACCCGGAGGCGCGCCCGCCAAAGTAAGAGTAATACCGGTGCTACTCTTACCTCGTGTCGAGAATCACCAGCAAGGGCCAGGTCACGATTCCGAAGGAGATCCGGGACGAGTTCGGCTTCCTGCCCGGGACAGAGGTCGAGTTCGTGCGCGACGAGGGTGGAATCCGAGTGCGCAGGATTGCCGGCAGCAAGAGCCGCGGCGAGGAGCTGATCGCGCATCTGCGCGAGGCGGGCAAGAGCTACACGATGACCACGGACGAAGTTATGAGGCTCACCCGGGGAGAGGATTGGGGCACTGGGCGCTTAGAGGAGGGTGGCGGCGACTCTCGTTGACTCCAATGTCCTGATCGACGTGCTCACCGGGCGCTCTGCCTGGACCGAGTGGTCCGACGGGGCCTTGAGCGAGGTTCTGGAAGATGGAGCGGCGATGGTCAACCAGGTGATCTACGCTGAGGTGTCGGTCGGCTTCCCGGGACCCGAGGAGTGCGAGCGGGCGATGCGGGCTCGTGGGATCGAGCTGATGCCGCTGCCCTGGCCGGCCTCTTTCCTCGCCGGTCGCGCCTTCGTCGAGTACCGGCGAAGGGGTGGAGCGAGGCGCTCCCCGCTGCCGGACTTCTTCATAGGCGCTCATGCGGCGGTGTCTCGCTTGCGTATCTTGACCCGCGACCCGATTCGCTTCCGCACCTACTTCCCAACTGTCGAGCTGATCGCGCCCGAGTGACGGCGTCGCGTCGCGGCTAGTCTGGGTCGCCCATGTGCGGGCGCTTCACGGTCACGGCCAAGGACTCCAAGCAGATCGCCGACCGCTTCCAGGTCGAGCTGGAGAAGGCGCTCGAGCGCAACCGCTCCGGCGAGGCACCGCCGCCGACCAGGGAGCGGGCGAAGAAGGTCGAGTCGACCCTCGGCCGCTTCAACGTCGCCCCGACGCAGGAGGTGCTGACCGTGCGCTCCTCTCCCAACCCCGAGGAGGCGGCGGCCGGCGAGCGCGAGGCGCGGCCGATGCGCTGGGGCCTCGTCCCGCGCTGGGCGAAGGACCTCAAGGTCGGCTACCGGATGATCAACGCCAAGGCCGAGAACCTCGCCACCAGCCGCGCCTACTCGCCGCTGGTCGGCAAGTTCCGCCACCGCTGCCTGATCGTCGCCGACGGCTTCTACGAGTGGATGAAGGCCGAGGACCCGAAGCAGCCGCGCCAGCCCTGGCGCTTCACCGTCGACGGCGGCCGGCCCTTCGCCTTCGCCGGCCTCTGCACGCGCAAGGAGTGGGACGACCCCGAGGACCGCGGCTTCGACGACGGCTGGCTCTACAGCTGCACGATCGTCACGACGACGCCGAACGAGCTCGTCGCCAAGGTGCACGACCGGATGCCGGCGATCCTGCCCGGTCCCGAGGCGGAGGCGGCGTGGCTGCGCCCCGACCTCTCGCTCGAGGAGGCGGTGGCGATGTGCACGTCGCTGCCCGCGTCGCGCATGGACAGCGCCCCGGCGAACCCGGCGCTGAACAAGGTCGGCAAGGGGATCGAGGGCCCCGAGCTGCTCGTCGCCCCCGCGGCGTAGGCGCTCAGGGTTCCGGCACGACGAGGACGGCGGGCCGCACCTACGAGCCCAGGCTGCCCGCGGTGCGAACGGTCGTCGATCCGGCCGCGGTCTCGACCGTGCAGGACACGTGCGCCGTCGTCCTTGCCGTCGTCCGCCAGACGGTGGCGAAGCCGATTCGCAGCGGCCTGCTCGGCCGGCCGGGGGGGAGGCCCCACTGCCAACGCTGCCGGCCGATCTGGAACGGCGCCCAGGAAACCGTCGCTCCCCGCTCGTCGATGAATTTCGCGAAGGCGTCGCCGAGCCGGACCAGCGCGACGTCGGTGCCGCTCGCGTTGAACTCGACCAGGACGTTTTCGGGGACTTCCTGCTTGGTCAGCTCTTCGCCTTCGCTCGGGCGTGGGTAGGAGGCGCGGTTGTGGGGCGTGTGTGCGACGAGTGCGTGCCGGGGCGGCACCCGGATCGTGCAGATGACGCGGCCGTTGCCGACCGACGCCCCTTTGGAGATGAGGAGGACATCGGCCACGCGCAGCAAGCGGTAGCCGCTGACGTTGCTTTCGGTGGCCCGCATCCCCCCTTCGACGAGCTGGGCGGTGCCGCCGCCGGGAATCCGGTGGGCAGTGGAGTCGGGCAGCGGCCGGTGCAGTTCCCAGGCCAGCTCGACGGCTCCCGAGGAGACATTGGGGTTGCTCAGCAGCGCTGCGGCGACGGTCGCCAGCAAGCCGACCGCGATCACGATCAGGGCCCCGCGCGGCGGGCGGCTTTCCGGATCGCTCGGCACGGCGCGAGAGTATCGGCGACGCGCCCGACAGGATTCGAACCTGTGACCTCATGCTCCGGAGGCATGCGCTCTATCCAGCTGAGCTACGGGCGCCCACGGCGCAGTCTAGGACGTGCCGTCCGCCAGGTGCCTTTTTCGGCA
>JBLMYD010000046.1:0-33923 GCA_050258095.1 Chloroflexota bacterium
GGGCGCGCCTGGCTGCGGGTTCTGTGGCGCTGCTGGCAGGACGGAGTGGCCTACGACCCCGCCAAACACGGCAACTTGCGAAGGCTTCAACCCGAGGGGGGTTGACACAGGAAGTCTCACGGGCCCTGGTGGTCGAGACGATCCGGGCGCCGGCGAGCACCTGGTTGCCCCAGACGTGGTCGCCGTCGGAGTGGGTGTTGAAGACGGTCTCGGGCGCCGCCGCGGCGAGGTCGCGAGCCGCGTCGAGCATCCGCCGCGTCAGCGTCAGGTCCCAGAGCGTGTCGACCAGGAGGACGTGCTCGCCGGAGGCGACCAGGCCGGCGTTGGACTCGCCGAGGGCGCCGTTGGGCTGCAGCCAGGCCCAGGTGTCCTCGCCGACCCGCTGGAAGCCGCGCGCGAAGCGGGCCGGCTCCCCGTGCAGCGAGCGCTCCACGGCGATCAGTCGCTGGCGGCGGAGGCCTTCGGCTTCGACTCGCTCGCCTTCGAGCCCGAGGAAGAGTCGGATTTCGACTTCGACTCGGAGCCCTTCGACTCGCCCGAGCCCTCGCCGGAGGAGCCGTTGGCGGCGGCGCCCTTCTTCTTCTTGCCGTAGTCGGTGTTGTAGAAGCCGGAGCCCTTGAAATGGACGGCGACGGGGTGCAGGACGCGTTCGGCGGGGGCGCCGCACTCCTGGCAGGCGGTGAGCGGTTCGTCGCTCATCTTCTGGATCACGTCGAAGACGTGGCCGTTCTCGCACTTGTACTCGTAGATCGGCATCAGGCTGGGCGATTATCGCAGCCGATACGGTTCCGGCATGTCAGCGGCCGAACCGGGAACGCGTCCGACCGAAGTCTCGATGGAGGAGATCGTCGCGCTCTGCAAGCGACGCGGCTTCGTCTTCCCCTCCTCGGAGATCTACGGCGGGCTCGGCTCGACCTACGACTACGGCCACTACGGGGTGCTGCTGAAGAACAACGTCAAGGCCGAGTGGTGGCGGGCGATGCTGCAGGAACGCGACGACATCGTCGCCCTCGACTCGGCGATCCTCCAGCACCCGCGGGTCTGGGAGGCCTCCGGCCACCTCGAGGGCTTCACCGACCCGCTGGTCCAGTGCCTCGGCAAGTGCAAGAAGCGCTGGCGCGAGGATCACCTGCGCGAGGCGGTCGAAGAGGAAGGCGGCGACCCGAGCGCCGAGCTGCGCTGCCCGGAGTGCGGCGGCGAGCTCTCGGAGCCGCGCCAGTTCAACCTGATGTTCGAGACCCACATCGGACCGGTGGCGGGCGAGGGCTCGGAGGTCTACCTGCGACCGGAGACGGCGCAGGGCATCTTCATCAACTTCAAGAACGTGATGGCGTTCGCGCGCAAGAAGCCGCCGTTCGGGATCGCCCAGATCGGCAAGTCCTTCCGCAACGAGATCACGCCCGGCAACTTCATCTTCCGCACCCGCGAGTTCGAGCAGATGGAGATGGAGTTCTTCGTGCCGCCGGCCGAAGCCGAACGCTGGCACCAGGTCTGGATGGAGGAGCGCGAGCGCTGGTACACCGAGCTGGGCATCCGGCCCGAGTTCCTGCGCGTGCGCGCCCACGGCGCCGACGAGCTCTCGCACTACTCCTCGGCGACGAGCGACATCGAGTACCTCTTCCCGATCGGCTGGTCGGAGCTGGAGGGGATCGCCAACCGCGGCGACTTCGACCTCAGCCAGCACGCCAAGTTCAGCGGCGAGAAGCTCGAGTACTTCGACCAGCAGACGAAAGAGCGCTACGTGCCGCACGTGATCGAGCCGGCGGCCGGCGCCGACCGGGCCGCGCTCGCCTTCCTCGTCGACGCCTACGACGTCGAGGAGGTCGAGGGCCGCAAGCGCACCGTGCTGCGCCTGCACCCGAAGCTGGCCCCGGTAAAGGTGGCAGTCCTCCCCCTCGTCTCCAAGGAGGGGATGCCGGAGAAGGCCCGCGAGATCTTCAACGCGCTCCGCACCCGCCTACCGGCCGAGTTCGACGAGGGCGGCTCGATCGGCAAGCGCTACCGCCGCCAGGACGAGATCGGCACCCCCTGGGGCATCACCGTCGACGGCCAGACGATGGAAGACGACACCGTCACCCTCCGCGACCGCGACTCGCTGGAGCAGACGCGGGTGCCGGTCGAGGGGCTGGCCGATGATCTGGTGACGCGGCTTGTGCAGCCGTGGCGCAGCCCGAAGCGTTCCTAGCTCAGTCTTTTCCCCTGCTTTTCTTGGCGGTGTCCGACGCCTTGGACTCTCCCTTGTCACTTGGGTTTGCTTCCGAATCTTCAGGCGTCCGAGCGCGTAGAACTTTCATGGGCCATCCTTCGGCCAACTCGCCGTGAAGGGTGACGTATGGGGTCACGTCAACTTCTTCAGGCCGATAGCTCCACCACGCGAGTTGCTGGCCAGAGCGAGTTCGTACCTCAGCAGTAAGTGCCTGCATTGCCCTAAACAACTCGGCAAGCTCAACTTGTTGAGGATCGCCACTCTCGATAGCAAGTTGTTGGCCTATAGCTTGACTGATTGGCGTCTCCATCTCGCCTTCCTCAAGAACAGCTACAACCTGCTTCTCAAGTGCCTCCCGGGCTCTTTCGAGTACGTCAGGGTCACTCAACTCGAACTTTACGGTCCTCATGCCCTGCACGTCGAACGGGATGTCCTCCTCGGCTCTGATGATCTGGACCAACGGCTTTCGGGTTACATGGCGCACTGCCAACTCATAAAAGACATTGGGGTTTCTACCGGTCAGATCAGCGATTACCAGCTCCGAGCTGACCAAGCGTTGAATGATGTGGTTGTGATAATTCCAGCTCGATCCTCTCGATTGGCCCGCATGACCGCGAGCCCGTGCTTTTCCACGGCTGGTGCGATCAAGTGCTTGATCGTTTGATCCGCCCACTTGCGTGTCTTGCTTTCGTCTCCGCCGATCGGAGAGATAACGAAACACGTCTTTGGATTCCGTTTGGCGATAACCCGATCATATTGATTTGGGTACGCACCAAGAACCCTTGGGGTCAATCAGGCTGGCGCCGCCCGCCGAGCTTCTTCGTCCTCGGCAATCATCCGCTTGACGATTTTCTGTGACGAGGGATTGCCTTCCTTCGCCGACTTGCTGAGCCACTGCCAGAGTTCGCTGTCTGGATCTATCGGCTTGGGAACGTGCTCGCGTTCGCCGACCGTGCAATGCAGACAGAGGTCAGTGTCTTCGTCGTAGCGGAACCACTCATGCCGGCCGCAGTCCTTGCTGCCGGGCGGGATCAAGCGGAAGAGAAAACCGGGAGAGTGCGCCCGGACCCTAGTCCGGAATCGATATCGGGGCCATCGCGCCATGCGCTGAGTGTAGAGCTATGAAGCTTTTTAGCTGCACAGCCTTTGACCGTCATTGGGACCCGGCGCCTCAACTCCCCTCGATCAGGCCGATCACGTTGCCCTCGGGGTCTTTGAACTGACCAAGGACCATGCGGCCCATGATCGTCTCGGGGCCCATGACGCGGGCGCCGCCGAGGGCCTCGGCCTTGGCGAGGGCGTCCTCGACGCTTGGGACTTCGACGTAGAAGGTGACGTGGCCCTCGTAGCCCTCGGGACCCTGGCCGATGCCGCCACCGAGACCGACGCCTTCGGCGTTGCTGTTGGCCTCGCGGTCGACCAGGCCGTACTTCATCTCGTTGTTCGCCTGCACGTCCCAGTCGAACAGCTCGGCGTAGTAGCTCTGCAGCCTCGCGCCGTCCCTGCCAATCACCTCGAAGTGGACTACTGGCCGTCCCATCGCCTTCTCCTCTGCTCGGGTTGCGGGTTCTCATCCTCTCGCATCTGACTCTGTCATGCCGGATTTCGGGGGTCACGACGAAATACTCAATGCCCTGAGCAAAATCACTCAACGTAGTGAGCAATTCGCACCCGGCTCAAACCTCGCCCGCCGGCTGCCGATAGCTCCCTGGTGGAGGCACACTCGACTGCGCCGGGCGCGACCTGGAAGGAGGGCAGGATCAGCCGCGGCTGGCGGCTGACGCAGGTCGCTTGGGCGCTGATCCGCGCGGATCGGACGATGCTGCTCCTCGCCGTCGCGGGGATCGTCTCATCCCTCTTCTTTGCCTTCCTCGTCTTTCTCATCGTTGCCGCGTCCTCCGATCACTCCAGCGGGCGGTTCGGAATCGCCACCGCGGTCGCCCTCTATCCATCCACCCTGGCCAGCGTCTTCTTCAACGTCGCTCTCGCCAGTGCAGCCAGCGCCGCCTTCGACGGCGAGCACCTGAGCGCCAGCGAGGCGCTGCGCATGGCCTGGGTCAAACGGCGCCGGATCGCGCTCTGGGCACTGATCTCGGTCGTCGTCGGAACGCTGATCAACGAAATCGCCAACCGCATCCCCGGCGGCGGCAGGATCGTTGCCTGGTTCGCGGGCGCCGCCTGGGGGCTGGCGACGATATTCGTCATCCCGGTCCTGGCGATGGAAGGGATCGGACCCGTCGACGCGCTCAAGCGCTCGGCGGGACTCGTCAAGCAGCGCTGGGGCGAGGGGGTAACGGGCCGCGTCGCAATCGGAGCCTGGTCGGTGATCGCGGCGGTGCCATTGGTCATCGTGCTCGTTATCGGGAGTGCGCTCCTGAAGCAGCGCCCCGAGGCCGGGGTCGCGCTGATCGGGGTCAGCCTGGTCGGGCTGTTCGCACTCTTCGCGGCCGTCGCCGCCACCCAGCAGGTATTCACCGTCGCCCTCTACCGCTACGCGATCGACGCCCCGATCGGCGGCTTCACCGCCTCCGATCTCGAGTACCCCTTCGTCGCCGACAAGAAGAGGCAGAAGCGCAAGTCATGGGCCTGCGAATCGGGGGCGCGATCCTCGGGCTGCTCGTCCTCCTGATCGTCATCGGGATCATCTTCGCCCCCCACCGCCACACGGCGGCCGATGGCTACTTCAAAATCGAGTACCGCCGGGTCCAGGCAGTAGGCCTCACCGTCGGATCGCCGGTGGTGGTCCGTCAGTGGCAAATAGGCAGCGTCATCGACATCGAGCGCGACGCTTCCGGAGCCAGGGTCGAATTCCACGTCGATCCCCGATTCAGGGAGGTCGTGGAAACGACCCCCGCCTACGTGGACCGCTTCAAGGGGCACACGTACATGCGCATCGGCCCCCAGACCCATCCCGGCATCGGTAATCCGATCCCACGCTGATCCGCAGGAACTACCTACTACAGCCGAGTAGCCGCCACCGATGGCGCGGGGCGCGGCGGGGCCTACGCTCGCAGCCGTGCTCCGCAGGCACGCGAAAAGCAGCGCGGGCGACGGCGCGGGCTGGGATGGCGCGCTGCTCGAGGCCCACGGCCTGACCCGGACCTTCGGCGCCGAGGCGACCGCCGTGCAGGCGCTGGGCGGAGTCGACCTCAGCGTCGCCGAGGGCGAGATGGTGGCGATCATGGGACCGTCCGGCTCGGGCAAGAGCACGCTGCTGCACATCCTCGGCGCGCTCGACCGGCCCGACGCGGGCAGCGTCGCGGTGCGCGGCCGGCGCTACGACCGGCTCTCGGACGCCGAGCTGACCGAGCTGCGCGGCGACGTCTTCGGCTTCGTCTTCCAGTTCTTCAACCTGCTGCCGACGCTGACCGCGGCCGAGAACGTGCTGCTGCCGGCGCTCGTCAACGGCGAGCGGCCGGCCAAGGTCGCCGACCGCGTCGACGAGCTGATCGGGCTCGTCGGGCTCGCCGACCGCGCAGCGCACCTGCCGACCGAGCTCTCCGGCGGCGAGCAGCAGCGGGTGGCGATCGCCCGCGCCCTGCTGCGCCGGCCGGACGCGATCCTCGCCGACGAGCCGACCGGCAACCTCGACTCGCGCAGCGGCACCGCCGTGATGCAGGTGCTGCGCCGGGTCGTCGACTCCGGCCAGACGGTGGTCATGGTCACCCACGACCCGGCCGCGGCGGCGCTCGCCGACCGGGTCGTCTTCCTGCGCGACGGCGTCATCGTCGGCGAGGTCCCCGGCGGCGACACCGGTCGCGTGATCGACGCCTTCCGCCGGGTCGGGACGGAGGCCGAGGGCGTCGCCGAGCAGGCGACGCCCGCATGAGCGCGCACGCGACCCCGCAGGGCGCCCGCCTGCGCTCCTTCCACGGCCTCGGCCCGCGCTCGCTGCGGGCGCGGCCGCTGCGCTCGCTGCTGACCACCGGCGGCATCGTGCTCGGCGTCGGCATGGCCTTCGGCGTGCTGATCCTGGTCAGCACGATCCACGCGACCTTCACCAACCTCTACGACGCGATCTACGCCAACACCGGGGTGATCGTCTCCGGCAAGTCCTCGGTCGGCTCGGTGCCGACCAAGACCCTGGGCGAGGTGAGGCGCACCGAGGGCGTCAAGGCGGCGGCCGGCAACGTCTACGGCCTCTTCCGCACCGTCGACCGGCAGGGCAAGGCGCAGAGCGGCCGCGGCTCGGTCCTCTTCGTCGACGGGGTCAACTTCGACGGGCCCGACACCGCCGGCGCGGAAACAGTCGCCGGCCAGGAGCCGTCCAACCGCGGCCAGATCCAGCTCGAGGAGGGGTGGGCGAAACAGGAGGGATTCGGCGTCGGCGACCGGATCCGGCTCGCCACGCCGACGGGGCTGACCGCGCTCGAAGTCTCCGGCATCTACAAGTTCCAGACCAGCCTCGACCTCGGCGGCTACGGGACCGCAGCGGCGCCGATGGCCACGGTGCGCAGGATCACCGGCAAGAGCGGCAGCTTCGACGAGATCACCGTGATCCTCGAAGAGGGCGCCTCGCCGGAAGCCGTCAAGCGCCGGATCGAGGCCTTCGCCCCCAGCGGCGTCGAAGTCGCCACCCCGGCCTCGCGCGGCGAAGACGCGAACGACCAGCTCGCCAGCCTCGACATCGTCCTCTACTTCTTCTCCGGGATGGCGCTCTTCGTCGGCGCCTTCCTGATCCTCAACTCGTTCAACATGACCGTGCTGCAGCGAATCCGCGAGATCGGGACGCTGCGTGCGCTCGGCGCCTCGCGCCGCCGCGTCGCCTCCACGGTGCTCGGCGAGTCGCTGATCCTCGCCGCGATCGGCTCGCTGCTCGGCCTCGGGGTCGGGATCGGCCTCGCCTACGCCCTGGCGGCGGCGATGCGCAGCCTCTCCGGCCTACCGCTCTCGGGCCTCGACGTGACCGCCGGGGCGGCGATCGCGGCGATCGCCGTCGGCTTCCTGGCGACCACGGCCGGGGCGCTCTACCCGGCCCTGCGGGCGGGACGCATCCCGCCGATCCGGGCGCTGGTCGGCGGCGGCGGGGTCGAAAGGCGGCCGGGCCTGCGACGGGCGCTGGTCGGCACGGCGCTCTTCGTCCCCGGCCTCGCGGTCGGCGGCCTCTACTGGTTCAGCAACCAGAGCGGCGGCGCGCTGGCGGCGCTGGTCGGCGTCGGCTCGACGGTCGTCATGTTCGTCGGCATGGTGCTGCTGGCCCCGTTCGTCGTGATGCCGGCGATCCGCCTGCTGGCCCGGCCGGCGCGCGCCCTGATGCCCGCCGAGGGACGGCTCGCCTCCGACTCGCTGCACGCCAACCCGCTGCGCACCTCGGCGACGGCGGCGGCGCTCGTCGTCACCCTCTCGGTCGTCGTCGTCAACTCGGTGATCAGCACCAGCTTCATCAGCTCGATCTCCAGCGAGGTGGACAAGCGCTTCGCCCGCGACCTGACGGTCCAGCCGCTCGACTACAACGAGTACGGCGGGCCCGGCAGCGGCGTCGCCGACTCGCTGCGCAGGCGGATCGCGGCGCTGCCCGGCGCCGGCACCGTGACCCCGCGGCGCGTCGTCTTCACGCCCGAGCTGCCCGGCGGCGGCGAACCGGGGCTGCTGGTCGGCGTCGACCCGGCCGCCTGGCCCCGGGTCGACCGCAGCGAATACGAAGGAGGCTCGACCGCCCAGGTGATGGCGGGGCTCGCCCGCGGCGGCGCCGTGCTCGGCAAGGGCTACGCCGAAGACAGCGGGGTCGGGGTCGGCGACGCGATCGAGCTGAAGGGGGCCTCCTCGACACGCCGGGCGCCGGTCGTCGGCCTGCTCGACACCTTCGAAGCGAACGGCAACGAGGTGATGGTCTCGCTGGCGACGATGAAGCGGGTCTACGGCATCGACACCGACTCGCAGCTGGCCGTCACCGCCCGCACCGCCGCCGACCGCAAGCCGCTGGCGGCCGCGGTCGACCGATTGCTGGCGCGCGACTACCCCGGCGCCGAAGCAGTCTCCAACGCGACGGTGAAGAAGAACTACGAAGACCAGATCAACCAGCAGTTCGCCTTCTTCAACGCGATCATCGGGATCGCCGTGATCGTCGGCCTGCTCGGCATCGTCAACACGCTCTCGATGTCGGTGATCGAACGCACCCGCGAGATCGGCGTGCTGCGCGCCCTCGGCGGCTCGCGCTGGCGGATCCGGCGCACGATGCTCGACGAGAGCCTGCTGATCTCGGTGGCGGGCTCGCTGGCCGGGATCGGGGCCGGGCTGCTCGTCGGCCTCGTCTGGATCCTCACCCTGCGCGAGAGCACCCTGGTCGGCCTCGACCTGCGCATCCCCGTCGGCACCCTGGTCGCGATCGCGGTGGTCGGCGTCGTGATGGGCTCGCTGGCAGCGATCCTGCCGGCCCGCCGCGCCGCCCGCCTCGACCCGCTGCAGGCGCTGACATACGAGTGAGCGGCGGCTCAGCCGGCGAAGAAGCGCTCGACGTCGGCGGCGTCCGCTTCGAGGGCCGCCGTCGCGGCCTTCGGGACGCGACCGAGCGGCTCGATCGCGACCTTGCCGCGGCTGAGCTTCCAGCTCGCGGCCGCGCGGCCCTCGACCAGGGCGAAGGGGCGGAAGATGCCGTTCCTGGTGACCAGGTGCGTGTGGGGGCCGATAATCTGATCGCGCGAGGTCCAGCCGAGCAGGACGGGATCGAAGGCGCCGAGCAGGCGAGGGGTCGGAACCGCGGCCGCGGGCGGGTGCTTGGCGAGATGGACGAGCCCATCCTCGCGCTCGACCAGCTCGGGGGCGATCGCGGCGAGGCCGGTGCGGGCGTCGCGCAGCGGCAGCCCGGCCCAGCGAGCGAGGTCGCGATCGTCGGCCGGAGCGTGGCCGACGAGGTAGCGGCGGGCCAGCTCGGCGAGGGCGAGCTCGCGATCGACCGGCTCGATCGGCCCGAGCCAGTCGCGGACGAGCACGTAAGCGTGCTCCTTGCCGGCCATCGGCCCGCGCACGATCGCGCCCCGGACCGCGGCGAGGAAGAGGAGGTGGAGCATGGCCTGTCCCTGCGTCGGCACGCGGGCCGCGTCGAGCCGCTCGCGCAGCTGCTGGCGCGTCAGCGGCCCCTCCTCCACGAGCGCCCGCTCGATCGTCGCGACGGCGCGCTCGCCCTCGGCAGCCGAGATGCCCTCGCTGCGCAGGCGCCGGACGCACGACGCCCGCAGCGGCGGCGTGGTCAACAGCTGCAGCCAGGGGTAGTCCTCGCTGCGCACCAGGTGCAGCGTGCCCCGGTTGAGCCAGGAGATCACCAGCGACCGCTCCTCGGTCAAAGCCCGGTCGACGTCGGCGGCGGTCAGCCCCTCCGTCCTCGCCCGCACCGCGAGCCGGGCGCCGCGCGGGTCCTGGCCCTGTACGGCGAGCAGGCGCTCGGCCACGGATGTCGGGTCGCGCAGCGGCTCCCCGGCAAGAGCCTGAGAGGCGAACCTCTCGGTAAAGATCATTCTGCGTGGTCAGGCGAGGGTTCTGTGCGGTCGATTAGTTCGACCACGTAGCGCATCGGCCCTTCACCGTAGGCGAGCCTCGAGGGAAGGAGCAGTTCAAGGCGAGTGCCCAGCCGCTTTCCAGGGATCGCGATTTCCCAACCCTTGCGCACCCTTCCCTGGCCGAGAACGAAGTGGTAAGGGGGTTCTTCATCCCCTTCTTCTCCCCAAAAGTCTTGTGTGTTCCGGGTCCTGTAGCTGACGTCCATGAAGCGCACACCAAGCCGTTCGCCACGCCGCACCCGATGGCCTTCCCCGGATTTCAACGTCCTGACGACGAGCTTCGTCGGCGGCGGGCCGAGATCGTGGGCGATCGCCGGCTTCGCCCCGGTCGGCTTGACTTTTTCCGTGACCTGAACGGCGACCGTGGGATGCTTCGACGGCACCACCGAAATCGCTTCGACGACGTAGATTTCGGGTTTGCGCGTAAAGGTTTCCCTGCCCCCCGGCACAACCAGCACCCGTCGCGTTCCGGCTTTGATCCCGGGCAGGCCTTCGTCCCAGGATTCCACGACCTGCCCCGCGCCGAGCTCGAATGGACCGAACGTGGTGTCCCAGTTGTCTTCGTAGATCTGGTGCCCCCGGTAGGCGAGGTTGAAGTAGCGGACGCGCAGCTCGTCTCCTTTCCTGGCGGCGCGTCCGCTCCCCTTCTTCAGGTCGACGACGACCAGCTTCTTCGGCGGGGGCCCAACCGGGATCGGCACATCCGGCCTGCCGCCTTCTCCCTGCAGGACGATCGAGTCTGACCCAAAGGGAGACGAGCCGCCGCCCCCGCACGAAACGAGCAACCCGGCGCAGGCGAGAACGGCGAGCAGCGCGGGTGTCCTTGCCCAGGAGGCGGCCATGACTACCGGCTCACCGCGGCGAGCTCGATGACGTAGACCACCGGCACGTGGGTGTAGGCCTGCGCCGGCGGCACGATCAGCATGCGGCGCCCGCCGACCCGCATCCCCTTCAGGCCCGTTTCCCAGGCCCCGAGCGACTGGCCTTCGCCGAATCCTGTGCGGAAGGGTTCATTCCACCAGTCTTCATAGCGCTGGTCGGTGCGGTAGTCGAAGCTCTTGTATTTGAAAGTGCCGACCAAGCCCTTCCTCAGCACGACCCCCGTGCCCACCTTCAGCTCCTTGACGATCAGCTTCTTCGGAATGGGGCCGCGATGGATGACCGCGACCGGCTCCCCGTTGCGCCAGACGACCTCGTTGGGCTTCGCTGCGGACGAGCTACCGCAGGCAGCAATGACCAGACTCAAACAGAAAAAACTGATTATCGAGGCAATCTTCACGGCGGCATCGTACTACTGCCTGGAAGGCGGCCGTCTGCCGACCGGCGTGGCTATTCGACCGCGAGGAGATCGACTACGAAGACGAGCGTTTCGTTCGGCGGAATAGCGGGCGGCGATCCCGCTTCCCCGTAGCCGAGCTCGGGCGGGATGATCAGCTCGCGCCTGCCGCCGACCTTCATCCCCGCCACGCCTTCGTCCCAGCCGCGGATCACTTCGCCGGCGCCGAGATTGAACGAGAACGGTTCGCTCCTGCTCCAGGACGAGTCGAATTCCTTGCCCGTCTTGTAGTCGACGCCCGCGTACTGGACGGTGACCCGATCGCCGGCTTCGGCGGTCGCGCCGGTGCCTTCTTCGATTTCCTTGACGACCAGCTTCTTCGGCGGCGCGCCCTTGGGGACGCTCACTTCCGGCTTGGTCTTTTTCGCCGTGGAAGCCGTTCGGTCGTTTCTGTCGATTCGGTGGAATCGCTCGAGCCACCGCAGCCGGCAATCGCCAGCGCAACGCACGCCATCGCAGTTAGCATCAGGGTCCGCACAGCGGCGCATCCTACAAGGAGGAACGATGGCTATAGGACTTTGGATCAGCTTCGCCGACGGCACGCAGGAGCAGTACGAGGCGGTCAACGCCGAGATAGGGGTCGAGGAGAGCCCGCCGGAGGGACTCATCTTCCACTCCGCCGGACCGGCGGAGGCCGGCTGGAACGTGATCGACTTCTGGGAGTCGCGCGAGGCCTTCGACCGCTTCCAGCAGGAGCGGCTCGGACCGGCGGTCGGGGCGCTCGGCGACAAGGCGCCGCCGAACCCGCCCAGCATCAAGGAGTTCCCGGTCCAGAACATCATCAAGGGCAGCTAGTCCCCGCCCGAGGGGTGCGATGGGCCTCAACCTCGCATCGCTGCTGACCGAGAGCGCCGGGCGGGACCCCGGCGCTCCGGCGATCCGCCTCGGCGAGGTCGAGCTCAGCTATGGCGAGCTCGACGAGCGCAGCGCCCGGCTGGCCACGCTCCTGCGGGAGCACGGTTTCCAGCCGGGCGATCGCGTCGGCGTGATGCTGCCCAACGTGCCCGAGTTCCCGGTCGCCTACTACGGGGTGCTGCGGGCGGGCGGCATCGTCGTGCCGATGAACGTGCTGCTCAAGCGGCGCGAGATCGCCTTCTACCTGGAGGACTCGGGCGCGAAGCTGCTGCTCGCCTGGCACGGCTTCGCCGCGGAGGCCCGCGAGGGGGCGGCCGACGCCGGCGCGGAGACGATCGAGGTCGAGCCGGTTGCCTTCGCCGAGACGCTGGCCGACCATCCGCCCGCTTCCGGTGCGCCTTATGCACCTACAGGGTCCAAAAAGCGCACCGGAACGGATCTTGCCGAGACCGCTGAGGACGACACGGCGGTGATCCTCTACACCTCGGGCACGACCGGCAAGCCGAAGGGCGCCGAGCTGACCCATGAGAACCTCTTCCGCAACGCCGACGTCGCCAGCCGCACGACCTGCGAGATCGGCGCCGGCGACATCGTCCTCGGCTCGCTGCCCCTCTTCCACTCCTTCGGCCAGACGGTGGCGATGAACGCCTCGCTCAAGGTCGGCGCCTGCCTGACGCTGGTGCCGAAGTTCGACCCCGGCGAGGCGCTGGCGACGATGGAGCGCGACGGCGTCACCCACTTCTACGGCGTGCCGACGATGTACGGAGCGCTGCTGCACCACCCCGAGCGCGAGAGCTACGACACGTCCTCGCTGCGCACCTGCATCACCGGCGGCGCCTCGATGCCGGTCGAGGTGCTGCGCGGCTTCGAAGAGGCCTTCGGCGCCGTCGTGCTCGAGGGCTACGGGCTCTCGGAGACCTCGCCGGTCGCCTCCTCCAACCACCCCCACATGGAGCGCAAGGCGGGCTCGATCGGCACCCCGATCGAGGGGGTCGAGATGCAGGTCGTCGACGAGGACGGCAACCCGGTCGCCCAAGGCGAGGTCGGCGAGATCGTGATCCGCGGCCACAACGTCATGAAGGGCTACTGGCAGCGCCCCGAGGCGACGGCCGAGGCGATGCGCGGCGGCTGGTTCCACAGCGGCGACATGGCGCGCACCGACGAGGAGGGCTACTTCTACATCGTCGACCGCAAGAAGGACCTGATCATCCGCGGCGGCTACAACGTCTACCCGCGCGAGGTCGAGGAGGTGCTCTTCGAGCACCCGAAGATCCGCGAAGCGGCGGTCGTCGGCGTCCCCCACGACGAGTGGGGCGAGGAGATCGGCGCCGCGGTCGTCCTCCACGAGGGCGAGGAGCTGGCGCCGGAGGAGGTCAGCGCCTACGTCAAGGAGCGGATCGCCGCCTACAAGTACCCGCGCGTCGTCTGGTTCCTCGACGACCTGCCCAAGGGCCCCACCGGCAAGATCCTCAAGCGCGAGATCGAGCCGCCGGCGCCTGTGTAACGGATTCGCCCGGTCCCGACTGGCTGGGCAGCCAGCTTGCCGCTAACCTCCCGGAGGCAGCCGCCCGCGCGGGGAGCTTCAACCAAGGAGAAAGATGAGCGTCGCGTCGCAGAGCCTGATGGACAACGTCACCTACGAGGACCTGTACCACCGCTGGGAGCAGGGCAACTGGAGCGCCTACGACATCGACTTCTCCGGCGACCGCGCAGGCTGGGAGGCGCTCAGCGAGATCCAGAAGCGCTCGGCGATGTGGATCTACTCGATGTTCTTCTACGGCGAGGATCGGGTCGCCGACACCCTCGCCCCCTACGTGACCGCGGCGCCGACCGAGGAGCAGTCCTACTTCCTCGCCACCCAGCAGGTCGACGAGGTCCGCCACTCGGTCTTCTTCCACCGCTTTTTCAAGGAGGTGATCGGCGTCGGCGGCGAGACCGTCCAGCAGACGCTCTCCTCGACGCTGCCGCAGCTCAACTGGGGCTACCGCGGCATCTTCGACCGTCTCGACCTGATGGCCGAGGAGCTGCGCAAGGACCGCTCGCTGCCCAAGTACGCGCAGGCGATCACCCTCTACCACCTGATCGTCGAGGGCTCGCTGGCCCAACCCGGCCAGCACTTCATCGAGGACTTCTTCGCCTCCGAAGAGACGATGCCCGGCTTCAGCGAAGGCATCGCCAACGTCTCCCGCGACGAGCAGCGCCACATCGGCTTCGGCGTCAAGGTCCTCTCCGAGCTGCTCAGGGAAGGCGAGCCCGGCGCCGAGGAGTGCCGCGCCGCCGTGGTCGAGCTGCTGCGCGAAGTGCTGCCCTACGGGCCGGCGGTCTTCCACCCGCCGAACATGGACCGCTCCTACACCGAGTGCTACGGCTTCTCGCTCGAGGACATCTTCGCCTTCGGCCTCAAGCTGATCCGCCAGCGCTGGCGCATGATCGGCTTCCCGGTCGAGGAGATGCCGCCCGGCGTCTTCCCCTTCGACCCGGAGAAGAGCCCGGAGGAAATCGCCGAGAACCAGGTGAAGCTGATGATGGGCGGCATCCTCGGCCCGCCCGACGGCGTGCCGCAGTCCTCGCCCGAGCTGCAGCGCCTCTACTTCGACGTGATCGAGCGCGTCGTCGACCCCAAGGCCGCCAACGGCTCCCGCCTCGTCTACCAGTGGCGCTTCGACGACGCCGAGCCCTGGCACCTGGTGATCGACAACGGCTCGACCCACGCCGAGGCCGGCGAAGCCCCCAACCCGAACATCACGATCGAGGCCCGCTGGGCCGACTTCATCGCCGTCGGCAAGCCCGACTCGAACCCGCTGAAGATGATGCTCACCCGCCGCATCCGCCCCCGCGGCTCCCTCCGCGAGCTGGCCCGGATGCGCAAGGTGTTCGGGTAGCGTAAGCTCAAGCGCCCCTAATTGCACCGCTCGATTTTTTTTGCTAAAGATGTTTCCTTCGCAAGAACGGCGCAGTCGCTTAAGCCGACGGCAAAGCTTGTGAACTACCGGGAAGTTTTGGGGGGCCCTTTTGCCCCTGGTGGATGACGCCGTCGCCCGCGACCCGCCGTTGCAATGCACAACGGAAAGGACCAGTCAAATGCGAAGGCTATTTCTTGCCGCAGCGGTGCTTGCCGCGATTGTGGTGCCGACACAGGCGCTCGCATCGTCGCATCATCCGACAGGCGAATACGCCCAGTTCGCGGAGTGTCCACTGAGCCAGCCTACGATTGCGTTCTGCCTCTTCGCGGAATCAAACGGGGGCTTCTTCCAGATCGGGAATAAAAACGTCCCACTGAAAAACCCAGTCGTCCTCCAGGGCGGGCTTGAATTCAACGAAGCAGAAACAGAAGTGGCGTTCGTCGGCGCAGAGAATGGCGAATCGCTCGTGAAAGCCGCGCAGCCGGTGCCTGGTGGGCTACTCGGAGTCGAAGCCCCGAGCTGGTGGCCGCAGTACCTGCGGGAACTGTTCAACGAATACATCAACAACGGCCTCACCGGCGTCACCGCGACGGTCGAACTGGCCGGCCCGGCGTCGGCGGTCACGGTCAATCCAAGCGCCCTGCTAAGCGAAACAGGAGTCGCGCTAGGACTGCCGACCAAGATCAAGCTGAGCAATGCGTTCCTCGGCAACAATTGCTACATCGGCTCGAACGCCAGCCCGGTGCAGATCAACTTCACGACCGGGAAAACGTCGCCGCCGCCGCCGAACGAACCCATTCACGGCAGCGCCGGGACGTACACCGAAAACGAAGCGGGAACGATCGCGACCATCAGCGGAGGCTCCCTCGTGAACAACTCGTTCGCGGCGCCGGGAGCCCACGGCTGCGGCGGGCTATTCTCGTTCCTCGTCGACCCGTTCGTCAACTCACTCGTCGGCCTGCCGTCCCCGGCCGGCACCAACACGGCGATCCTCGAAGGCAAATTCCAGCTCGCCTACCCGCCGGCGGTCAAAGCGAGCGAAGGATAACCCTCGACCGAATCCCCAAGTAGCTGTATCAACGCCCGCCGCGGTAACCGCGGCGGGCGTTTTCGTTTGCAGATCCGCGACTACGAGATCGGCGGCCGCTTGTCGGCCCAGGGCCGCTCGGCCTCGAGCTGAGCGGCGAGCGAGAGGAGGGTCGACTCGTCGCCGGGGCGGCCGATGACCTGGACGGCGAGGGGCAGACCGTCGGCGGCGAAGCCCATCGGCACCGACATCGCCGGGTTGCCGAGGTGGTTCCAGGGGACGCAGTAGGGGTAGAAGCGGCTCATCCCGAGCACGGTGCGCAACGCTCCCTTGCCCTCCCAGCGGCGGATCGGGATCGCGGTGCCGCCCATCACCGGCGTGACGAGGACGTCGCAGGAGTCGAAGATCGCGTTGACGCGGGCGGCGTCGACCTCGCGGCCGCGCAGCGCCCGCTGGAAGACGGCATCGGGTAGCCGGCGCCCGAGCCGGCCGAAGCCACGCGTGCGGCTTTCCAGCCGCTCGGGGCGGGGCACTCCGTCGACGGTGTCCGAGACCCCGCGCAGGAAGCGCGGCGTGATGTTGTTGCCGATCCCGCCCCACTCGGGGTCGCGCCGGCTCACCTCGTGGCCGAGGGAGCGCAGCAGCCCGGCGGCGTCGTCGACCGCGGCCTTGACCACGTCGTCGACGACGGGCGGCACGGCGGCACGCGGCGCCAGCGTCGAGTAGGCGACGCGCAGCTTCCCGGGGCTCGTCCTCGCCGACTCGGCGAAGGGCCGCTCGGGCGGGGGCGGCGCACCGGGCTCCTGCGAGCCGCCGGCGGTGATGTCCAGCCAGAGCGCGGTGTCCTCGACCGTCCTGCTCAGACAGCCGAGGACGGCCATCCCGTTCCAGTACTCGAGCCCGGGGGCGAACGAGACCCGCCCGTGGGAAGGCTTGAGGCCGAAGAGGCCGCAGGACGCCGCCGGCAGGCGGATCGAGCCGCCGCCGTCGCCCCCCGAGGCGATCGGGACCAGTCCCGCCGCCACCGCCACCGCCGAGCCGCCGCTGGAGCCGGCCGGGCTGCGCTGCGGGTTCCAGGGGTTGCGGGTGACGCCGTAGGTCGCCGACTCGGTGAAGCCGCAGATCGCCATCTCGGGCAGCAGCGTGAGGCCGATGACGATCGCCCCGGCCTCGCGCAGCCGCCGCACCATCTCGCAGTCCTCGGTCGCCGGCTCCTCGAAGGCGTCTGTGCCGAACGTCTTCACCTCGCCCGCCACGTCGACTTCGTCCTTGATCGCGATCGGCACGCCGAGCAGCGGTCGCTCCTCCCCCGCCTTCAGCCGTGCCTCGGCCTGCTGCGCTTCGAGCAGCGCTTTCTCGGCCAGGACCTTGCGGAAGGCGTTCAGCTGCGGGTCGACGCGGGCGATGCGGCCGAGGTAGAGCTGCACCAGCTCGGTCGGCGAGACCTCGCCCGCCCGCACCATCGCCGCCTGCCGCGCCGCTCCCGCGAAGGCGAGATCGTCGTTCATGGTGGAGAGACTAGTCAGGTCGGCTCGGGCTCGGGCTCGCGGCTGCCCTCGAAGCTGAGGCGCGGCAGGACGCGGTCGAGCCAGGAGGGCATCCACCAGTTCCAGTCGCCGAAGAGCTTCATCGCCGCCGGGACGAGGATCAGACGCACGAGCGTCGCGTCGAGGGCGATCGCCACGGCGGAGCCCATGCCCAGCTCCTTGATCGAGGGCACCCCGGTGAGGACGAAGACGGCGAAGACGCAGGTCATTATCAGCGCCGCCGAGGAGATCGTGCGGGCGCTGGTCGAGAGGCCCTCCGCCACGGCGCGCTCGTTGTCGCCGTGCAGCATGTAGCGCTCGCGGATGCGGGACATGAGGAAGACCTCGTAGTCCATCGAGAGGCCGAAGACGATGGCGAAGATCAGCGGCACGTTGATCGTGTCGAGCGCGCCGAGGCTTTCGAAGCCGAGCAGGCTGTCGAACCAGCCCCACTGGAAGACGGCGACGAGCACGCCGAAGGCGGCGCCGATCGAGAGCAGGTTCATCAGCACCGCCTTCAGCGGCAACACCAGCGAGCGCAGCATCACCATCAGGACGACGAAGCTGAGCGAGAGGACGAAGAGGACGATCTTCCACATCGAGCCGCTGACCTGGGCGCGGGCGTCGCTGCTGCGCGCCGTCTCGCCGCCGACGTCGACGGTCGCCAGGCGGCTGAGCGGCACCGCCGGGACGACGGAGTCGCGCAGGCGGTTGACCAGCGACCGCGTGGCGTCGGACTCGCTCGGGGTGCTCGGGGTCGCCTGGATCAGGACGCGGTCGCCGGCGTAGGCCGGCGGCGCGACGGCGGCGATGCCGGGGGTCGCGGCAAGCGTGCGAGCGAAGCCGGCGACGGCGCCGCGGTCGGCGCGCGAGATCTCGCCGCCGAACCCGGCGACGAGCTGGATCGGGTCGGTGCCGCCGCCGACCTGGCGGGCGACGAGCTCGTTGCCGACCCGCACGTCGCTGCCCTTGGGGAACTGGCGCAGTGCCTCCGTCCCGGTTTCGATCGAGAGCAGCGGGATCGCCAGCGTCAGCAGGACGGCCGAGGTGCCGATCACGGCGAGCCAGGGCCGAGCCATCACCCGCGAGGTCCACCTGGCCCAGAACGCATCGGGCGCTATGCCGCCACCCCCGGACGCGGGAGCGGAGGCCAATCCATCTCTGACTCTTTTGGCCTCCGCGGGAGCAGAGGAGGTGGCGGCTTTCCGCCGCAGGCGGAAAATATTCAGGGCCTTGGCGACGACGCCGCCCGGCAGCACCCGGTCGCCGAGCATCGCGATCAGCACCGGCAGCAGCGTCGTCGCGGTGAGGATCGAGACGGCGACGACGGTCATCGCCCCCAGCGCCATCGAGCGCAGGGCCTGGTTGTGGATCATCCAGAGGCCGGCGAGCGAGACGATCACGGCCAGGCCGGAGAAGGTCACGGCCAGGCCGGAGGTGGCGAGCGCCTCGGTCCGCGCCTCCTCGGGCGCGCGCCCCCGACCGCGCTCCTCGCGGTAGCGGGCGAGGATGAAGAGCGAGTAGTCGACCGCGACGCCGATGCCGATCATCGAGGCCATGTTGGTGACGAAGACCGAGGTCTCCATCTGCAGCGAGATGAAGTAGATCAGCGCCCCGGTGACGACGACGCTGACGAAGCCGAGCGCCAGCGGCAGGACCGCGGCGGCGAGCGAGCCGAAGACGACGAGCAGGATGAGCGCGACGATCGGGAAGCCGCCGGCCTCGGCTTTGGCCAGGTCCTTCTTCGACAGCTCCTGCATCCCGGCCCAGACCGTCGGCTGCCCGGCGAGGTAGGCGGTCACCCCGGCCTTCGCCGTGCCGGGTTCGAGCTCGTTGCGCAGGGTGACGGCGGAGTCCGTCTGGCGGTCGACGGGCTGTTCGCTGTCGAGCGGCAGCAGCGCCGTGCCCGTCCGTCGCAGGGCCGACTCGGCCCGGCGGGCCGTCGCCGCCGGCAGGGTCACTTCCTCGAGACCGGCCACCGCCCAGCGCACGCGCGCCACCGCGGCGGCGCGGTCCGCCCCGCCGGCGCCGGCTTTGGCTCGCAGGGCGACGACGATCCCGCCCGTCCTGCCGGCGAAGCTCGTTTCCAGCGCGTCGCTGACCGCCTTCGACTGGCTGCCGGGGACGTCGAAGCCGCCGCCCGTCAGGTGGTCGGTCTGGTGCGAGGCGATCGGCAGGGCGAGCGCCAGCACCGCGATCCAGCCGGCGAGCACCCAGCGGCGGCGGCGGCCGAGGAACCTCGCGAGCTGGACCATGAAATCGCGCATTTGGCTGCTCAGCCAGCCTCTCGGACGGGCGCCGGCGCGTCTGTGAGCGCGGTCACTCGCCCGTTACTCGGAGCCGAGCAGGAAGCGGGCCGCGGCGACGCCGGCGGCGAGGCCGTCGCCGTAGTCGCGGTCCGGATCCGAGAGGGCCTGCAGGGCGAAGCCGTCGCCGGCGGCGAAGAGGTAGGAGACGATCGCCTCCGCGTCGTAGCGGAGCTCGAGCACGCCCTCGCGGTCCTTGGCCTTCAGCACCTCGGCGACGTGCGAGCGAGTCCGCTCGAAGAGCTGGCCGACCTCGTGGCGGATCTCGGGGTTGCGGCGCCCGGCGCTGAACAGCTCGTAGAGAAGGAGGAAGAAGCCGGGCTCGTTCTCGATCATGTCGGTGAGGCTCGCGACCAGGACCTCGATCACGTCGTCGACCGACTCGGCCCGCGCCAGCGGCTCGTCGAGGCGGGCGACGCGGATCTCGGCGTCGCGGCGGACGACCTCGACCAGCAGCCGCTCCTTGGTGCCGAAGTAGTAGTGGAGCAGGCCGCGGCTCACTCCCGCCTCGCGGGCGACGTGCTCGAAGGTCGAGCCGGCGGCACCGCGCTTGGCGACGCTCTCGCGCATCGCGTCGACGATGCGCTGCGCCTTCTCGCCACTCAGCTCGCGCGGCTTGGTCGCAGCCTCCATAGGCAGGTCAGTCTAGTACTGGGTGACGAGACCCAGACGCCGACAGGCAAGGACGCAGGGAGCGTGGCGTGCTCTGCACGCGAGCGACCGAGGACGCCGCATGGCGGTGTCTGGGGCCGTCAGGCGCCGTTGATTGAGGGGGCGCTCGTGTACTCGAACTCCTCCTCGGCGCCGAAGAGGGCGTCGAGCACGGTCTTGCGGGCGTCCTCGCTGAAGATCAGCGCCAGGCCGGCGCCGACGAGGGCGAGCAGGACCAGGCGGCCGAGCTTGCTCTTGCGGCGCTTGCGGGGCGCGCGCAGCGCCTCCGACGCGTCGCGCAGGCTCTCGGCGGCGGTGCGCAGATCCTTCTGCACCTTCTTGTCGCTGGTCACCGCCTTGACCGCACCGCCGTTTCCGCTCGCCCGCGAATAAGCGTGACGCGCCGCGTCGAAGGCCTTCTTCAGGCTGTCGCGCAGTTCTTCGTCCTCGATCAAACGCTGGACGTACGGGTTCTCGCGGGCCGTCGAGTAAAGGTCGGCCGCCTGGCTGGTGCGTGTCTTGCTCATGCCTTCTCCTCGCTCGCTTCTCGGGTCGGTCTCAGGATAGCTCTCTATCGTCAGCCGGGTCCGATCCCGTTCAAGAGGACGCCGTTGCTGTGGAAGCCGAGGTCGGCGGTGCGCACCGCTCCCAGGCGCAGCGGCACGAGGCCGGGGCCCGGGTGCTCGTAGCGGCGGACGTGAAGGCGGCCGAGCTGTTCCTCGCCGGCTTCGCGGAAGCCGGGCCCGAGCAGGCGGCGCGGGGGCGGCGGCGCGGCGCCGTTGGAGACGAAGTCGACTTCGCCGACCAGCCAGGCATAGCCTTCGGTGGACCTCGCCTGGAAGGAGCTGGTCGGCAGGTAGTAGCGCAGGGAGGCCGCGCCCAGGGTCCAGGTGACGATCGCCCGCGGCTGCCGCGGCTCGCCGAGGGCGTCGGCGACGGCGCTCCAGTCGGGCCTCTGCAGGGCCGGCGAGACGCTCGCCCAGACCGAGAACGCGAGCGAGTAGGCGACGAGCGCGATGCCGACGACCACGCCGGCGCGCCGGGCGCGGCGCAGCGTCAGGCCGACGGCGACCGCCGCCAGCAGCGACACCAGGGCGGGCAGCAGGTTGCGGGCGAGGACGTAGTCCTTGCCCGGGTCGAGCAGGCCGAGCGCCACCGGCAGCGCCACGGTGGCGGCCGCGATCAGGAGCGGGACGGCGGCCGCCCGGCGGTCGTCCCGCTCGCCGCGCAGCGCGACGAGCCCCAGCGCCGCGAGAGCCAGGAGGCCGGGAACGAGGACGAGCAGCGGGTGCTCGGGCTGGGCGATGACGTCGCCCGTCTCTCCCAGCAGGAAGGTGAGGCCGGTGCCCCAGAGCCGGTTGCCGAGCGTGTGGCCGCCGATCCACTCGGCGTGGCCGATCGACATCTGGTGCAGCGCCAGCGGCGCCAGCAGGAGTCCCGCCCCGGCGACGGTCGCAATCCCCCGCCATACCTCGCGCCGCCGTGCCCACAACAGCCACAGCGCCTCGACCGCGACCGGGAAGACCGCGAAGTAGTGCGTCGCCAGCGCCAGCGCGGAGAAGACCCCCCACAGCATCACATCCCTCCCCCTCGCGGACGTGCCTCCAATTGAGTACCCATAGTGACCTTTAACTGGAGGCACGTCCCGGGCGCGGAGGAAGTAGAGGAGCGAGAGGGAGGTGAGCAGCGCGAAGAGCGCGTAGGCGCGGGCCTCCTGCGAATACCAGATCAGCATCGGGTTGACTGCGACGAGGGCGGCGGCGGCGATCCCGGTGCGCCGGCCGCGCAGCTCGGCCCCGATCCAGTAGGCAACGGGGACAGTGAGGACCCCGGCCAGCGCCGAGAAGGAACGCAGACCGAGCTCGGCCGTGCCGGTGACCTGGGTCCAGAGCCAGGCGAACGCGTAGTAGAGCGGAGGCGCCGACTCGCTGTAGCCGACCGCGTCCATCGCGTGCCAGAAGCTGCCAGGCAGGATGCGGTTGACGGTGACGACCTCGTCGTGGTGGTAGCTCTGCAGGCCGAGCGTCGCGAAGCGGACCGCGGCGGCGAGTGCGGTCAGGCCGACGACGATCCAGAAGGCGCGGGAGCGCGCTCGCACCAGCTCGCCCAGGGCCTCCCTGTACGTGGAGAGGCCACCCCTGCGGAGCGCTCCGACCGCCTCCATGCCTAAGAAGCCAGCGCCGCCTCGATCGCCTTCGAGACCTCGTCGACGTAGACGAACTCGAGCTCGCTGCGCTCGTGCTCGGGGATCTCGGCGACGTCGCCCTCGTTGCGCGCCGGCACCAGGACGCGTTTGATCCCGGCCCGCTGCGCGGCCAGCGACTTCTCCTTCAGCCCGCCGATCGGCAGCACCTGGCCGGTCAGCGTCACCTCGCCGGTCATCGCCACATCGTTGCGGACGTGGCGGCCGCTGACGAGCGAGGCGAGCGCGACCGTCATCGCCACCCCGGCCGAGGGCCCGTCCTTGGGCACGGCGCCGGCCGGCACGTGGATGTGGATGTCGTGCCCGGCGAACCACTCCTCGTCGAGCTTCGGCGCCAGCTCCCGCCAGTGCCCGCGCACGTAGGAGAGCGCGGCCTGCGCCGACTCCTTCATCACGTCGCCGAGCTGACCGGTGATCGTCAGCTTGCCGCTGCCGGGCATCGCGGTCGCCTCGATGAAGAGGACGTCGCCGCCGGTCGGCGTCCAGGCCAGGCCGGTGGCGACCCCGGGGACCTTCGTCCGCCGCCGCTGCTCGGCGAAGAAGCGGCGCCGGCCGAGCAGCTCGCGGGCCCGCTTGGCCGAGATCTTGACCTTGCCGTTGCTCTTGCCCTCGGCGACCTCGCGGGCGACTTTGCGGCAGATCGTGCCGAGCTGGCGCTCGAGGTTGCGAACGCCGGCCTCGCGCGTGTACTCCTCGATCACGGCGACCAGCGCCGGGTCGGCGAACTCGATCTGCGAGGGCTTCAGCCCGTTGGCCTCGATCTGGCGCGGCACCAGGTACTTGCGGGCGATGTGCTTCTTCTCGTCGAGCGTGTAGCCGGCCAGCTCGATCGTCTCCATCCGGTCCTGCAGCGGCACCGGGATCGTGTCGAGCACGTTGGCGGTGGCGATGAAGAGCACCTCAGAGAGGTCAAACTCGAGATCGACGTAGTGGTCGCGGAAGGAGTCGTTCTGCGCCGGGTCGAGCACCTCGAGCATCGCCGAGGCCGGGTCGCCGCGGAAGTCGGCGCCCATCTTGTCGATCTCGTCGATCATGAAGACGGGGTTGCGCGAGCCGGCGTCGCGCAGGGCGCGCACGATCGTCCCCGGCATCGCGCCGATGTAGGTGCGGCGATGGCCGCGAATCTCGGCCTCGTCGCGGACGCCGCCGACCGAGATCCGCTCGAACTCGCGGCCGAGCGCCCTGGCGATCGAGCGGCCGAGGCTGGTCTTGCCGACGCCGGGCGGGCCGACGAAGCAGAGGATCGGCCCGGGCGAGTCGGGCTTCAGCTTGCGCACGGCGAGGTACTCGAGGATGCGGTCCTTGACTTTCTCCAGGTCGTAATGGTCGGCGTCGAGCACCTTGCGGGCGTGGCCGATGTCGAGGTTGTCCTCGGTCCGCGCCGACCAGGGCAGCTCGACCAGCCACTCGAGGTAGGTGCGGATGACGCCGTGCTCGGCTGCCGCCGGGGGCAGCTTCTCGAGCCGCGCCAGCTCGCGGTCGGCGGCCTTGCGGGCGTGCTCGGGCAGCTCCGCCGCCTCGATCTTCTCGCGCAGTTCGTTGACTTCGGCCTGCTGCTCGTCGCCCTCGCCGAGCTCGTCCTGGATCGCTTTCATCTGCTGGCGCAGGAAGAACTCGCGCTGGCCCTTGTCGATCTCCGACTCCACCTGCGACTGGATCTGGGTGCCGAGCTGGACGACCTCGAGCTCGCGGGCGAGGATCTGCGAGAGCCGCCGCAGGCGGGCGACGACGTTGACCTGCTCGAGCAGCTCCTGCTTCTCCTCGACCGAGATGCGCAAAGCGCCGCCGATCAGGTGCGCGAGCGCGGCCGGGTCGTCGATGTTGGCGACCGCCATCTGCAGCTCCTCGGGCAGGTAGGGGATCTGCTCGATGATCTCCGAGAAGGTGCGCTGCACGTTGCGGGTCAGCGCCTCGAGCTCGGTGCCGTCCTCGACCACGTCGGGCAGCTCGGCGATCCGCGCCACCAGGTAGGGCTCCTCGGCGACGTAGGGGCCGAGCTTCACCCGCTGTGTGCCCTGGACGAGGATGCGCAACGAGCCGTCGGGGACCTTGAGCATGCGGGCGACGACGCCGACGACGCCGACCTCGTAGAGGTCGTCGGGGCCGGGTTCCTCGTTCTCGGGGTCGCGGGCGGCGACCATCGCCAGCATCCGGTTGGCGCCGAGCACGTCGTTGACCAGGTTGACCGAGCGCTCCTGGCCGACGGCGAGCGGCGTCAGCGTCTCGGGGAAGGTGACGGTCTCGCGCAGCGGCAGGACCGGCAGCGCGTCGGGCAGCGGCTCGTCGGCGCGGATCGCGTCCTCGGCGTCGAGCGGCGACTCGACCACCTCGAGGACCGGACTGCCCTCCATCGGCTTATTCCCTCCCGATCGGGACGCGGCGGGTGGTCTCGGACGGGTCGCGCAGCGGCAGGTCGATCCGCAGCACGCCGTCTTCGTAGGTCGCCGTCGCCCTCTCGGCGTCGACGTCGACCTGCAGCTCGACGACGCGGCGGAACGGCCCCGACTGGATCTCGACCTGCTGGTAGACCCGCCCCTCGCTCTCCTGCACGTGCCGCTCGCCCATGATCGCGATATGCCGCCCACTCACCTCGATCCCGACCTCATCGAGCTTGACACCAGCTAGATCGACCTTGACGACGGCCCGCTGCGGATCGCCGCTGTAGTACACGTCGACGTTGGGGGTAAACCCTCTGCTCCTACGAGAGACATATGTGGTCCGCGCCCACGCGTACAGGTCTCGCTCCGGCATCAGGTCGAAACATTAGCCAGCTCGGCTCCTCGCGGCGGGTGGCGCCGTTTTGGGGGACCACCCCGAGGACGCTTCAGCGACCGCAGGGGTGGTGGCACCAAAACGGCGACAGGACCCGCCGCGCCTACGCAGCCTCCGCGCGGCGGAGACACCCCACCTCCACGCCACCCGCCCGAGACTCGGTCAAGTAGCTCGGGAATTGGTGGCCCAACGGGGTGGCCGCATCAACAGAACGGGCTGGCGAGGTGGGACCAGCCCCTCGGGCCGATTGGGACGAAAGGTCGCGCAGGGCTCATCGAGCTCCAGCGCGCAGAGCATGTTGCGGCGGAAGTAGCAGTCGTCGCAGGTCGGTGGCTTGGGCTTGCGCGGCACTGGGGCGATGTTGGCAATTCCGTGCGTCTTTCGTGCGTCTCAATTCCGCAAAGCGCAACCTCTTTGGCACAGTCTCGTCACAGGTTCCCCGCTTCTTGCGGAATGCGGGTCGCAGCGTCGCTACCATTGGCCCTGGATGGACTCCCCCAGCCGTACCGACAAGCTCGCGGCATCCCCGCAGCTGTTCGAGAGCGACTTCCTCAACTTCTTCTCCCGGGTGCACCCCTCGATCCCGGCGCTCGTCTTCGTGCCCGTGGTGGTGGCGATGGAGTGGCTGGGGGCCGACCGCGGCTACGGCCCGCTGCAGCTGATCGGGCTCAGCCTGGCCGGGATCGGCATCTGGACGCTGACCGAGTACTGGCTGCATCGCCTCGTCTTCCACTGGGAGCCCGACAACGCCTTCGGCCGGCAGATGCACTTCATCATCCACGGCGTCCACCACGACCACCCCAACGACAAGCTGCGGCTGGTCATGCCGCCGGCGGTGGCGATCCCCCTGGCGGCGCTCTTCTTCTTCGCCTTCACGCTGATCTTCGGCACGCCCGCGGCCTACCCGCTCTTCGGCGGCTTCATCGCCGGTTACCTGGTCTACGACTACACGCATTACTACGTGCACCACTTCGTGCCCAAGTCGGAGTTCGGCAAGCGCCTGCGCGAGCAGCACATGCGCCACCACTTCCAGGACCACCGCTACGGCTTCGGCGTCTCCTCACCACTCTGGGACGCGATCTTCCAGACCCTGCCACGCCGCAGGGCGAGATGACCCGGGCCGAGAAGGCCGTCAACCTCGGCGCCGTCGTCGTTCCCTTCATCGCCACCCTCGCCGCCGTCGGGCTGCTCTGGAACGACCTCGTCGGCGTACCCGACCTCGCCATCGCCACGGCGATGTACCTGCTCACGGCGGCCGGGGTGACCGTCGGCTTCCACCGTCTGCTCACGCACCGTTCCTTCCAGACCCTGAAGCCGCTCGAGTACGCCTTCGCCGTGCTCGGCTCGATGGCCGTGCAGGGACCGGTGATCTCCTGGGTCGCCGATCACCGCAAGCACCACGCGCACACAGATGTCGACGGCGATCCCCACAGCCCCCACGTCGGCCATGACGGCGGCGTGCGCGGCGTCCTCGCCGGACTGTGGCACGCCCACTCGGGCTGGCTGATGTCGAGCCAGGGGCGGGCCGACTGGCAACGCTACGCGCCCGATCTCTGCGACGATCCCGGAATGCGGGCCATAGCCCGGAACTTCGTGCCGCTGGTGCTCGCCGGGCTCGCGATTCCAGCCCTGCTGGGCTACGCCGTCACCGGCACGCTTGCCGGAGCCGCCACGGCGCTGCTATGGGGCGGCCTGGTTCGGATCTTCTTCGTGCACCATGTGACTTGGAGTGTCAACTCCGTGTGCCACTTCATCGGCTCCCGGCGTTTTAACACCGATGATCGCTCCACAAACGTGTTTTGGTTGGCGCTGCCCTCGCTCGGAGAGTCCTGGCACCACAACCATCACGCATTCCCCCGCTCGGCCGTCCACGGCCTGCGTCGCCGCGAGATCGACGTATCCGCTTTGATTATCGAAGCGATGGAGAGGGTGGGGCTGGCCAGTAAGGTGGTTCGAATCTCACCTGAGCGGCAGGCGGAACGGGCCGCTGACACACCGACACTGTGACTGTGTCACACTCTCGGTAGCTGACGACACGGCGCCTCAGCGCGCCGGATGAAAGGAAGGAAATGCCCAGTACCAGCAACGTACTCGACGAGGCTCTCGACCTGGTCAAGAAAAGGCTTGCGGAGCTCGACGAGGAGCGCAAGCGCCTCGAGCGTGCACTTAGTGAGCTTGGCGGCAAAGTCACCCGCCGGGGTCCCGGTCGCCCGCGTGGAAGCGGCCGCGGTCCGGGTCGTCCCCCGAAGGCTGCCTCTGCCTCGGCCCCGCGCAAACGTCGTCGTCGTCGTGGCGGGACCCGCGCCGACCAGGCCGTGGTCCTGGTGGAGAAATCACCGGGAATCAGCGCCTCTGAAATCGCGAAGACGATGAAAATCAAACCCAACTACCTGTACCGCGTCCTCGGCGAACTGGAGCAGGAAGGACGGGTCAAGAAGAAGGGCCGGGAATACCACCCCGCCTAGCAGGACTTACGCAGTGAAAGCCGGCCTCCCCCGGGAGGCCGGCTTTTTCGTGCCTAGAGGAGGCCGAGGCCGCTGACCGCCTCGCGCTCCTCGCGCAGCTCCGCGGCGCTGGCGTCGATGCGCTGCCGCGAGAACTCGGGGACCTCCAGGCCCTCGACGATCGACCACTCGCCGCCACTGCAGGTGCAGGGGAAGCCCGCGATCACTCCCTCCTCCACGCCGTAGGAGCCGTCGGCGGGCACACCCATCGAGACCCAGTCGCCGGCCGGCGAGCCGAGCACCCAGTCGCGGACGTGGTCGATCGCGGCGTTGGCGGCCGAGGCCGCGCTGGAGGCGCCGCGCGCCTCGATGATCGCCGCCCCCCGCTTGGCCACGCGCGGGATGAACTCGTCGGCGATCCAGGTCTCGTCGTCGACCGCGTCCCAGGCGCTCCGCCCATTCACCCGCGCATTCACCAGATCGGGGTACTGCGTGGTCGAGTGGTTGCCCCAGACCGTCATGTTGGTGACCGCGGGTATCTCGACGCCCAGCTTGTTGGCGGTCTGGGCGATCGCCCGGTTGTGGTCGAGCCGCAGCATCGCGGTGAAGCGCTCGCGAGGGACGCCGTCGGCGTTCGACATCGCGATCAGGCAGTTCGTGTTGGCCGGGTTGCCGACGACCAGCACGCGCACGTCGCTGGCCGCGCCGGCTGCGATCGCCTCGCCCTGCGGCTTGAAGATGCCGCCGTTGGCCTCGAGCAGGTCGGAGCGCTCCATGCCCGGGCCGCGCGGGCGGGCGCCGACCAGCAGCCCGACGTTGCAGCCCTCGAAGGCCGCCTTCGGGTCGTCGAAGATGTCGATCTTGCGCAGCAGCGGGAAGGCGCAGTCGTCGAGCTCCATCGCCGTGCCCTCCGCCGCCGTGACGGCGTCGGGGATCTCCAGCAGGCTGAGCTCGACCGGAGTGTCGGGACCGAGCATCTGGCCGCTGGCGATGCGGAAGAGGAGTGCGTATCCGATCTGTCCGGCGGCGCCGGTGACGGTGACTTTCACGGGGGTGCTCACGAGATCTCCTTTGCTTTCAGGGCCTCGTCGATCGAGGCGAGGAACTCCTGCGTCGTCTGGTGCTCCTGGTCGGGGCCGACGAGCAGAGCCAGGTCTTTGGTCATGCGACCGCTTTCCACGGTCTCGACGCACACGCGCTCGAGCGTCTCGGCGAAGCGCGAGACCTCGGGCGTCCGGTCGAGGCGGCCGCGGGCGGCGAGTGCGCGCGTCCAGGCGAAGATCGAAGCTATCGGGTTGGTCGAGGTGGGGTTGCCCCGCTGGTGCTCGCGGTAGTGACGGGTGACGGTGCCGTGCGCGGCCTCGGCCTCCACCGTGCGGCCGTCGGGGCTCATCAGCACGCTCGTCATCAAGCCCAGCGAACCGAAGCCCTGGGCGACGGTGTCGGACTGCACGTCGCCGTCGTAGTTCTTGCAGGCCCACACGTAACCGCCTTCCCACTTCAGCGCCGCGGCGACCATGTCGTCGATCAGGCGGTGTTCGTAGGTGAGGCCGGCCGCCTCGAAGTCCGCCTTGAACTCGTTCTCGTAGACCTCGGCGAAGAGGTCCTTGAAGCGACCGTCGTAGCGCTTGAGGATCGTGTTCTTGGTCGAGAGGTAGACCGGGTAGCCGCGCTCGAGGCCGTAGCGCATCGAGGCGCGGGCGAAGTCGCGGATCGAGTCGTCGAGGTTGTACATCGCCATCGCGATACCCGGTCCGGGAAAGTCGTAGACCTCCAGCTCGACCGGGGCCGAGCCGTCCTTGGGCGTGTAGGCGAGGGTCAGCGTCCCCTCGCCGGGGATCACGGTGTCGGTGGCGCGGTACTGGTCGCCGAAGGCGTGGCGGCCGATCACGATCGGCTTCGTCCAGCCGGGTACCAGGCGCGGGATGTTTGAGATCACGATCGGCTCGCGGAAGATGACCCCGCCGAGGATGTTGCGGATCGTCCCGTTCGGCGAGCGGTACATCTCGTGCAGGCCGAACTCCTCGACGCGCGCCTCGTCGGGAGTGATCGTCGCGCACTTGACGCCGACGCCGTGCTCCTTGATCGCCCTGGCGGCGTCGACCGTGATCTGGTCCCGCGTCGCGTCGCGGCTCTCGATGCCGAGGTCGAAGTAGAGCAGCTCGAGGTCGAGGTAGGGGAGGATCAGCTGCTCTTTGATGAACGACCAGATGATCCGGGTCATCTCGTCGCCGTCGAGCTCGACGATCGGGTTCTTGACAGCGATCTTCGCCACGCGGCCGGCGATGCTACTGGTGCAACGCGTTAGCCGTGAAATAGACCGCAAACGCGTTGCACCCGGGCAAAGGTGGCAGAATCCGTGGCGATGGCCACAGCCGAGCGCCGCTCCGCCGCCACCCACGAGGTCTTCAACCAGCCGCCGCCGCTCGAGGACTACAACCCCTTCGACGCCGACGAGCCGCTGAAGGAGGCGCTGCGCCGCGAGGGGGCCGAGTGGGCCGAGGAGCGGGTCCGCGAGCTGGGCGCGATCTGCGGCTCGCGGCAGACGATCCGCTGGGGCTTCGAGGCCAACGAGCGCAAGCCCGAGCTGAGCACGCACGACCGCTACGGCAATCGCATCGACGAGGTCGAGTTCGACGTCTCCTGGCACGAGCTGATGCGGATCGGCGTCGGCCACGGCCTGCACGCCGCGCCCTGGCGCGAACCGGGGACCGGCGCCCACGTCGCCCGGGCGGCGATGTTCATGCTGCTGATGCAGGCCGAGAGCGGCGTCGGCTGCCCGATCTCGATGACCTACTCGGCGATCCCGGCCTTGCGCAAACAGCCCGAGCTGGCCGCCGAGTGGGAGGAGCGCTTCCTCTCGCTCGACTACGACGAGCGCTCGCTGCCGGCCGAGCGCAAGAGCGGCGCCCTCTGCGGGATGGCGATGACCGAGAAGCAGGGCGGCTCCGACGTGCGCGCCAACACGACGACGGCGACGCCGCTGAACGGCGGTGGCCCCGGGGCCGAGTACGAGCTGGTAGGCCACAAGTGGTTCTGCTCGGCGCCGATGTGCGACGCCTTCCTCGTCCTCGCCCAGACCGAGTCCGGCATCTCCTGCTTCCTGATGCCGCGCTGGACCCCTGACGGCGAGCGCAACCCCTTCCACATCCAGCGGCTCAAGGACAAGCTCGGCAACCACTCCAACGCCTCCAGCGAGATCGAGCTCCGCGGCGCCTGGGCGTGGATGGTCGGCGAGGAGGGCCGCGGCGTGCCGACGATCATCGAGATGGTCAACCACACGCGGCTCGACTGCGTGATCGGCGTCACCTGCGGCCACCGCGCCGGCGTCGCACAGGCGCTCAACCACACCGCGCACCGGGCCGCCTTCGGCAAGGAGCTGATCGACCAGCCGCTGATGCGCAACGTGCTCGCCGACCTCTGCGTCGAGTCCGAGGCAGCGACGGTCTCAGCGATGCGCCTCGCCCGCTCCTACGACGAGGTCGCGGCGAGCGACTCGGAGGCGGTCGAGTTCCGCCGCCTCGCCAACGCCGTGCTCAAGTACTGGCTCTGCAAGCGCGCCCCCGCCCACGCGGTCGAGTGCCTCGAGTGCCTGGGCGGCAACGGCTACGTCGAGGACTCGGGCATGCCGCGGCTCTACCGCGAGGCGCCGCTGGCCTCGATCTGGGAGGGCACGGGCAACGTCCAGTGCCTCGACGTGCTGCGGGCGATGGTCAAGGAGCCGGCCTCGGTCGAGGCCTTCTTCGCCGAGGTGATGGAGGGCGCCGGCGCCGAGCCGCGCCTCGACAGCTTCGTCAGCTCCCTGCGCGACGAGATCCCCGGCGACGTCGAGACGATCCAGGAGCGCGCCCGCCGCGTCGTCGAACGGATGGCGATCGCCCTGCAGGCCTCGCTGCTCGTCCGCTACGGCGACCCCGCCGTCGCCGACGCCTTCTGCGCCTCGCGCCTCTCCGGCGACTGGGGCTACGCCTTCGGCACCCTGCCCGCCGGAACCGATTTCAGCTCAATTATCGAGCGCCACCGCCCGCGGTAGAAGGGACCCGAGCAGGGGGTGGAGCGTCTTGTACTTTTCCGCACCTGTCCCCTCGGCGAGAGGCACCCTACTTAGAGGCGGAATAAGTTAAGCGGAACCCCCTGCTCGGGTCCCTTATCTCGACGCGTCCCGGAGCGCTCGCCCCACCTGCTCGGCTGTTATCACGCCGGAGAGGCGGCCTTCGGGGTCGACGGCCATCACGGCGCCGAAGCGGCGCAGCGAGCGGTTGGAGAGCAGCGAGTCGAGCGGAGCGTCGTCGCGGACCTGGAAGGTGCCGTCGTCGCGCTCGAGCAGATCCAAGACCAATGAGGTCGAGCGGGAGGACTCCGGGACCTCGTCGGCTTTGTCGCGGACGACGAGGCCGAGGAAGTTGTGAGCAGCGTCGACGACCGGGAACCAGGGCCAGCGGTAGCGCAGGAAGTACTCGTCGAGGGCCTGTTCGACGGAAAGCTCACCAGGGATTGAGACCGGTTCGCGGTCCATCACGTCGGCGACGACGAGTTTGGAGATGCGGCCGCCGACCGCCGTCTGCATCGCCGCCGCCCGCGCCGAGCCGTTGATGATGAAGCCGATGACGGCCAGCCAGACGCCGGCCACGACGGAGCCGCCGGCGATCAGCAGCAGGGCCGCGCCGATGAAGACGTAGGCGAAGACGCGGCCGAGGTTGGCCGCGAAGCGGGTCGCCGCGTTGCGGTCGCCGGTCCGCCACCAGGCGATCGCGCGGACGATCTTGCCGCCGTCCATCGGGAAGGCCGGCAGCAGGTTGAAGACGAGGACGAGCAGGTTGATCGAGGCGAGCCAGGCGATCATCGCCCAGAAGCCCGAGACGCCGGCGTTGCTCTCGACCAGCGCCGAGCGGCGGAACTCGTCCCAGCCGACGGCCACCAGGCCGATCGCGGTGAGGGCGACGACAAGCGCCAGCGTCACCAGCGGGCCGGCGGCGGCGACCTTGAAATCGGTCGCCGGGGTTTCGGATTCGCGGTCCATCCGCGCCATGCCGCCGAAGATCCAGAGCTGGATGCTGGTGATGCCGATCCCGTTACGCCGGGCGACGAAGGCGTGCCCGAGCTCGTGCAGGACGATCGAGCCGAAGAAGCCGGCGGCGCTGGCCACGGCGAGGCCGAAGGCGGCCGAGGAGCTGGCGCTGACGCCGAGCACGTCGCCGTAGAAGCTCGAGAGCCAGAAGATCACCAGGAAGAGAACTAGGAACCACGACCAGTCGACCGCGACGCGGATGCCGCGCACATGGAAGAGCGTGATCGAGCCACCGCCGAACATGGCCCAATGGTAGGGCTATAGAGTGCCCGCCCGTGCCAACCCACGACGTACTGGTGATCGGCGCCGGCCTCGCCGGACAGCGAGCGGCACTGGCGGCAGCCGAGCAGGGCGTCTCGGTGGGGATCGTCAGCAAGGTCCACCCCGTCCGCTCCCACTCCAACGCCGCCCAGGGCGGGATCAACGCCGCGCTCAACCCGGGCGACTCGTGGGAGTCGCACGCCTTCGACACGGTCAAGGGCTCCGACTACCTCGGCGACCAGGATGCGATCTCGGTCATGTGCGAAGAGGCGCCGGAGGAGATCCTCCACCTCGAGCACCTCGGCGTCACCTTCCACCGCAACGAGGAGGGCAAGCTCGGCACCCGCGCCTTCGGCGGCGCCTCGGCCGCGCGCACCTACTACGTCGCCGACATCACCGGCCAGGCGATCATGCACGTCCTCTACGAGCAGCTGATGAAGCACGCCGACTCGGTCGCCCGCTACGAGGAGTGGTTCTGCACGGCGCTGGCCCTCGACGAGCAGGGCGAGTGCTGCGGCGTCGTCACCCGCAACGTCGCCGACGGCTCGATGGAGCTGTTCGAGGCGAAGTCGGTGATCCTCGCCTGCGGCGGCAACGGCCAGGTCTGGAAGCCGACCACCAACGCGCTGATCTGCACCGGCGACGGCATCGCGATGGCCTACCGGGCCGGGGCGAAGCTGATGGACATGGAGATGATCCAGTACCACCCGACGACGCTGGCGGGCAAGGGCTTCCTGATCACCGAGGGCGCCCGCGGAGAGGGCGCCCACCTGCTCAACGCCAAGGGCGAGCGCTTCATGGAGCGCTACGCGCCCAACAAGATGGAGCTCGCCTCGCGCGACGTCGTCTCCCGCGCCGAGCAGACCGAGATC
>JBLMYD010000047.1:0-9498 GCA_050258095.1 Chloroflexota bacterium
GCTTGACTACCTGATCGACGCCGCTGTCGCCGCCCACAACCGTGTGCCGGCCCCTTCGCTGGTTCCGCCGTAAGTCACGCAGGAATCCGGCTCATGAGGGCGACGCCCCGTGAACGCCTACAAGCATAGAAGCATGAAGCAAGGCAGACAAAATTCTCTGAGTTAATTGCATTTTCCCCTCCGCTGTGTTTGGATGCTCTCGAGCCCGGGTTCCCGGGTAAAGCCAATCGATCTCGGCGAAGAGCCGGGAAGGGAGAAGCAATGAAACCGATCAAGATGCTCGGCCTCGCGATGCTCGCGGCGCTGACGGCGATGGCTTTCGTCGGCGCCTCTTCGGCGATGGCGGAACCGACCCAGCTATGCGAAGTAGACGTATTAGAAGCAGCATGCCCGGAAGGTAAGGCGGTCACCCACACCCACGAAGAAACGTTAGAAGCCAAAAAGAGCATTCTATTAAATTCGACAGGTTCCCCTATCGAATGCAACGTCTTATTCTTAAGCACCGAAGTATTAGGGTTAGGTACACTCCAGATCATCCACGGTCATTTCACCTACACGAGTTGTGAACGATCGGGTAGTACCTGTACAATTACCGAAGTAAGCAAAGATGCCTTAATCTTAGTCTTAAGGGAAGGTCACGAATTAGCGAAAGTAACCTTCCACTTCGAAACCAACATGCACTGTGGCCTACTACTCAACTGCACCTACAAAGGCGAAAACTTGGTGGGCCACGGCTTAGGCTCGTTATTACCAGGAGAAGAGAAATTAGGCGGAGTGTTAATCGACGGACAGACTTTAGTTAAAATCTCCGGCCTCTGCCCTGAAATTGCCGAATTAGACCTAACGCTTACGCCGTTAGGAGATATCTACATCGCGAAATAAACGGCAGCTGATGTAGGGCACCAAGAAGTGCGCTCCAGTGAAGTGCAAATCCCCTCGGCGGCGTCCGGGGCGATTTGCCTATCGGCAGTGGCGCTCGTTATGGAGAAGCGTTCTTAGAGATATCGCCCCGGGCCGTTCCTGCGATCAGCTCATCCGGCGCGGCACCCTTGGGGATGAAGCCGGATTTCATCCCGAAGTAGACGGCCTGTGGGTGGTGGGCGACGATCGCCACCGTCGACTGCTCGGGCAGGACGGCGTAGCCGTCGGAGAGTGTCATCCCGATCCGCTCGAGGTCGAGCAGGCGCCAGACCTTCTCGTGCTCGGACTGGTCGGGGCAGGCGGGGTAGCCCCACGAGTAGCGCCGGCCCTGGTCGAGCGGGATGCCGAGCTCGCGCCGGACCTCCGAGTGCAGCCACTCGGCAAGGCCCTCGGCGGCCTGTACGCCGAGGCCGTGGACGAAGAGCTGCTCGGCGAACTCGCCCTCGCGCTCAAGCCGTTCGATCAGCTCCGTCACCTGGGGCCCCACTGTGACGCCCTGCAGGGCGATCACGTCGCGCTCGCCCGACGCGAGCGGCCTGAAGAAGTCGGCGAGGCAGATCCGGTCGTGCTTGGGCTGGCGCGGGAAGACGAGCCTCTCCAACTCGCGCTCACCGTCCTCGGGATCGAAGACGACCAGCTCGTTGCCCTCGGCGTTGCAGGGGAAGTAGCCGAGCCTTGCCCGCGGCTGAAGGTAGTCCTGCTCGCGCCACATCCGCTCCAGCCTGGCGGCGAAGCCCTCCTCGCCGTCGCTGCCCTCGACAAGCGCCTCCCAGGCCTCGCCCTTGACCCCGCGCCCGCCCCAGTGCAGCTTGAAGAGCACGTGGCGATCGAGGTGGGGAAAGACCTCGTCGAGGTCGACGTCGACCTCGCGCGCTCCCCAGAAGGGCGGCTCGGGGATCGGCACGTCGGTGCGCGCCGCGGAGCGCACGCTCGCGTCGCTGGTCGGGGGGCCGTCGTCGGCGCCGGCCGGCCTCTCGCGCAGCTCCCGCGCCTCGGCGCGGATGCGCTTTACCAGCGCCTCGCGTGCCCGCTCGTCGACCAGGGCGTCCATCGTGTCGAGTCCTTGGAAGGCGTCCTTGCAATAGAAGACGCCGGGCTCATAGACCGCGTCGGACTCCTTTCCGCCGGGGTAGAGGGTGCGGCGGCCGAAGTCGCGGTTGATCGCGGCGCCGCCGATCAGCACCGGGAAGCCGAGGCCGCGCTCGTGCAGCTCCTGCACGCAGGTCGGCATCTGCTTCGAGGTCGAGACGAGCAGGGCGGAGAGGCCGATCGCGTCGGCCTCGTTCTCGACCGCCGCCTCGATGATCGTCTCGACTGGCACCTGCTTGCCAAGGTCGATCACGGTGTAGCCGTTGTTGGTGAGGATCGTGTTGACCAGCGACTTGCCGATGTCATGCACATCGCCGAACACGGTCGCGATCACGACCTTGCCTTTGGCGTGGCCCTCGATCCGGTCGAGGTAGTTCTCCAGCTGCGCGACGGCGCGCTTCATCACTTCCGCCGACTGCAGGACGAAGGGCAGGATCAGCTCGCCGGCGCCGAACTTGTCGCCGACCTCCTTCATCGCCGGCAGCAGCACTTCGTTCAGGGTCGGCACGGCTCCGATCTTCTCCACCGAGCGGTCGATCCACTCCTCGACCCCCTCCTTCTTGCGGCGCAGGATGTGCCAGTGCAGGGCCTGCTCAGGCTCCATGCTCTCGGTCGGGTCGCCGGCGTCCTCGGCGGCATCGTCGCCCTTCGACTCGAAGTGGGCGATGAAGCGCTCGAGCGCGTCCGCGCGGCGGTCGAAGACGAGGTCGTCGGTCAGCTCGCGCTCCTCGTCGGAGATCTCCGCGTAGGGGGTGATGTGGTTCGGATTGACCATCGCCAGGTCGAGCCCCGCCTCGACGCAGTGGTGGAGGAAGACGGAGTTGAGCACGGCGCGGGCCGGGGGGGAGACGCCGAAGGAGACGTTGGAGACGCCGAGCGAGGTCTTTGCGCCCGGGACCTCGGCCTTGATCCGGCGAATGCCCTCGATCGTCTCGATCGCCGAGCGCCGCCACTCCTCGTCGCCGGTGGTCAGCGTGAAGGTGAGCGCATCGAAGATCAGCGCCTCGGGGTCGAGCCCGTGCTCCTCGCAGACGATGTCGCGGATCCGCTTCGCGATCTCGACCTTGCGCTCGGCCGTCTTCGCCATCCCGACCTCGTCGATCGTCAGGGCGATCAGGGCCGCGCCGTGTTCGCGCGCCAGCGGGACGACGACGTCGGCCTTGTCGCGGCCCGCCTCGAGGTTGATCGAGTTGACGATCGCCCGGCCCGGGATCTGCTCCAGCGCGGCGCGGATCGCCTCCGGCTCGGTCGAGTCGACCTGGATCGGGGCCGGCTGGGTGAGCGAGATCCGCTTGACGACCGTCGCCATCTGCTCGGCCTCGTCGGAGCGCTCGGTGAGCGCCACGCAGACGTCGAGCACGTGGGCGCCGCCCTCGACCTGGTCTTCGGCGACCTGGACCAGCCCGTCGTAGTCCTCGGCGAGCAGCAGCTCCTTCGCCTTGCGCGAGCCCTGCGAGTTGACCCGCTCGCCGACCAGCGTCGGCCGCGGTTCCTGGACCAGCGGCGTCGCGGTCATCATCGAGGAGAGCTGGGGGGGACCCGGCGCCGGGCGCTCCCCGGGCACGCGGCCCTCGACCCGCTCGCGGATCGCCGCGATGTGCTCCGGCGTTGTCCCGCAGCAGCCGCCGACGATGCCGACGCCGTAGCGCTCGACGAACTCGCCCAGCGTAGCGGCCAGCGGCTCGGGCTCTTCGGGGAAGATCGTCTCCCCTTCGGGCCCCTGCAGCGGCAGGCCGGCGTTGGGGATGCAGTGCACGGGCAGCGGGCTGCTCTCGCCGAGGAAGCGGATCGCGTCGCGCATGTCCTCGGGGCCGGTCGAGCAGTTGAGCCCGATCACGTCGACGTCGAGCGCCGTGAGCGTGGTCAGCACCGCCCGGATGTCGGTGCCGAGCAGCATCTTGCCGCCCTGGGGGAGGAGGGAGACGCTGGTCATCACCGGCAGGTGGCGGCCGGTGGCCGCGAACGCCTCGCGGGCGCCGAAGACGGCGGCCTTGACCTCGAGGATGTCCTGTGCGGTCTCGATGATGATCAAGTCGGCACCGCCTTCGGCCAAGCCGCGGGCCTGCTCGGCGAAGACCTCGACCAGGCGCCGGAAGGAGATGTCGCCCAGGGTCGGGTCGGTCGAGGCGGGCAGGAAGCCCGTCGGCCCGATCGAGCCGGCGACGAAGCGCTCGGGCCCCGCGGCCCTGCGGGCGATCTCGGCCGCCCCGCGGTTGATCTCGAGCGTGTGCTCGCCAAGGCCCCACTCTTCGAGCTTCAGCCGCGAGCCCTGGAAGCTGTCGGTCTCGACGACCTCGGCGCCCGCCTCGAGCATCGAGGCGTGTACGCCTTCGATCACGTCGGGTCGGTTGAGGACGAGCGCCTCGTGGCACTTCCCTTCCAGCCCTCCGTAGTCCTTCCGGGTGAGGTCGAACTGCTCCAGGGTCGCGCCCATGCCGCCGTCGAAGACGACTATGCGCTCACTGGTTGCAGCAATGAAGTCACGCTCGGCCATTTGCTCAAGGAGGCTACCGGGGAGGCCAAGACTGCCCGGCGGCCGCTCTCTCAGCGGCGCAGGCCGAGGCGGCGCTTCAGATCGCGGGCATTGAATGCTTGGGCGACGCGAGCGATCAGGCTGCGGCGGGAGCGGGTGTAAGGAAACCAAGTGGCCTCGCGCTTGCCGCCGAAGCGGGTTATCACGACCGACTCGGTGCGGCAGTACTTCCTGATCCCCGGCTCGCCGTGGCGATAGCCGATACCCGATTGCTTCCAGCCGCCCATCGGCACGTCGAGCGCGGCGTAGTTGACGAGCACGTCGTTGACGTTGACCGCACCGCACTCGACTCGGCGCGCCACACGCTCTGCCCGCTCGCGCTCGCCGAAGACCGACCCGGAGAGGCCGTAGCGGCTGTCGTTGGCGAGCCGCAGCGCCTCCTCGGCGTCACGCACCTTCATCACCCCGACCACCGGACCGAAGGTCTCGTCGCGCATCACCTTCATCGAGTGGTCGACGTCGACCAGAACGGTCGGTTCGAAGTAGTCGCCGGGGCCGGGGAGGCGTTTGCCCCCGGTCAACGCCCGAGCGCCGGCCCGCACCGCGTCCTCGACGTGGTCCTCGACGATCGCAGTCTGGTTGGGCGATGTCATCGCGCCGATCTCCTTGCCGAAGCCCTTGCCGTCTGCCCCCTGGCGCAGCTTGTCCACGGCGGCGGTCAGCTTGGCGACGAAGCTGTCGTAGGCCGGCTCCTCGACGTAGATCCGCTCCACCGACATGCAGATCTGGCCGGAGTTCATCATCCCGCCCCAGGCCGCGGCGTTGGCCGCACGGTCGAGGTCTGCGTCGTCCAGCACGATCATCGCGTCCTTGCCACCAAGCTCGAGGCTGACCGGGGTCAGCGTCTCGGCGGCGCGCGCCATCACCTTGCGGCCGGTTCGGTCCGAGCCCGTGAACTGGATGAAGTCGACCGCATCGACGAGCGCAGCGCCGGTCTCACCGACCCCTTGTACGCACTCGAAGACGTCCGGACCGCCGATCTCCTCCTTCCAGGCCTCGACCACTTCGGCGAGCCCCAGGGGTGTGAACTCGGAGGGCTTGACGACTACCGCGGCGCCCGCCTGCAGCGCCGGGATCGCGTCGCCGAGGGCGAGGATCAGCGGGAAGTTCCAGGGGCTGATGATGCCGACGACCTGGTGTGGCCGGTACTGAACCCGCAACTTCTTCGACGCCAGCAGCGGAGTGTGCGGGCGGACCGCCTCCTCGCCGATGAACTTGGCGGCCTTGGTGCCGTAGAAGTTGATCAGGTCGGCGAGGTAGTGCGGCTCTCCCGAGGCGTCGGCGCGGACCTTGCCGGTCTCGGCCTGCATCGTGTCGAGCACGCGATCGGAGTTGTCGAGCAGCCAGTCGCGCAGCTTGCCGAGCCAGTGGTAGCGGCCCTCGATCCCGATCGCCTCCCACTCGGGCTGGTTGGCGCGCACGCGGGCGACGGTCGCGGCGACCGCCTCAGGCGAATCGACCGCAACGGTAGCGACCGGCGCGCCGGTCGCTGGGTTGTGAACCTCAAGCTGCTCCACTTGGCTGAGCGGCCAACTCTAACCGCTTGGTGCCCGGATCAGCTGAAGCTTTTGGCGCAACCCTGCAGGCCTGCCTTTTCGGCAGCTTTTCTCGGGTTTTTGAATGGAGACGAGCCCGCCGTCAGTTCTGCCGGTTCGGCGCGCATTTCGCCAAGCCGCTTCTGTAGCGCGTTCAGGTAGGAGGCGGCTTCCGTCGCATAGCCGTTGGGAGCGCCGAGCTCACTGATCTGTTTGATCGCCCCTTCGACGTTGGGTGCGAGCAGCGTGTCGACCACTTCGCCGAGCATTGCTCGTTCCTTGCTTTCGTCACCCAGGTCCGATTCGTGCGCTTTGAAGAAGACTCCGTATTCAGCGAAGAATTCGCTCCAGGCCGCTTTGCAGATCGCGTCGGCCTTCTTGATAAATGCGGCCTTCGAAAGAGATCCGGTTTCGACCGTGACGGTGTCGCTTCCCGAGCTTCCGCATCCGACGGCGAGGAGCAGCGCCGCCGCCAGCGCGGCTGCCAGCAGGAATCCCCTTGCACTCAAGAATCCGCCTCCCATTGAGCGGGCAAGATATCAGCTTTTGATCAACGATGTCTGATCACTTCGCCTTGCTCATTGACGACCTTGTCGGGGGTCTTCGAGACGACCCGCACGGCGAAGGAGCCGCCAGGGGTCGCGCCGCCGCCGGTCTCGGCCTTCGTTTCGGTGGACAGACCGGCGCCGACCTTGTAGGTCAGGACGTAGCGCCCCGACTTGACGGCGCTCAGCTTCCAGACGACGTTGGCCGTCGCCCCCGGCTTCAGCGGGCCGAAGTCGAAGGTCTTCGGGTTCGAGGTTTCGGCGCCGCCGGGCTCTGCGGAGCCGGCGAACTTCGGGTAGTGCTCGGCGAGCACCCAGACCGGGCGGTCGGGCTGGGCCAGTTCCGGCTCGGGGTCATGGATGCCGAAGGGCAGGTTCGAGGTGCGTCCCTCCTTGCCGGCGATCGAGAAGCTCACGGTCAGCGCCGGCACCGTCTTGCGCCTCGTGTTGCGCAGCCCGAGACGCAGCAGCGAGGTCTGCCCGAGTTCCTGCCTGGTCGGGAATTCGGCCCGCGTCACCGCGACCGAGTAGGTCCCGGCGGCCTCGTTGGCGTCGGAGGATTCGCCGCCGCCACAGGCCGCCACAGCCACCGCCGCCAGCGCCGCGAGGGCGCCCGCGATCGCGACCCGCAGTCGGGAACGCCGAACGTGTATCGGAAACCCCCCCAAAGCGGGCTGAACATACCACGGCCGTTTGCGGCTCCAAGCGGGGCGCGATCCCGTTCTTGCGATCTCAACACTCCTCTAATAGAGACCGCCCGGACCATCCCATAGACTCGCTTCCGGAGGAGCAGATGATGGTCGGATCCGCGGTCAACAGGGCGTTCCTGCCCGCCAAGTCGCTGTTCGAGCAGGTGGGGGACATGATGATCCTCACCGCGCGCACGCTCGTCTCCGCGGTCAAGCCGCCCTATCCCTACGGCGAGGAGTTCATCGGCCAGTTCCTCTTCGCCCTGCAGCTCTGCTGGTTCCCGCTGCTGGTCTCGACCGTCGCCTTCGGCTTCGGCGCCCCCGGCCTGCAGGCGGCCAACTTCCTCACCCTCTTCGGCTCGCTCGACCGCCTCGGCGGCTTCTTCGTCCTCGCCTCGATCCGCGAGTTCGCCCCCTTCGTCACCGCCGTCGTCGTCGCCGGCGTCGCCGGCACGGCGATCACCGCCGACCTCGGCGCCCGCAAGATCCGCGAGGAGCTCGACGCCCTGCAGGTGCTCGGCGTCGACCCGATCAAGAACCTCGTCGTGCCGCGCTTCCTCGCCCTGATGCTGATCACCGGCCTGCTCGACATCTACGCGCTGGTCTTCGGCATCAGCGGCGGGATCATCACCGAGCTGCTCTACAAGCAGCCGCTCGGCGGCTTCTTCGCCACGCTCTTCTCCAACGCCTCGATCACCGACCTCTGGGGCTCGGTGATCAAGTGCACGCTGTTCGGCGCGATCATCGCCGTCGTCTGCTCCTACAAGGGGATGACCGCGTCCGGCGGCGCCGCCGGCGTCGGTCGCGCCGTCAACCAGGCGGTCGTCATCTGCTTCATGGGCGTCTTCTCCTTCAATTACATCTTCACCCAGACCCTGCTCGCCACCCACCCGGAGCTGCAGACGATCCGATGAACGCCTGGCTCGACGTCCCGCGCGGCTGGCTCGACTCCTTCGGCGAGATCGCCCGCTTCGGCTCGCGCGTCGCCGGCCTCGTCTACAGCGGCCGCGTGATGAAGTTCTTCGGCGAGTCGCTGCGCCAGGCGGGCATCCTGATCCTCGGCTCGGCGCTGATCATCTGGGGCCTCGTCTTCGTGCTCGGGCTCGAGTGCGGGATCGAGGGCGCCTACCTGCTGCGCGCCAACGGCGCCCCGGCCTACGCCGGCGTCTTCTCGGCCTGGTGCGACCTGCGCGAGATCATGCCCTACGCCTTCGGCTACATGCTGGCGGCCAAGGTCGGGACGGGGATCGTCGCCGAGCTCGGCGCGATGCGGATCTCCGACGAGATCGACGCGCTCGAGGTGATGGGCGTGCAGCCGGTCACCTTCCTCTGCGCGACGCGCCTCCTCGCCGCCTGGATCGCCTTCCCGTTCATGTACCTGGTCGGGATCGGGATCATGTACTTCGCCAGCTACCTCGCCGTCGTCCAGCAGATCGGCGACGTCTCCTCGGGCGGCTACCTGCTGATCTTCTGGATGTTCCAGAACCCGCCCGACCTGCTCTTCAGCCTGATCAAGGGAATGTTCATGGCGACGGCGATCGTCCTCGTCGGCTGCTACTACGGCTACACGGCCTCGGGCGGCCCGGTCGGGGTCGGCACCGCGACCGCGAAGTCGATGGTCCTCAACATCGTCCTCGTCCACATCATCGGGATGCTGGGCACGCTCATCTTCTGGGGCGCCAACCCGAGGGCGCCGATAGGAGGCTGATCTAACCTATGTCCATGGAAGATCTCGCGCCGGTGGAAGAGGGTAGCGGCCCCTACGTCAGCGAGGACGGCGCGACGATGGGGCGCGACTTCGTCATCCCCGGCGTCGACCCGACCGAGTCCGATCCCTACCGCTTCCACACCGGCCGCAAGCGCGACCACGGTGGCACCGACGCGATCGAGATCATCGACCTGGTCAAGCAGTTCGGCCGCGCCCGCATCCTCAACGGCCTCAACCTCGGCCTGCCCGAAGACCAGATCTCGATCGTGCTCGGCCCCTCGGGCACCGGCAAGAGCGTCCTCGTCAAGCACATCGTCGGCCTGCTCTACCCCGACTCCGGCGACGTGCTCGTGCACGGCGAGTCGATCCCCAACATGACCGACGACGAGCTCTTCGAGGTGCGCAAGAAGTTCGGCCTGCTCTTCCAGGACGGCGCCCTCTTCGGCTCGATGAACATCTACGACAACACCGCCTTCCC
>JBLMYD010000048.1:0-4652 GCA_050258095.1 Chloroflexota bacterium
TTCCACTTGAAGACCTGCTCGACGAGGCCGCGATCGGCGACGTGAAAGAGCTCGCCCATGATCGTGTCGTTGGTGCGAAACAGGCCGCCGTAGCGTCTCTGCATCGCAACTCCCGCCCTCATGGGGCTGACGATGCCGAGGAGGGTCTGCAGGAGCCGTGGCAGACGCGGCCCGGGAACATGAGAAGCCGGCTCCGCCGCCGATCCGCGCGCGGCCGCTCCAGCCGGGGGACGAGCGGCGGATGTGGTCGGCGGCTGCATCGGGCGTCCTGAGCGTCCTTGGTGAGACGGTATTCGAACCCCGAGGTCCGCGAGCACATCGCCGCCGATCAGACCGAGCTACGGCGCATTTCTGCTTTCACGAAGGTGGTGGTCCCGCGTCGGCTCCTCTGGGCGCTCCAGCGCGGCCAGCGACCCGAGCTCGGACTCGAGGGCGTCGACGATCTCCTGCGGATCGGGAATCAGACCGGCGTCGGCGGCTATCCCGACGGTCAGGTCGCCGGCATAGCTGAAGATCGAGACGCTCATGCCGACGTCGCCGGAGCACGGCGCCCAGACGACGGCGCCGCGCACCGGCGCGCCGGCAAAGGTCAAGGTCTCGGTCGGTCCCGGGATGTTGGTCACCACGGCCGTGCCCCCGCCGGCCACCTGATCCACGAACGACCGTTCCACCGGCGCTGGGGTCAATCCCACGGCGCTCAGCAGGCCGTACATCACGGCCCCTTCGGGCGAGCGCTTGATGGCGTCCATGCGGCGCTTGATCTCGTTGAGGCGCTCGCGCCGTGCGCTGATTCCCACGGGGAGCGGCAGGAAGACGAGGCCAAAGCGGTTTCCGAGCTTGCGCGGCAGCGGCTCGTCCAGCGGTCGCAGGTTGAACGGGACGATCACGCGCAGCTCGTCCACGAGGCTTTGACGCCGTTCCAGATACACACGCACGGCTCCGGTCAACGCCGTCACGAGGATGTCGTTCACCGTCGCCTCAAAGGCATGTCCACGTGACTTGATCTCGTCGAGGGGCCATGGGCGCGACCACGCCACACGCCGCGAAATGCCCAGCTCACCCCGAAGGGGCGTTTCCGCGTCCCTGCCCATCAAGAGCAGCTTCGCCAGCGCCTCGACCTCGGCACGACGCGCGGCGGCGACGTCGCTGACATCCGAGGGGTGGGTCAGTGCCCTGGCGGACTCGTGCAGGATCACGCTCGCCGCCCGCCTGGCAGCGCCGAGAGCCGCGGCCCCGGGAGCGGCGACATCCTCGAACGGGCCGCCGCCATGGATGACGTCCCGCTTGGGCTCGATGCCGGAGTCTCCTGGGTCGTCGCTCAGCGAGAGGAGCACCCGCGCCAGGGCGATGCCGTCGGCGATGCAGTGGTGTGCCCTGAAGAGCATCGCGCTCCCCGAGCCGTAGCCGTCGATCAGGTGAACCTGCCAGAGCGCCTGGGAGTGGTCTAGGGGCAGGGTCATCGAGTCGGCGATCAGCTCTTGCAGAGCTCGCTGATCGCCGGGGGGCGGCAGTGCCACGCGGTGCAGGTGCGACTCGAGCGTGAACTTCGGGTCGTCCTCCCACACGGGTGTCTCGAACGGAACGACGGACTGGACCACCCGCTGGCGAAAGCGAGGGAACTCGTCGACGAGGCGACTGCCCAACGCCCGCTCCACGCGAGCCCAGTCGAGCGGCCGGTCGAACCAGAGCACGGCGTGGACGACCATCAGGTTCGTCGGTCTGTCCATGTGCAGCCACGCGGCATCCGCGCTCGACATGTGCTCGCGGCTCATGAGCGCCGAGAGGGGCTGCGCCGTCTGGTTTTCGGGCCGCCCGGCGGCGCTACTTTGCCTCAGTGGAGGTGCCCAGGGACTTGCCGGCGCTCTCCACCACCTTCTTCAGGAACGAGTACTGCGTCTCGACCAGCTTGTCCGCCATCTTGAGCGCCGAGTCGACGATCTCCTCGGCCTCGGATGGGCTCTCGTGCCCCTCCAGGGTCTCGTCGACGCTCTTGGCGAAGTTGCGCACCGCCTGGATCGCCGCTTCCTGCCCCTCCCGGAGCTCCTCTAGGACCTCCTCCGAAAGCTCGACCGGCCTATCAGCGACTGCCATCTCGCCCTCCTCTCAGGTCGGACCCGATGAGTCACGACCGCTTGGTTGTCTCAAACAGGAGGATTCCGCAAGCGGCGTGTCTCGGCATCCGTAGGAAATACGGTTCTTCGGGCCGAAAGCGAGAGCCGAAGCGTCATCGCGATCCGGCCGAGGGTGCCGCCGTCGCCGTCGAGACCTTCCGGGGAGGCGCCGATGACTCGGCCGGCGGTCTCAGTCCGACTCATCGCGGGCGCGCCCGTAGCGCTCGTAGATCACGCGCGAGCCGAACACCCTGGTCTCGAGCAGGTCGAGCCGAACGTCTTCGGTGACCGGCGGCAGGAACGGCGTGCCGCCACCGACGACGACCGGATTGCGGAACATGCGCAGCTCGTCGACGAGACCGAGCTCGACCGCTGCCGCGCCCAGGCCGGCGCCGCCGATCCCGACGTCCTTGTCGCTCGCGTCGAGCGCCGCCGCGGCCTCCTCAGCCAATGACGCCTCGGCGAGTCGCGCGTTGCCCTGGACGCTGTCCAGCGTGCGGCTGAAGACGACCTTCGGGATCGCGCACCAGGCGTCGGCGAACGCGGCCTCGATCTCGCTGTCGCGCATCGACGGATCCGTCTCCCACACCAGCATCGTCTCGTAGAGCCTGCGGCCCAACAGAAAGCCGCCGAGCTCGCGTGTCTGCGCGGTGTGGAAACGAAACTGCTCCTCGTTTGGGACGGACCACCCGAACGCGCCCTCGCGGTCGGCGATAAAGCCGTCCACCGAGACGCCCATCGAGTAGATCAGCATGGCTTCAAGCTCACTCTCCCATCTTCTGCAGTCTGCTCGGCAACGAAGCAGCAGGTGTTGAGCGGAGAGGGAGGGATTCGAACCCTCGAGAGAGCTTGCGCCCCCTACTCGCTTAGCAGGCGAGTGCCTTCAGCCACTCGGCCACCTCTCCTGGGACGTCCGGCGGCTCGGCCGCCGGCCATCGATTCTAGGCGGGGTCGTACCGGAGGACTACCCTCCCTGGCCAGAGCACCTGGAGGGGTGGCAGAGTGGCTGAATGCGGCGGCCTTGAAAGTCGCTGACCGGTTTCGCCGGTCCGGGGGTTCGAATCCCTCCCCCTCCGTTGAGTACTTCGCCGGCGGGGTCGCAATTGGGCCGAGACCCGCGGCGGTCAGGCTCCTTGCCACCGCCGTCCATTTGCGGTTAGGGTCGCCGCCATGGCACTTTTCAAGAGCAAGCGCAAGAAGGCAGAGGAGTTGATGGCGACCGGATCCAAGGGAGCCGGCACCGTGGTGATGGTGCAGGACACCGGGATGACGGTCAACGACAACCCCCGGATCAAGATGACGTTCCGGGTCGAGCCGCTCGACGGCAGTCCCGCGTTCGACACGACCAAGACCACGACCGTCTCACGGGTCCAGATTCCCCGCCAGGGCGACCGCTACCCGGTCTGGTACGACCTGCAGGACACGAGCAAGTGGATGTACGCGACGATCGCGGACGACACCGGGCGCGAGACGATGCGTCAGCTCTTCGGCGACGTGGCGAACACGTTCGTGGGCATGGGAGCGCCCGACGCTCCGGTGGCCGCGGCGCCGCAGGGGCAGGATACGGTCGAGGCGCTGAAGCAGCTCGCCGACCTGCACCAGCAGGGCCTGCTCACCGACGACGAGTTCAACGCGCAGAAGGCGAAGCTGCTGGGCTAATCGCCCAGCTCCAGCTCGTACTCGAGGAAGGTCTCGGAGGCGCCGCCGACGCGGTCGTAGACCGCTTGGGCGCGGTGGTTGTCGGGCGCCGTGAGCCAGGACACGACGGGGGCGCCGTTGTTGCGTGCCCGCTCGGCGACGGCCTCGATCAGGGCGTCCGCGGCCCCCCGTCCCCGCGCCTCGAGCGCCACGAAGAGGTCCTCCAGCACGGCGATCCTGGCGCCGCGCAGGCTCGACCACTTCCAGCCGACGGCCGCGAAGCCGATGACCTCGCCGCCGTCATCCGCCACCAGCAGCATCCCCTGGTCTTCCGCGGTTGCGATCAGCGCCCGGGCCATCTCGTCGAGCCCTTCGTCGGCCGGGTTCGCCTCGTAGAAGTCGCAGTACCCGCGCATCAGCGGCATCAGCGCCGGGATGTCGCTCTCAACCGCGGGCCGGATCTCCATGCGGGCAGTATCGCGTCAGCCGGCCGGGAGCCGTCGCGCGACCTGGCGCTACGGCCCGAGCGGCACCTGCGAGGGGTCGCAGGCGAGGGTGCCGTTGTCGGTGAACGGGGTCGAGTTGTCGCCGGGGTTGCGCTCGTTGGTGCCGGGGCAGCGGGCGTTGTTTCCCGCTCCGCCGAGGCCGGCGATCTGGGTTATCGGGGAGAGGGGCTTGCTGAACAGGTCGGGAAGCCCCGGGGTGAAGGCGTTGAACGTCGTGGCGATCCGGCCGATCCCTCCATTGGCGTCGTAGGGGCCCGAGGTCCCGAAGTCGTTGAGCCACGAGACCAGCTCCGGGGTGTAGGAGCGAAAGAAGGCGAGCGACGGGAGGCCGTTGCGGAGCGAGCAGACCGACTCCCCGAAGGCGCCCTGGGTGAAGTTTCCGTCGGCGGCCTTGCCG
>JBLMYD010000049.1:0-10302 GCA_050258095.1 Chloroflexota bacterium
CGCGCGCCCGGCCACCCCGAGTACCGCTGGACCTCCGGCGTCGAGACGACCACCGGGCCGCTCGGCCAGGGGATCGCGACCTCGGTCGGGATGGCGATCGCCTCGAAGTGGCAGGCCGCCCGCTACGGCGCCGAGCTGTTCGACTTCGACGTCTACGCGATCGCCGGCGACGGCTGTCTGATGGAGGGCGTCTCGAACGAAGCCGCCTCGATCGCCGGCCACCTGAAGCTCGACAACATCTGCTGGATCTACGACAACAACCACATCACGATCGACGGGAAAACCCGGATCGCCTACGAGGACGACGTCGCCGCCCGCTTCATGGGCTACGGCTGGAACGTCACCCGGGTCGGCGACGCCAACGACATGGAGCTGCTGAGCCGCGGCTTCGAGGAGTTCGGGGGCGAGGAGGGACGGCCGACGCTGATGATCGTCGACTCGCACATCGGGTGGGGCTCTCCCCACAAGCAGGACACCCCCGCCGCCCACGGCGAGCCGCTGGGCCCCGAGGAGGTGCGCGAGACCAAGCGCGCCTACGGCTGGCCCGAGGACGCGCAGTTCCTCGTCCCCGAGGGGGTCAAGGAGCGCTTCGCCGCCGGCGTCGGCAGGCGCGGCGCCGAGGCGCGCGCCGCCTGGGAGCAGAGGCTCGCCGCCTTCGCCGAGCGCGAGCCAACGCTCGCCGCCGAGATCGACGCGACCCAGCGGCGCGCCCTGCCCGACGGCTGGGACGCCGGGATCCCCGGCTTCGAGCCCGACGAGAAGGGGCTCGCGACGCGCAAGGCCTCCAACCAGGTGGAGAACGCGATCGCCGCCCGCGTGCCCTGGCTGCTCGCCGGCTCCGCCGACCTCACCGACTCGACCTCGGTGCGGCTCGACCTCGACGGCGCCGTCGACTTCGAGCCCGGCGCCTACGCGGGCCGTCAGCTCCACTACGGCATCCGCGAGCACGAGGCGGCGGCGATCTCCAACGGCCTCTCGCTCTCCAAGCTGCGGCCGCTCTGGTCGACCTACCTCACCTTCTCCGACTACGCGCGCCCGGCGATCCGCCTCTCGGCGCTGATGGAGCTGCCGGTGATCCACGTCTTCACCCACGACTCGATCGGCCTCGGCGAGGACGGGCCGACCCACCAGCCGGTCGAGCAGCTCGCCTCGCTGCGCGCGATCCCCGGCCTCGACGTGATCCGCCCCGCCGACGCCAACGAGGTCGCCGAGGCCTGGCGCGTCGCCCTCGACCGCACCCACCAGCCCGTCGCCCTCGTCCTCACCCGCCAGGACGTGCCGGTGATCGACCGGGCGAAGCACGCCTCGGCCGCCGGCCTGCGCCGCGGTGGCTACGTCCTCGCCGAGCCCGAGGGCGGCGAGCCCGACGCGATCCTGATCGCCACCGGCAGCGAGGTCGCCCTCGCGCTCGCCGCCCACGAGGAGCTGAGCGCCGACGGCGTCCGCTCGCGCGTCGTCAGCCTGCCCTGCTGGGAGCTGTTCGACCGTCAGGACCAGGCCTACCGCGACGAGGTCCTGCCGCCGGCCGTCACCGCCCGCATATCGGTCGAGGAGGCGTCGACCATCGGCTGGGATCGCTACGTTGGGTCCGGCGGGGTGAAGATCGGAATGCACACGTTCGGCACCTCGGCGCCGCTGAAAGACGTCCAAACCAAGTTCGGCTTCACGCCCGACCGGGTGGCGGAGGCCGCAAAGGAGCTGCTCTCATGAAGCCGACCGCAAAGCTGCACGACCTCGGGCAGAGCCTCTGGCTCGACAACATCACCCGCACGATCCTGGCCGACGGCACCCTGCGCGGCTACATCGAGGAGCTCTCGGTCACCGGCCTGACCTCCAACCCGACGATCTTCGACAAGGCGATCTCCGGCGGCGACGCCTACGACCAGCACATCGCCGAGCTCGGCGACGGCGGCCGCTCGGCCGAGGAGGTCTTCTTCGAGCTGGCGCTCGCCGACCTGCGCGACGCCACCGACCTCTTCGCCGGCGTCCACGAGCGCACCGCTGGGGTCGACGGCTACTGCTCGCTCGAGGTCTCGCCCAAACTCGCCGACGACACCGAGGCGACGATCGCCCAGGCGGCCGACCTGCACGGCCGGGCGGGGCGCGACAACCTCTTCGTCAAGATCCCCGGCACCCCGGCCGGCCTGCCGGCGATCGAGGAGTCGATCTTCGCCGGCATCCCGATCAACGTCACCCTGCTCTTCTCGCGCGAGCACCACCTGGCCGCGGCCGACGCCTATATGAAGGGGATTGAACGGCGGATCGAGGCCGGGCTCGACCCCGACGTCGCCTCGGTCGCCTCGATCTTCATGAGCCGCTGGGACGTCGCCGTCACCGGCGAGGTGCCCGATGAGCTGCACAACCGGCTCGGCCTGGCGATCGGCTTCCGCGCCTACGCGGCCTACCGCGAGCTGCTCGACTCGCCGCGCGTGCAGAAGCTGATGAACGAGGGCGCCCGGCCGCAGCGCCTGCTCTGGGCGAGCACCGGGACCAAGGACCCGAACGCCTCCGACGTCCTCTACATCGAGGGCTTCGCCTCGCCCTTCACGGTCAACACGATGCCCGAGCCGACCCTGCACGCCTTCGCCGACCACGGCGAGGTCGGCGACCCGGTGCCGGCCGACGGCGGCGAGTGCGAGCAGGTCCTGGCCGAGTTCGGCGCGGCGGGGATCGACGTCGACGCCCTCGCCGAGCGCCTGCAGGAGGAGGGCAAGGCCGCCTTCGTCAAGTCCTGGAACGACATGCTCGACTCGATCGAGTCCAAGCGCGGGGCGCTGGCGGGGTGAGCGAGGCGCCCGCCCTGCGCTCGCGACCCGCCTGGCAGGCGCTCGAGCGGCATTGCGCCGAGATCCGCGACGCGCACCTGCGCGACCTCTTCGCCGCCGACCCGGCGCGCGGCGAGCGCCTCGTCGCCGACGGCGCCGGCCTCCACCTCGACTTCTCCAAGAACCGGATCACGGAAGAGACGCTGCTGCTGCTCGGTCGCCTCGCCGGCGAGTGCGGCGTCGCCGAGCGCCGCGACGCGATGTTCGCCGGCGAGCACATCAACGTATCCGAGGATCGCGCCGTCCTCCACGTCGCGCTGCGCATGCCGCGCGAGCGCTCGCTGCTCGTCGACGGCGTCGACGTGGTCAAGCAGGTGCACGAGACGCTCGACCGCATGGGCGCCTTCGCCGAGCGCGTCCGCTCCGGCGAGTGGACCGGCCACACGGGCAAGCCGATCCGCAACGTCGTCAACGTCGGCATCGGCGGCTCCGACCTCGGGCCGGTGATGGCCTACGAGGCGCTGCGCCACTTCAGCCGCCGCGAGATGACCTTCCGCTTCGTCTCCAACGTCGACGGCACCGACTTCGTCGAGTGCACGCGCGACCTCGACCCCGAGGAGACACTCTTCGTCATCTCCTCGAAGACCTTCACGACGCTGGAGACGATGACCAACGCTGTTAGCGCGCGTGGGTGGCTCCTTTCCGGCCTGGCCGGCCTCGGCGGCGAGGAGGCCGCGGTCGCCAAGCACTTCGTCGCCGTCTCGACCAACGCCGAGGAGGTCGCGAAGTTCGGCATCGACACCGACAACATGTTCGGCTTCTGGGAGTGGGTGGGTGGCCGCTACTCGATGGACTCGGCGATCGGCCTCTCGACGATGCTGGCGATCGGCCCGGCCCGCTTCGCCGAGATGCTCGCCGGCTTCCACGCGATGGACGAGCACTTCCGCGAGGCGCCGGTCGGCGAGAACCTGCCGCTGCTGCTCGGCCTGCTCAGCGTCTGGTACGGCGACTTCTTCGGCGCCCAGACCTGCGCCGTCCTCCCCTACGACCAGTACCTGCACCGCTTCCCCGCCTACCTGCAGCAGCTGACGATGGAGTCCAACGGCAAGCACGTGACGCTCGACGGCGCCCGCGTCGACTACGACACCGGCGCGATCTTCTGGGGCGAGCCGGGGACCAACGGGCAGCACTCCTTCTACCAGCTGATCCACCAGGGCACGCGGCTGATCCCCTGCGACTTCATCGGCTTCATGCGCTCCAACAACCCGCTCGGCGAGCATCACGACCTGCTGATCTCGAACGTCTTCGCCCAGAGCGAGGCGCTCGCCTTCGGCAAGACGCCCGAACAGGTGCGCGAGGAGGGCACGCCGGAGGCGGTCGTCCCGCACCGGACGATGGAGGGCAACCGGCCCTCGAACACGATCCTCGCCGAGCGCCTCGACCCGCACACGCTGGGCACCCTCGTCGCCCTCTACGAGCACAGCACCTTCACCCAGGGAAGTGTGTGGGGGATCGACTCCTTCGACCAGTGGGGGGTCGAGCTGGGCAAGGTTCTGGCGAAGCGGATCGTGCCCGAGCTGCAGGCCGCCGCGGAGCCCGAGCTGCGCCACGACAGCTCGACCAACGCCCTGATCCGCCGCTACCGGGAGGCGCGCCGTGACTAACCTGCTCGCCGCGCGCGAGCTGATGTCGTTCACGCTCGGCTTCCACATCGTCCTCGCCTCGCTCGGCGTCGCCTTCCCGGCGATCATCCTCACCGCCAACTACCTGGGGCTGAGGCGCGGCGACGAGGACGCGATGCGGCTGGCGAAGCGCTGGTCGAAGGTGGCGGCCGTGACCTTCGCCACCGGCGCCGTCACCGGCACCGTGCTCAGCTTCGAGTTCGGCCTGCTCTGGCCGCGCTTCATGGAACGCTTCGGCGACGCCTTCGGCATCGCCTTCGCCGTCGAGGGCATCTTCTTCTTCACCGAGGCGATCTTCCTCGCCATCTATATCTACGGCTGGAAACGGCTCGGCGGCTGGGCCCACTTCTGGTCGGGGGTGCCGATGGTCGTCGCTGGGATCGGCGGCGCCTTCTCCGTCGTCACCGCCAACTCGTGGATGAACCAGCCGCAGGGCTTTGTGCTCGACGCGGCGGGCAAGGTGGTCGACACCGACCCGCTCAAGGTCCTCTTCAACCCGGCCTGGGGCTACGAGGTCCCGCACATGATTCTCGCCGCCTACATGGTCGCCGGCTTCCTCGTCGCCTCGGTCTACGCGGTCGGGATGCTGCGCGGGCGGCGCGACCGCCTGCACCGGCTCGGGCTGCTGATCCCGCTGACGATCGCGCTGATCGCGACGCCGATTCAGATCTTCGTCGGCGACACCGCGGCGCGCGCGGTCGCCGACCACCAGCCGGCCAAGTTCGCGGCGATGGAGTGCATCGACGAAACCGGGACCGACCAGACCGAGTACATCGGCGGCATCTGCACCGCCAGCGGGGTCAGGGCCGCGATCGGCATCCCCGGCCTCGACTCCTACCTGGTCGGGTTCAGCAAGAACACCGAAGTGACCGGGCTGAACGACATCCCGCCCGACGAACGGCCGCCGGCCAACACCCTGCTGCACCTCTCCTTCGACGCGATGGTCGGCATCGGCACGGCCCTGCTCGGGCTCGGGATCTGGCTGGCGATCGTCTGGTGGCGACGGCGCGACATCCCGCGCACGCGCTGGTTCCTGCGCGCCGTGGCGATCTCAGGCGCGGCCGCGATCCTGGCGCTCTGGCTCGGCTGGATCGTCACCGAGGTCGGCCGCCAGCCCTGGATCGTGCAGGGCTACATGCGCACCTCCGAAGCGGTGACCGAGGCGAAGGGGATCTGGTTCGTCTTCGCCGCCGTGATCCTGCTCTACGCCGCGCTCGGCACCGCCGCGATCCTCGTCCTGCGCACCCTCTCGCGCCGCTGGCGCGAAGGCGAGCCCCTCGACGAGAGCGAAACCCCCTACGCCCCGACGACCGAGGGCCGATGGGCCTAAAACCGACGCATAGCGACGGAAATAGGCCCGTCGGCGGGGGGGTGGGGGGATGACGCGCGCCGACATCGCGGCGGCGATCCTCTGGACCGGCGCCACGCTCTACGCGATCTTCGGCGGCGCCGACTTCGGCGCCGGCTTCTGGGACCTGGTCGCGGGGGACGCCGAGAGGGGACGGCGGCCGCGTGCCCTGATCCAGCGCTCGCTGACGCCGGTCTGGGAGGCCAACCACGTCTGGCTGATCTTCATCCTCGTCGTCCTCTGGACGGCGTTCCCCGACGCCTTCGGCGCGATCATGTCGACCCTCTACGTGCCGCTGACCCTGGCCGCCTTCGGCATCGTCCTGCGCGGCGCGGGCTTCGCCTTCCGCAAGTCCTTCCACTCGCTGCAGGCGCAGCGGGCGCTGGGGGCGACGTTCGCCCTCTCCTCCGTGCTGACGCCCTTCTTCATGGGGACCGTCGTCGGCGCGATCGCCGCCGGCAACGTCCCGCCCGGCGGCGGCGACGCCTTCTCCAGCTGGCTGCAGCCGCTGCCGCTGCTGGTCGGCGCGATGTTCGTCGCCAGCAGCGCCTATCTGGCCGCGGTTCTGCTGATCGGCGACGCGCGCCGGGCGGGCGACGCCGACCTCGAGGGCTACTTCGTGCGCCGCGCCCTCGCCGCCGCGCTGGTCGCCGGCGCCCTCGCCGTCGCCGGGGTATTCGCCCTGCACTCGGAAGCGCGCTACGTCTTCGACCGCCTCGTCGACCAGGGCCTGCCGCTGGTGATCCTCTCCGCCCTCTGCGGCCTCGGCGTCCTCGCCTCGCTGCTGCGCGGCTGGCGCCGGCCGCTGCGACCGCTCGCCGCGGGCGCGGTCGCGGCAGTGATCTGGGGCTGGGGCGTCGCCCAGTTCCCCTACCTACTGCCGACCTCGCTGAAGATCACTCAGTCGGCGGCTCCGCCCGACACCCTCGCCTCGGTGATCGTCGTCTTCCTCGCCGCCGCCGTCATCTGCCTTCCCGCCCTGGCGCTGCTCTACTGGCTGAGCCAGCGGGACCTGCTCGGTGAGTAGCGACGGCCCGGCGCCCCGCGCCGTCCTCTTCGACATTGACGGCACGATCCTGGTCACCGGTGGGGCGGGAGGAGTCGCCTGGCAGCGCGCCTTCGAGGAGCTCTACGGGGTCGAGGCCAACGTCGCCGAACGGACCGACGCCGGCATGACCGATCCCGAGATCGCGGCGGTCGTCTTCCGCGAGGCGGTCGGCAGGGAGGGCAGCCCGGAAGAGCGAGCCAGGGCGGTCGGCAGCTACCTCAAGCACCTGCCCGACGCAGTCGCCGAGTCGGACGGCTACCGGGTGATGCCGGGCATCGAGGAGCTGCTCGAGCGCCTGATCGACTCCGGCCGGCTGCTCGGCCTGGTCACGGGCAACATCGAGGCCGCCGCCCACATCAAGCTCTCCCGCGCCCGGCTCAACCGCTTCTTCAGCTTCGGCGGCTACGGCTCCGACTCGGCCGACCGCACCGAGGTGACCAAGGCCGCGCTGCGCCGCGGCTCGCTCGTCTCCGGCGGCACCCTCGCCGACGGCACCTGTATCGCGGTCGGCGATACTCCGCGCGACGTCGCAGCCGGCCACGGCGCCGGCATCCGCGTCGTCGGCGTCGCCACGGGCAGCTATTCCGTCGAAGAGCTCAAGCAAGCCGGCGCCGACTGGGCGATCTCTCAGGTCTCTGACGACTTTCCGGCGTAGAGGTCATCCCCGGTAGGGGTGAAACGTCTTGTACTTTTTCGTAGAGAGTCCTGGGCGTCAGCCCTTCCCCGACCCACCGAAAAAGTTAAGCCCGAATCCACCGATCCACCTGACGGATAGGGCATTTACCTCCGAAGACGACGGGTGAGACGAGAATCGCCGGCCATGGAGCGCCCCGTGCGTTCGGCTGGTTGCCGAACGGGCCCAAGGAGGCCATTCCGCAGCCAGTTCCGGGCAGGCCGCAGCGGCCGAATAACTCGGCGCGCTGGGTGAAGTCGGTAGATGAGCTCAGGCCGTCGCCGGCAGCGCTCTGATCCTGGAAAGCGCCTCGGTGAACGCCGCTCGCCAGGGCCAGCGGGCCGGGAGGTGCAGCGTCCAGCCGCGTGCGTGGGAGGTGAGGCGGCCGGGGAGTGCGATCAGCCAGCGGCGCAGCGTGCGGGCGGCGCGCACGGTGCTGTCGGTAAGCCCGAACAGCTGCGTCCAGCGCAGCAGATTGTGGGCGAGACAGGCGAGCACCACCCAGGCGCCGTTGGCGTTGAACTGACCGGAGGGAAAGTGGGCAAGCGCCTGGTCCTTCAGGTCGGCGATCACCTGCTCGACGACGGCGTGCTCGCGGTGCTCGGCCTCGACCAGCGCGATCTCCTCTGTTCGGTTGGTGATGAAGGCGAAGTGGCGCCAGTCAGGCCAAAGCTCGGCCTGCGCCCCGAGCAGCCGGGTGCGCCTGGCGATCAGCCGCCGCCCCCCGTAGGTCGTCTCGGCGATCTGCGCCTCGCCTTCTGCGGGGTAGTCGATCGCCTGCCAGCTCTCCTCGGAGATCGCTTCGACGGCGGTGCTGAGGCCCTTGGCCATCCGCACGCCGATCGAGTAGCGCCAGCCCATCTTCTCGAGGTACTCGAAGACCTTCGTGTTCCAGAACCCCGAGTCGGCGCGCAAGAGCTTCTCCCCGGCAGCGCCGGCGCGCTGCACCCGGGCGATCAGCTCCTCGCAGAAGCGCAGCATCCCCTTCTGGGTGTTGGCCGAGCCTTTGCGCAAGCGGATGTGCAGGACCTCTCGCGTGTCGGCGCGGGTGGCGAGGAGCGGGTGGTAGCCGAGCAGCTTGGTGTAGCCGTAGGCGGCGCCCTGCTTGAGGCGGCCGCAGACCTCGCCGACGAAGCTGTCGACGTCGATCACCAGCCTGTCCTCACCCGGCCCGGCGCCTGCCTGCCAGGACCGTTCCAGCGCCTGGCCGAGCAGCTTGTCGAGCTGGCGCACGTGGCCGAAGGTGAAGGCGCGCAGGAATGTCCCCAACGTTGAGGGTGCCGGGATCCAGCCACCGAGCAGCCGGCCGGCTCTCCCCGCTCGCAGCAGATCGGCGTCCTCGATGGAGTCGGCCCCCAGCACCATCGCGTAGATCAGCGCCATCACCTTGCGCCCGGCGTTGGCAGCACCCGGCCGATCGCGCCGCAACCGCACCACCTGCCCGGCAAGAGCCTCAAGACCAAGCCGCTGCGCCAGGGTCGCGATCAGCGCCACTCCGGCGCCCGAGACCGCGCGCTCGTCGTCGAACTCGACCTGCACGCCGTCCAGTCCGGCCGGCCCGTCATCGTGCACCATGAAGGTGACCTCCTAACGCAGGCCGCGACCGCCCGAATCGGTCGCTTCTTCCCTGCTCAGGAGGTCATTCTTCGTTTCGGGTCGGACGGAAGCCGCCTACCGAATCGGTGGATTGAGGTTAAGTGGAACCCCTGCCGGGGATGACCTCTCATATCAGGCCAGCTCGCAGCGCGCCTGATAGATGCTCAGGAAACCCGACTCGAAGCCGCGGCGGGCCATGCGCAGGTAGAGGCGCCAGACGCGGATCCGTTCCGGGCCGGCGAGGCGGGTGGCCTCCTCGAGGTTTTCGTCCAGGCGGCGCGCCCAGTGGCGCAGGGTCTCGGCGTAGTCGGCGCCGAACTCCTCGACGTGGCGGGTGACGAAGCCGGCCCGCTCGAGGGCGAGCAGCACCCGCGAGAGGTGCAGCGGTTCGGCGTCGGGGAAGACGTAGCGCTCGGAGAAGGGACCGGCGTCAGGATCGGTGTGGCGCAGGCGGGCGATGCCGTGGTTGAGCAGGCGCCCGCCCGGCTCGAGCAGTCCCGCCAGGGTGCGGGCGTACTCGTCGATCTGCACCGCGCCGACGTGCTCGACCATGCCGATGCTGGCGATCGCGTCGAAGCGCTCGCCCGCCAGGTCGCGGTAGTCCATCACCCGGATATCGACCCGATCGGCGACGCCTGCCTCCTCGGCCTGCCGGCGCGCCCGCTCGGCCTGCGGCGGCGAGAGGGTGATACCGACGACGGTCGCCCCGTGCCTGGTCGCCGCCCAGAGCGGGAAGCTGCCCCAGCCGCAGCCGACGTCGAGCACCCGATCGCCCTCCTTCAGCGCCAGCTTGCGGGCGACCGTCTCCAGCTTCTCCTCCTGCGCCTGCTCCAGCGTCTCGGCGCCGCGCGAGAAGATCGCGCAGCTGTAGGTCATCGACTCGTCGAGGAAGAGGGAGAAGAACTCGTTCGAGACGTCGTAGTGATGGCGCACCGCCCGGGCGTCGCGCTCCCGGCTGTGCCGGCGACCGCTGGGTCGCAGCTCGGCCTTCGGGCGGGGCGGGGGAGGCGTGAGGCCCGCTGCCCGAGCGGCGCTCAGCAGCAGCCGCGCCCGCTCCGGCGTGCCCAGCCGCGGTGGCTGCCAACCGTCGAGCACCCTGATCACGGCGTCGATGTCGTCGACCTCGATGTCGCCGCTCACGTACGCGCGGCCGAGCCCGAGCTGGCCGGGGGCCCGCAGGAGGTGCGCCG
>JBLMYD010000050.1:0-4943 GCA_050258095.1 Chloroflexota bacterium
GGCCAGCACCGCATCCGGTCCTTGCTCGCAGAGGGCTGCTGCCTCCTCGCGCCGCACACACGAACGATTCCGTTCACACGGAAGGAATCCTGCTCAGGCCGGAGACACCCCGTGAACGCCTTCCCAATCCCGGACTAGCTTCTTTTTTCGTGATGTCAAATCCTCGCTGAAGAGTGAGAACATCACCGAGGGTGGCATCATTCCAGTCATCCATCGACGGCCACCATGACCTCCAGCAGCGTTTTTGCCACATACCGCCGCTGACCTCGAGCGCCCGCCTGTGCCTCTTCCAGGACCCCCCGTTCCTCCATACGTCGCAGCAAGCGTAGTGCGGTGGGGCGGGTGACGCCGAGGCGGTTCTCGATGGCGCGGGTGGTCACTACGGGGTTCTCGCAGATCAGGTCGACCAAAGCAAGGGCGTTGGCAGTCCCGACCGACGAGGCGGCCTCGCGATAGCGCTCGCGCAGGGCGACGATCCGTTCGGCGCGCTGGACCGCGTCCGTCGCCTGGGTCTGAACGGCGGTGAGGAACATGTCGATCCAGGCAAATACGTTGCCTTCCTCGCGCATGGCCTGCAGGGCGCGGTAGTAGTCGTCGCGCTTGCGCTCGATGTAGGCACTGAGGTAGAGCAGGGGCGACGGCAGCCTCCCCCGTGCGACGAGGAAGAAGACGAGAAGAAGGCGCCCGAGGCGACCGTTGCCGTCGAGGAAGGGATGGATCGTCTCGAACTGGGCATGGAGAAGCGCGTTCTGGACCAGCAGCGGCATCTCCGGCTCCTCATGGGCGAAGCGCTCCCAGTCGGCCAGCAGGTCGGAGAGCTCGGACGGCGGCGGCGGGACGAAGAGCGCGGACTCGATCGTCGAGCCCGGTGATCCGATCCAGTTCTGAGTCGTGCGCAGCTCGCCCGGGGCAAGGTCGCGTCCGCGCACGCCCGCCATCAGGCGCCGGTGCATCTCCCGGAGCAGCCGCGTGCTGATCGGCAGCTCGTCGATCCGGTCCATTCCCCACCGCATCGCCGCCACGTAGTTGACCACTTCCTCGACATCGGCTCCGGGGCTGACGCCGGCCGCGTCGACGTCGAGCACCTCGCCGATCGTCGTCCGCGTTCCCTCGATCCTGGTCGAGGACACCGCCTCGCGGAGGAGATAGGGGCGAATGAGCAGGTCGGGGTTGGGGACCAGGCGACCGACGGCCGAGAGCTGACCCAGGGCCTCCTCGGCGTCGGCGAGGAGGTTCACGGTCGGGGTGGGCAGATCAAGAGCACGCGGGATCGGCGATGGGAAGAAAGCGACGTAGCCGTGACGACCCGCCGTCCGCCGGGCAGACCCGAACGCAGTCGACTGATAGGCCCCGATGTCCACAGAGTTAGGATACCTGACCCTAACGTTAGGGAGTAAAAACGTTAGAGTGACCAGCCGACCCTAACGGCCTCGTTCAGGTCGATTCAGCGAGCAGCCGGCTGAGCACCTCGTCCACGCCCTCTTCCAGCTCCCGAGCCCTGGCACCGAGCGCGCGCAGCTCGGCGTGGGCGGCAGCGAGCTTCTCCTCGAACACCTCGTCGTCGAGCTCCTCGACCTCGGTGCCGACGTAGCGGCCGGGATTGAGACTCCATCCCTGCGCCTCGATCTCCTCGATCGTCGCGACCTTGCAGAGCCCTTTGACGTCGGCGTAGGCGCCGTCGGGGAATCGCTCGGAGAGGAGCGCGTTCTCGCCTTCGGCGAGCTCCGGCTCCTCACCGCGATAGAGGCGGACGACGCCGGCCAGGAACTCGAGCTGTTCGTCGGTGAACTCCCGATGGGCCCGGTCGACCTGGTTGTAGACCTCGCGGGCGTCGAGGAAGAGCACCTTCTTCTCTCGCGGCGTGCCCTTCTTGCCACGGTCCAGGAACCAGAGGGTGACCGGCAGCGTCACCGAGTAGAAGAAGTTCGAGCCCACCGCGACCATCGCGTCGACCAGGCCGGATTCGATCAGCTTGCGCCGGATCTCGCCCTCGCTGTGGCGGGCGTCGGAGGCAGAGTTGGCCATCACGAACCCCGCCCTGCCGGTCTCGTTGAGCGAGTTCGCGAAGAGCTGGATCCAGATGTAGTTGCCGTTATCGGCTTTGGGCAGGTCCGGGAGGCGCTCGTCGTCGACCAGCTTCGCCTTGTCGATCCGGTCGACGTTGAAGGGCGGGTTGGCCATCACGAAGTCGAAGCGGCCGTGGCTCTCGAACGGGTCCTGGTAGTAACTGTTGCCCTCGACGATCTCCCCGGAGAGGCCGTGGACCGCGAGGCTCATCTTCGCCAGCTTGACCGTGTCTCCGGTCTTCTCCTGCCCGAAGATCGAGAGCTCCTCGCCCGGCGAGCGGCGATGGCGCTCGACGAAGTGGGCCGAGTGCACGAACATGCCGCCGGACCCGCAGGCCGGGTCGAAGATCCGGCCGTGGAACGGCTCGATGATCTCGACGATCAGCCGCACGATCGACATCGGCGTGAAGAACTCGCCCGCGCCCTGCCCCTCGGCGAGGGCGAACTTGGCGAGGAAGTACTCGTAGATCAGGCCGAAGGCGTCGCCTTCGAGGTCCTTGGTGTAGCTGCTGATGTGACGGAGAAGCGAGGCGATCGTGTCGTTCGGGATCGCCGTGTAGCCACGGGGGAGAATCCCCTTCAGCTCGGGGTTGTCCTTCTCGACCAGCCGCATCGCCTCGTTCACGGCCTTGCCGAGATCGGAGCCCTCGGGTAGGTCGAGCAGCGCCCCATAGCGGGCCTGTGGCGCCAGGTAGATCAGGCCCTCGGCCTGGTAGTCGGACGGTCCGACCTTCCGCCGTGACGAGCCCTTCGCCTCGACGCGCTCCCGCGCCGCCTCGAAGCGGGCGTCGGCGAAGCGGAGGAAGATCAGCCCGAGGACCGGCGAGGCGTATTCGGAAGCCTTGAGACCGCTGTTGGCCCGCAGCTCGTCGGCCGCGTCCCAGAGGCGGTTCTCAAGCTCAGTCAGATCCGCCTGCACGCACCGTTCCCCTGGAAAGCGGCTGATGGGATTCGAACCCACGACCTTCTGCATGGCAAGCAGACGCTCTAGCCAGCTGAGCTACAGCCGCGCGGAGGCGGATTCTATTAGCTTCAGCTTTCAGGTGGGTTGCCTTTCTCGGCTTCGCGTTGTTCTTTTGGACTGCTTCAGGTTCCTGCCCCGTCGAGGCGCCGTGATTGTATGTCGCTTTCAGCCCAGCTCGGCCAGCAGATCCTGCAAGTCCAGCGGGCGGGTGTACATCGCCACCCTCTCCCCCGGCGCCGGCTCGGGCCACTGCTCGCGCGGGCGGTCCCGGTAGAGCTCGATGCCGTTGCCGTCGGGGTCGCTGAGGTAGAGGGCCTCGCTGACGCCGTGGTCGGATGCCCCCTGCAGGGGGACGCCGGCGCGGCGCAGGCGGTCGAGGGCGTCGGCGAGGGCGCGGCGGGTCGGGTAGCGGATCGCGACGTGGAAGAGGCCCGTGGTGCCCGGCGGGGGCGGCTCGCCCCCCTTCGAGTGCCAGGTGTTGAGGCCGATGTGGTGGTGGTAGCCACCCGCCGAGACGAAGGCGGCTTCGCTGCCGTAGCGCTGCATCAGCTCGAAGCCGAGCACGCCACAGTAGAAGTCGAGCGAGCGCTCGAGGTCGGCCACTTTGAGGTGGACGTGGCCAATGTCGACGCCGGGGTCGATCGGGTCAGGCATCAAGAGCCTGGTTTACCAGGCGGTCCGCCTCGGCGTTCTCCGTGCGGCGCACGTGGCGGATCGACCAGCTCTCGAAGTCGCGCAGCGCCGCCTTCACCCGGGCGTGCAGCTCGCGCATCCCCGCGTCCTTGACCTTGTACTCGCCCCTCACCTGCTTGACGACCAGCTCGGAGTCGCCGACCAGCTCCAGCTCGCTCGCTCCCAGCGCCGCCGCGCGCTCGATCCCGAGCAGCAGCGCCCGGTACTCGGCGACGTTGTTGGTCGCGCGCCCGATCGTCTCGCCGCGCTCCTCGAGCACTGCGCCGCCGGCGTCCTGCACGACCGCGGCGATCGCCGCCGGGCCGGGGTTGCCGCGAGCGCCGCCGTCGACGTTGACGACGAGCTTCAGCGGCGCCGCAGCCAACGCGCTCTCCGCCGCGAGCGGGCAACGGGCGCGCCGAGCGTCAGGCGACCGTCGCCTTCGGCGGCGGCGTTCCAGTGCCGCGCCGAGCGATCGAGCTCGTCGACCTCGCGGCCGTTGGCCACCTGGCTGACGCGGCCGACCGGCTCGCCCAGCTCGACTCGCCACTGGTACCAGCACAGCTCCCACGCCACCGTGACCCGCACCGCGCTCGGCGAGCCCGCCGAGGCGCCGACCGAGACCGTCGGCCGACCGAGGCTGCGGTTGAGGCCGGCGACCGTGCGCGACGCCTCGCTCGCGTTGAAGACCGCGACGGCCCGCTCGAGGCCGCTCTCCACGGGGGCTCGCCTGCGCCCCACGTTGGCCCCCGGAGCCGCCGGATCGCGCTGGTAGATGCTCACCCCCGCAAGCTAGTTCATGCGGCGCTGCCGGCGCTCGCCTCGACCACCTTTGAAGCAAGATGTGCGGGAACCTCTTCGTAGCGGTCGAAGACGACCTCGTAGTCGGCACGGCCGCCGCTGATCGAGCGCAGGTCGGGCGCGTAGTCGAGCACCTCGGACATCGGCACCTCGGCCTTGACCTCGGTCATCGAGCCGTTGGGCTCCATGCCGAGCGGGTGCCCCCGGCGGGAGTTGAGGTCGCCGATCACGTCGCCGACGATCTCCTCCGGGCAGGTCACCGACAGGCGCACGATCGGCTCCAGGAGCACCGGGTCGGCCTCCTCCATGGCCTGCCGGAAGGCCATCGAGCCCGCGACTTTGAAGGCCATCTCGGAGGAGTCGACGTCGTGGTGTTTGCCGTCGACGAGGCGCACCCTCACGTCCTTGACCGGATAGCCGGCGACGGTGCCGTGCGCCAT
>JBLMYD010000051.1:0-7644 GCA_050258095.1 Chloroflexota bacterium
AACGTGCCGCTGGTGTATCTGTTGTCCCGCCAGGGGCACCGCAGATTAGCTACGCACGGTACGGATAACCGCTGAAGGCATCTAAGCGGGAAGCCGTCCTCGAGATGAGCTCTCCCATCCCCTTGAGGGAGTAAGACCCCTGGTAGACCACCAGGTTGATAGGCCGGCGGTGCAAGCGTGGTGACACGCTCAGCTGACCGGTACTAATGGGTCGAGGGCTTGACGGATGTTTTTACCTCTGGTCTTGTGCGGTTTTCAAGCTCCACCGGGGCCGTCTCGCAATATTTCCGGTGGTGCATAGCGAGAGGGAGACACCTCTTCCCATTCCGAACAGAGCAGTTAAGCCTCTCAGCGCCGATGGTACTTGGAGGGCAACCTCCTGGGAGAGTAGGTCGCCGCCGGTTCTGCATTCAGCGGCCCGCGACTTCTAGTCGCGGGCCGCTGGTCGTTTTCCCCAGAAAGCGCTCCAGACGGCGGTCGTAGAGGCGGGGGTTGACGTTCCAGGCCTCGGTGTGGCCGCCCGTGGGGATGCGGTAGTAGGTCACCCAGCGGGGCAGCTCACGGGCGAGGGCTTCGCTGTCGGAGATCGGGACCAGATCGTCTTCGGCGGTGTGGAAGAGCAGGATCGGGAGGTGGAAGGCCTCGGGGTGGTCGAGGGCGTCGAGGCCGCCCCAGTCGGGGCTGATCCGGGCGTCGATCGCCCACTCGACCGGCTGGGCGAGGAAGCCGGGGAGGCCCATCTGTTCGGCGTTGAACTCGATCACGGAGCGCCAATCGAGCACCGGTGCGTCGAGAGCCAGGGCGGCGACGCGATCGGCGAGGGGAGAGCGCTGCATGAACTGCGCGATCAGGGCGCCGCCCATCGAGTAGCCGATCAGGACGACGCGCCTGGCGCCGCGGTGGAGCGCGTAGCGGACGGCGGCGGCCAGGTCCCGCCACTCGGTTTCGCCCAGGTGGTAGAGGCCGTCGGAACTTCGCGGCGCGCCGAGGTCGTTGCGGTAGGAGATCAGCAGCGAGGTGAGCCCTGCCCGGCGCAGGGTGGGAGCGATTCGCAGGTCGTTCTGCCGGTTGTCGTTGTGCCCGTGCACGACGATGGCCCAGGTACGGCCAGTACGCTGCGAGCTTCCCGATGCGGCCGGGATCAGCCAGGCCGGCATCGGGCCGAGGGCGTCGGGTATCCCCACCGACCGGAAGGGAAGGCCGAGTGCCTGGCGCGGATCGCCGGCGTAGACGTGACTGTCGAACCTGACGTCGATGTCCGGCACGAGATAGCCCCGCACGTCGCTGAGGCGACGCGTCACCGTGTCGGCGTCCTCGGCCAGGATCTTGCCGGCGATCGCGTGGCCGGCCTGCCAGTCGAGCCCGTAGAACCCGGGGCGGCTGCTGTCCTCGTCGCGCGAGAGGACGATGCGCCCGGGCTCGACGGCTTCGACCCGGGTTTCCAGGGGCCACTCCGCGTGATCGGGCACGATCACGACCGAGGAGAAGTGCCAGCTCGCGATCGCGGCGAAGGCGAGGAGGGCGACGGCGATTACGACCGCCAGCGCGGCCATCCAAGCCCTGCGTCGTCGTTTGCTCAACCACTCCCGCACGGCGGTTGAGCCTATTGCAGCTCGTCGCGTGCCCGGCGGGTCAGTGCGCGGCGAAGTGGTCGATCGCCGAGCGCCAGGCGCCGGTGCTGCGGCGGCCGGCGGTCCGAGTGCGGGTCTCGCAGGGGCGCGCGGCGGGCCTGACGGGCTCGAGGCCGTACTCGCCGAGCGTTGCGAAGTCGATCGCCAGGTCGACCGCGTCGGCTACCTGGTGGCTGATGTGGGTCTTTCTCGTATCGAACATAGGTTCGACTGTACGGAGGCCTCCGGATGGAAGCCCGAGACTGCAGGGCTTCTTGCATGATAGCGCCGCAAATGGCTTGCCAAAGCGGTTTGTGCCGTCAGCGCTTCCTGCCCTTCACCGGGCACCAGGGGTTGTGCGGCACGCCCTTGCACGGGTTGCCCATCGTCGGCAGCTTCTTGGCCTTGGGCAGGCCGTGCATCTTGACCTGGGTTCGGCGCGGATATTCGGAGCCGGGCGGGCAGGACGTCGGCCCGAGGATCTGCGTGTTGCATTCGACCTGGGCGAGCAGCGGCGGGTTGATCTCGCCGCTGCCGACCGTCCCGCAGGTGTTCGTCAGCAGCGATTCGGGCGAGACGCCGTCGGGCAGCTTGTTGCGGCGCAGGCAGTTGACGGGGTTGCCGCCGAAGAAGGCGATCTGCCCGACGTCGCCGTTGGTCGGGTTGCCGAAGAAGCCGTTCTGGGAGAACTGGTTTTCGAAGATCTGGTTCCCCCAGTCGTCGTAGAGGCAGCCGTAGCCGAGGGCGCCCGTTTCGACGCCTCCCTCGCAGTGCGCCACCGGCGGCGGCGTGCCCGTGTCGGGGAAGGGCACGAGCAGCACTCCCCAGGCGCCGTTGTGAACGATGCGGTTGCCGATCACGGTGTCGAAGCGACCGCCCGAGATCGAGATCCCGGTGCCCACGGGGGCCGCGCCGGCGACGCCGGCGCCGGGCACGTTGGGGTTGTTGTTGTCGTGGACGTAGTTGTCCATGAAGACCCAGCAGGAGATCGTGTGCGTGATCGGGCTCGTGCCGCCGTTCGGGCAGCTGCCGTCCTGCGGCGAGGGCGCGTCGTCGTTGTTCTGGCTGTTCGTGTCGAAGCCGTCCTGGTTGTGGTCGAACTCCGATTCCTTGACGACGATCTTGCCGCCCGAGTTCGTCCCCGAGTAGCCGAGGGCGCTGTATTGGGCCCAGGCCTTGCGCATCGTCAGGTTGCAGACCTGGCGGCAGGCGCCCTCGTAGTAGCCGGAGTCGTTGAAGTTGCTGGCGTAGGTCTGGCTCCAGAGGCCCGGCCCCTTGGCGTTGCTGGTGAAGATCCCGTAGGCCGCCGAGACGCCTTCGTCGCCGTTGTAGAAGGTCGAGGTCGCGTTCAGGTGTGTGCCGCGGAACTTCCCCATGCCGATCTTGCCGCTGCCGTTGCCGCCGTTCCACCAGATCTCGTTGCCGCTCTCATCCTTGCCGGCGAGGAAGTTGCAGACCGTGAGGTTTTCGATGCTGACCCCGCTCACCTTGTAGGCGACGATCCCGTTGCGGCCGACCGGGGCGCCGTTCTCCTTGACGCCGAAGTCCTGCGCCCCCGGCTTGCGCGAGCAGCGCGAGGAGCCCGGCTTGGTGCCGTCCACCGTGACGCCGTTGCGGTTCATGCCGCGCAGGTGGATGTGGGCCTTGGTGATCAGCACCCCCGCCGGCGGCACGCCGTTCGGCGGATGCGCCCTGTCGCCGCGTTCGTGGTAGTCGCCCGCCCCGACGAGGATCCAGTCGCCTGGCTCGGCCTTGTCGACGGCGGCCTGGATCGTCTTGAGCTTGCCGCGGATGCCGTGGTACTTGCCGACGCGCAGGACCCGAGGCGGCGACTTGGCGTTACTTGCCGCCGGAACCGCCAGCGCCAGCAGCGCTGCCAGCGCCAGCAGGGCGTACGGATGCGTTCGCCTTTCGCTTGCGCTTCGAGTGTTTTCTCTGGCGTTGGGTCGCATGTTTCGAGCCGACGCCTCCTCGCGCATGCGATCGTACGCCCTTGGCGGGTGGTTTGGCAAATCCGAGGATCAGCGCGGCCGTCAGGGCCGGTTTCTCGACGTTCGGCGAGTGCCCGGAGCCGGCGATCAGCTTCGTCTTCACGCCGGGGACCGTGCGCCGGTATTCGGCCAGGCGCCGGGCCGGGTCGTTGACGATCTGCTCCTCGGCGCCCATCAGCACCATCAGCGGCTTGCCGCTTTTCTTCATCCGCTGGTCCAGTGGCTCTTCCTTGGTGTAGTCGTCCGATCCTTCGGGCGAGTCGTGGTAGGAGCTGTAGGTCATCCGCTTGACGTCCTCGACGAATTCGTCGGGCACGTCGAAGCCCGGCGCGAACGCGACCTCGAGGCCCTTCTTGATCGCGAAGTCCGGCTTGAAGCGCCAGAAGAGCTCGCCGATCACGGGAGCGAAGCCGAGCTTGGCGACAAGGCCGAGACTGTCTCCTTTGTGGTTCGGCGGGGTGTCGACGATCACCACCTTGCGGACCAGCTGCGGCGACTGTTCGGCGAGGGCGGTGACCACGGTGCCGCCGAGGGAGTGGCCGACGACGACCGCGTCGCGAACGCCCAGCCGCGCCATCGCCTGGGCGACGAGGTCCGCCTGGTGGGGGATGGTGTAGCCCGAGGTCGGCTTTTCCGAGCCGCCGTGGCCGAGCAGGTCGACGGCGATCACGCGGTGGGTGGGCGCCAGGCGCGGGATCACGCGGTTCCACCAGTTGATCGCGCAGCTGAAGCAGTGGACCAGGACGATCGGGCTGGCGTCCCGCCGGCCGCGTTCGACGACCTCGATCTTGCCGCCCGGGAGGCTGAGGATGCGGCCGGCCGGTTCGGTCACGCCCGCGTCCTTTGTTTCGTGGTCAACGACCACGGTGTTGACCGCGAGCAGCGCGGCGAGCACGACGACGACCCCGATCGCGATTTTGGCGCCTCTTCCCATGCCTGCCGTTACCCTAGCCGGACGATGAAGGACGAGCGCTGATGGAGACATTCGTCATCGAGGGCGGGGTGCCGCTCTCCGGCGAGCTGACCGTCGCCGGCAACAAGAACGCGGCGCTGCCGATCCTCGCCGCCTGCCTGCTCACCGAGGAGGACCTCGTGCTGGAGCGCGTGCCGCGCATCCGCGACACGGAGGCCCAGGTCGCCCTGCTCGAACGTCTCGGCGTCGAGGTCGAGTGGACCTCCGACAACGGCGTCCGCCTCTGCGCGGCCGGGGTCGCCGACGTCTCGGTCGACGAGGACCTCTCGAAGCGGATTCGCGCATCCTTCCTGCTCGCCGGGCCGCTGCTGGCCCGCTTCGGCGAGGCGCGGATGCCGCCCCCCGGGGGGGACTTCATCGGCCGTCGCCGCCTCGACGCCCACCTCGACGCCTTCAAAGACCTCGGCGCCCGCGTCGAGGGCGACCGCTGGATCGAGCTGAGCGCGCCGGCGGACGGTCTGCGCCCCTGCCACATCTTCATGGACGAGCCCTCGGTGATGGGGACCGAGAACGCGCTGATGGCGGCCGCGCTGACGCCGGGACCGACGACGATCGGCAACGCCGCCTGCGAGCCGCACGTCCAGGACCTCGCCCGGCTGCTGAGCGCGATGGGCGCCAGGGTCGAAGGGATCGGCTCGAACGTGATGACCGTCCACGGCCGCGACCGGCTCGGCGGCGCCGAACACACGATCTGCGCCGACCACATCGAGGTTGGCAGCTTCATGGCGCTCGCTGCGGCGACGGGCGGCGACATCCGTATCAGGGACGTCGAGCCCGCCGACCTCGTGATGACGCGGCGGCAGTTCCGCCGCCTCGGGCTGCGATCGGAGATCGAGGGCAACGACGTGGTTGTCCCGCCGGGGCAGCGGCTGCGCGTCCAGGCCGACCTCGGCGACGCGATCCCAAAGATCGAGGACGGCCCCTGGCCCGCCTTCCCCGCCGACCTGACGTCGATCGCCCTCGCCCTCGCCACCCAGGCCGACGGCGAGATCCTGATCTTCGAGAAGATGTTCGAGAACCGCCTCTTCTTCGTCGACAAGCTCGTCGCGATGGGCGCTCGGATCACGCTGTGCGATCCCCACAGGGCGATCGTCAGCGGTCCGAGCCGTCTTCACGGCGAACGCGTCGAGAGCCCCGACATCCGCGCCGGGATGGCGATGCTCATCGCCGCCCTGGCGGCCGACGGCACCTCGGAGATCGGCAACATCCGTCAGATCGACCGCGGCTACGAGCAGATCGACGAGCGCCTGCGCGGCCTCGGCGCCCGGATCGAACGGGTTTCCTCAGAGGTCCCGGCCTAGTGCCGTGTCAGCCAACGTTCGCCCCGTTCTGACGGCTGCAAGCCTTCGCCTGGCGTCGTCCTCGGTCGGCGAAGTAGCGCTGCTACTCCGCCTCCCTGCGTCCTACCCAGGCTCGGCTTTCGCTCGCCAGAAGCGGGTCAACGTTGCCGGACGCGGCACTAGCAGGGCTTTCCCGCCCACTCTCGTAAGGTGCGGCGGATGATCCACCCGATCCCCCCAGGCACCCGCGACGTCCTGCCGGACGAGATGCGCGAGCTGCGCCGGCTGCACCTGGCGATGATCGAGGTGTTCGAGAGCCGTGGCTACGGCGAGGTCTCGACGCCGGCGATCGAGTACGACGAGGTGCTGGCCCGCGGCGACGGGCGCACCGCGGCTTCCGCCTACCGCTTCTTCGACGAGCGCGGCGACCTGCTCGCCCTGCGCTCGGACATGACCGTGCCGATCGCGCGTCTCGTCGCCGGCCGCTACGCCGGGGCGGAGATGCCGCTGCGCCTCTGCTACCTGGCGAACGCCTTCCGCGCCGTGCGCCCGCAGCGCGGCCAGATGCGCGAGTTCGCCCAGGCCGGGGTGGAGCTGATCGGCGCGCCGGCGCCCGACGGCACGGCGGAGGTCGTCGAGGTGCTCGAGGCGACGCTGGACGCGGCCGGCCTCAGCCGCGCCGTGATCGGGATCGGCGACGCCGACCTCTACCGCCAGCTGCTGGCCGAGCTGGGCGTCGAGGGCGAGGCGCGCGAAGCGGTGCTCGGCCGGCTCGCCGCGCACGACCTCGTCGGGCTGGAGGAGGCGCTCTCCTCGGTCGACGGCATCGGCGACGAGCAGGTGGCGACCTGCATGGCCCTCTCGCAGCTGCGCGGCGGGCGCGAGGTGCTCGACGAGGCCCGCTCGCTCGGGGGCGGCGCGGTCGAGCGCGCCAGCGCCCGCCTCGACAAGACACTGGGGGCGCTGGAAGCGCGGGGCGTGGCCGACCGGGTCCAGGTCGACCTCGGCCTACTGCGCGACCTCGGCTACTACAGCGGCGCGATCCTCGAGGTCTACGACCCGGCCCTCGGCCACGTGCTCGGCGGCGGCGGCCGCTACGACGGCCTGCTCGAGCGCTTCGGCGTCAACCAGCCGGCGGCGGGCTTCGCCCTCTACCTGGAGCGCGTCCACGTAGCCCAGATGGAGGAGGAATCGCGAGACGGAGGCGGTGGATCGTGAGCGTCGAGGTCGCCGGCTTGGGCCGCGCCAAGGCCGACGGGCCGCTGAAGCTGGCGGTGCCGCGCGGCGCGCTCTTCGGGGAATCGCTCGACGCGCTCGACGCGATCGGGATCGACACCGCGGAGCTGCGTGGCGAGTCGCGCTCGCTGATCTTCGAGGCCGACGGGATCGTGCTGGTGACGATGCGGCCCTCCGACGTCCCGACCTACGTCGAGGCGGGGGCGGCCGACGTCGGCATCACCGGCAAGGACGTGCTGCTCGAGCAGGCCGATCGCGTCGTCTACGAGCTGCTCGACCTCGGCTTCGGCCGCTGCCGCATGGTGCTCGCCGGCCGCAAGGGCGACGAGCGGCTCGGCGAGTCCGAGCGCCGCCTCGGCATGATGCGGATCGCGACCAAGTACCCGCGCACGGCGCAGCGTCACTTCGAGTCGACCGGGCATCAGGTCGAGGTGATCGAGGTCAAGGGCTCGGTCGAGCTGGCGCCGCTGATCGGCCTCGCCGACGGCATCGTCGACCTCGTCGCCACCGGCCGCACGCTGGAGGAGAACGACCTCGAGGTGCGCGAGGAGATC